>NZ_JBBMES010000001.1:0-379644 GCF_040096395.1 Lachnospira hominis (ex Hitch et al. 2025) | reverse complement strand
GGAATATCCTAATTCCTCATCCAGTTCTTCATCCAAAGCACCTTCCAAAAGGACAGACATCATGTCACGCATGATGCTATTTACATCGGTGTCGTCTTTGATGCTGATATCATTATTTTTCAGATAGTCACGCATCATTTCTCTCATTGCTGCTTTTTGTGGGCTGTCTTTTCTTTTTGCCATAAAAATAACCTCCAAACTGAGTAATTTTATCTTACATCAGTTTGGAGGTTTACACAAACTTTGGGATATTCCCTAATTTTTCTCCTTATGAATCGCACATTTTCATCATTCAAATCTTATTTTTATTTTATCTTCATCTTTTTTCCAAATTACAGACATTAATTGAGATTTCATATATTCTAGGGTATTTCATTATTGATGCCATACGCACGTAAAAAAGCCGCAATCCCTTGAGACTGCGGCTTTTATGCATGTTTTTAAACTTTCACAATTAGAACTTGCCGTTGTCAGCAGCTTCCTGAATCGCAACTGCAACTGCTACTGTAGCACCAACCATAGGGTTATTACCCATACCGATAAGACCCATCATCTCAACATGAGCAGGAACTGAAGAAGAACCAGCGAACTGAGCATCTGAGTGCATACGTCCCATAGTATCTGTCATACCATAAGAAGCAGGACCTGCTGCCATGTTATCTGGATGAAGTGTACGACCTGTACCACCGCCTGAAGCAACTGAGAAATACTTCTTGCCTGCTTCAAGTCTTTCCTTCTTATATGTACCTGCAACTGGATGCTGGAATCTTGTAGGGTTTGTTGAGTTACCTGTGATAGAGATATCAACATTTTCTTTCCACATGATAGCAACACCTTCTGTTACATCATTAGCACCGTAGCAGTTTACCTTTGAACGAAGACCATCTGAGTAAGCAATTCTTTCGATTTCCTTAACTTCACCTGTCTTGTAATCCATCTCTGTCTCAACGAATGTAAATCCGTTAATTCTTGAGATAATCTTAGCTGCATCTTTACCAAGACCATTTAAGATAACTCTTAATGGTTTTTTACGTACCTTGTTAGCCTTTTCTGCGATACCGATAGCACCCTCAGCAGCTGCGAATGACTCATGACCTGCAAGGAATGCGAAGCATTCTGTATCTTCCTCAAGAAGCATCTTACCAAGGTTACCATGACCTAAACCAACCTTACGCTGATCAGCAACTGAACCCGGAATACAGAAAGCCTGAAGACCTTCACCAAGAGCTGCAGCGGCTTCTGAAGCCTTTCTTGCACCCTTCTTGATTGCGATTGCAGCACCTACAGTATAAGCCCAGCAAGCGTTCTCAAAACAGATTGGCTGAATTCCCTTTACCATGTTATATACGTCTAATCCAGCATCCTTTGTAATCTTCTCTGCTTCTTCGATTGAAGAAATGCCATAGCTGTTTAATACTGAATTAATTTTATCTATTCTTCTTTCATATGATTCAAATAAAGCCATTGTCGTATCTCCTCCTTACTTTACTTCTTCGTCTGTTCTTGGATCGATAATCTTAACAGCATCAGCAACTCTGCCGTACTGTCCACAAGCCTTTTCATAAGCTGTGTTAGCATCGTCACCCTTCTTGATGAAATCTGTCATCTTACCAAGGTTTACAAACTTGTAACCAATAATCTGGTTATCCTTGTCAAGAGCGATACCTGTTACATAACCTTCTGCCATCTCAAGATAACGAGGACCTTTTGCAAGTGTACCATACATAGTACCAACCTGTGAACGAAGTCCCTTACCAAGATCTTCAAGGCCTGCACCAACTGCAAGACCGTCTTCTGAGAATGCACTCTGAGTTCTTCCGTATACAATCTGTAAGAAAAGCTCTCTCATAGCTGTATTGATAGCATCACAGACAAGGTCTGTATTTAATGCTTCCATAACTGTTAAACCTGGTAAAATTTCTGATGCCATAGCTGCTGAATGTGTCATGCCTGAACATCCGATTGTCTCAACTAATGCTTCCTGAATAATACCTTCCTTAACATTTAATGTAAGTTTGCAGGCACCCTGCTGTGGAGCACACCAGCCCACACCATGTGTAAAGCCTGAAATATCCTTAACTTCCTTATTCTGTACCCATTTTCCCTCTGTAGGAACTGGAGCGGCACCATGATGAACGCCCTGTGCTACTGGACACATGTTTTCTACTTCCTGTGTATAAATCATTTTCATACTCCTTTCGTAATCTAAAGGTTCTTCTTTATGTACTTCTCTATCCGTACTTTGATTATTTTCTCACAAACCTTCCGAATAGTCAACGACCTTTACGTATTTTTACATTAATTTCATGTTTCTTTGAAACAATTTAATCATTATTCTTTTCTACAATTTCATTTTTATTTTTGTAAATACTTTTAGCAGGAACACATCCACGCACACTTGAAAGCGGATAAATATTAGATTCTCTTCCGACTATCGTACCTGGGTTAAGAACACTTCCACATCCAACCTCAACATTATCTCCAAGAAATGCTCCTATTTTCTTAATTCCTGTCTCAACATTCCCGTCCGGTCCTTTAATTACAATAAGCTTTTTATCAGATTTCACATTAGATGTTATCGAACCTGCACCCATATGTGCCCTGAATCCCAATATTGAATCTCCCACATAATTATAATGCGGCACCTGAACTTTGTTAAACAAAATTACATTTTTAAGTTCTGTAGAATTACCTACAACTGCACCCTCGCCTACAATTGCATTTCCACGTATAAATGCACAGTGACGTACTTCTGCATCCTTTCCTATTATGCATGGTCCGTTGATATATGCCGAATCAAATACTTTTGCACTTTTGGCAACCCATACATTTTCCCCTCTTTTTTCATATTCTGATTCAGGAAGTGTATTTCCAAGTTTTACGATAAAATCGCCTATCTTTGATAAAACTTCCCACGGAAATGTACATCCGTCAAAAATATCTGCTGCAATTGTCTCGTTCAAATCAAAAAGCTCACTTATTTTTATACTGTCATTCATAATATATAATTCCTCACACTACCACCAGATTTATTTTATACTGCCTATTCAACCGTTACTGATTTTGCCAGATTTCTCGGCTTATCAACATCATTTCCTTTAAGAACAGCTGTGTAATATGCTATAAGCTGAAGCGGAACAGCTGCAACCATCGGCATTAACATCTGTTCTGCTTTTGGAAGCCTGATTATATAATCTGCAACTTTATCTTCAACAACTACATCTTCGCCGCAGACAAGTATAACCATAGCACCTCTTGCCTTGACTTCCTTAATATTGCTTATTGTTTTTTCTTCAAGGTCTTTTTGTGTAACAACAGCAATTACAGGCATGTTTTCAGTTATAAGTGAAATTGTGCCGTGCTTTAATTCACCGGCAGCATATGATTCAGAATGAATATAAGAAATCTCTTTTAACTTTAATGAACCTTCCATGCTTGATGCATAATCAAGACCTCTTCCTATATAAAGAAGGCTGTCTGCATTAAGAAGCTTTGAAGCAATAAACTGACAGTCTTTTTCAAGACCTATTGCCTCTTTGATAACCGAAGGAATATTTTGAAGTTCTTTTGTATATTTCTCACACTGTTCTTTAGAAATCCTTCCTGTTCCGTATGCAAGTTCAAATGCAAGAAGATACATAACTGAAATCTGAACCATATATGCCTTTGTAGATGCAACCGAAATTTCAGGACCGGCATGAGTATATACTACCATATCAGCGGCTCTTGCAATTGATGAACCTTTTACATTAACAATTGCGAGTGTATCGGCACCATTTAATTTTGCAAGTTCAAGTGCTGCCTTTGTATCAGCAGTTTCTCCTGACTGTGAAATCAATATTACTAAATCACCCTTGTCAATAAGAGGGTCCCTGTATCTGAATTCAGACGCAATATCCACTATAACAGGTATTCGTGCCAGCTTTTCAATAACATACTTTCCAACCATTCCTGCATGCATAGCAGTTCCACATGCAACAATATATATTTTATTATATGAACTTAACTTAGCCGCATCAAATCCTTCTGCGGAAAAATCCGGCATTGAATCCGTGATTCTTGGTGTTATCGTTGTCTTTACTGCTGTAGGCTGTTCATTAATTTCTTTTAACATAAAATGCTCATATCCGCCTTTTTCGGCAGCATCAACATCCCAATCAGCAGTATTAAGCTTCTTTTCAAGTCTTTCTTTATGGATGTTAAAAAACTCAATATTTTCTTTTGTCAAAACAGCAATATCATTAGTATCAAGCAGATAATAATCCCTTGTATACTGCATAATAGCCGGAACATCTGATGCAATAAAGTTTTCATGCTCACCTTTTCCAACTATAAGAGGACTATCTTTTCTTACTGCAAATATTCTGTCAGGAAAATCCCTGAACATTATGCCAAGTGCATATGAACCTTTAATTTCTGCAAGCACTTTGATAATTGTATCAACAGGGTCTCCCGTATAATAATAATCAAGAAGCTTTGCAACTGTTTCAGTATCAGTCTCACTTACAAAACTGTATCCCTCAGATATAAGAAATTCCTTTATCTGTCTGTAATTTTCTATAATTCCGTTATGTACAATAGTTACACGTTTATTACCATGTGGATGTGAATTAATATCAGATGGTTCTCCATGTGTTGCCCAGCGTGTATGACCGATACCTACATGACCATAAGGCTTTCCGTCTGCTGCCATCTTGTTTCTAAGATTTTCAAGTCTTCCCTTGCACTTTTCAACCTTAATCACACCATTTTCAAGAACAGCGATTCCTGCTGAGTCATAGCCTCTGTATTCAAGTTTTTCAAGCGAATTTACTAAAACATCAGCACAATCCCTGTCTCCGATGTAACCAACAATACCGCACATAAATACTCCTTTTCCGTGTATACAATATTATTTACTGAAAATACACTCTATTTATAATTTTTAGAAATTTCATTAAATCTTCCAACAAGCTGTGACTGGTTATTAAGCCTCATAACCGCAACTGTACGTCTTCTTACAAAACCTTCAAGTTTTTGAAGATACTCATCAGATGTAATGGAACCTTCAGCTACATAATTAAGACCTTTTTCCCAGCTCGCTGTAAGTTCAGGATTTAGAAGATGAACTATAGACTTTTCAACAACTTCATATATAATCTCTCCCAGCTGTGTAGGCGTTATTATCTGTGTTTTCTTATTAGTTGAAATATATCCTATATTATTAAGTTTCTTTAAAATCTCTGCACGCGTTGCACTCGTTCCTATACCGGAACCTTTTATCTGTGCTCTCAATTCCTCATCCTCTATAAGCTGTCCTGCATTTTCCATTGCAAGAATGATAGAACCGGAATTATACCGCTTAGGCGGTGATGTCTCACCTTCTTTTATATCAAAACCTACAAGACTGAGTTTATCATTTTTTCTGCACTTTTTCAATGCCTCAAGTAAAGCCGCGTCAGCCTTGCCGTCATCTGTGCCGTTGCCATCCGGATCATCCTGTTTTGATGCTTTTGCAAATGAATTTTTTGCCACTTTAAGATACCCCTCATCTACAAGCACTTTAAATGATGCGTTAAAACGCTCATTTTTACATTCAAGTGCCAGCGAAACCCTGCTGTATACAGCCGCCGGATAAAATATGCTAAGAAATCTTCTCACTATAATCTCATACGTCCTTGCTGCAGTCTGTGAAAGATTCTTCAATGCACCAAGCCCCTGTCCCGTCGGTATTATCGCATAATGGTCCGTTATTTTTTTATCGTCACAGTAACGTGTTTTTTCAATATTTTTAAATTTTTCACCTGAAATTATATCCTGTGCAAATGCTTTTACCGGCTCATAATTTATAAGTCCTGAGATATTTTTACTTATCTCTTTACAGACCGCACTTGATAAAACTCTGGCATCTGTTCTTGGATATGTAACAAGCTTCTTTTCATAAAGTTCCTGAATTATATTGAGTGTCTGGTCCGGACTAATTTTAAAAAGCTTTGAACACTCATTCTGGATTTCAGCAAGATTGTATAAAAGCGGAGGATTCTTTGTCTCCTTTTTACGTTCTATGCTCTCAACAGTTCCTTCTGCCGGAAGAGGTTCACTAAGAAAGGCTGCAAGTTCCTCTGCATACTTTCTTTCTTTAAAACCATTTTCCTTATATAAATACGGTGTCTGATAGTATCTGCTCTTCTCAGTCACACGCCATTCTGCCTCAAATGATGACTCGGCTATCTGTGCTTTTGTTATAACACGGAAAAAAGGAGTTTTTACAAATGCACGAATCTCTCTTTCACGTCTTACAATCATTCCAAGAACACATGTCATTACACGTCCTACAGAAACAACTGTCCTGTCAGTTTTGAGATAGTTAGAAATATTTCTTCCATATTTTAACGTAAGCACTCTCGAAAAATTAATTCCCATGAGATAATCTTCTTTTGCCCTAAGGTAAGCAGCATCGCTCAGATTATTATATTCCGACAAATCTTTTGCCGTTCTTATTCCTTTTAATATTTCTTCTTCTGTCTGCGAGTCTATCCATACACGTTTTTCTTTTTTATCGTGCACGCCCGCCATCTGTTCAACAAGCCTGTAAATATACTCTCCCTCACGTCCCGAATCGGTACAGACATAGATAGTCTCAACATCTTCCCTGTTAAGCACTCCCTTTACAATATTGAACTGTTTTTCAACCGAAGGAATTACTTCGTAGAGAAATTTTTCCGGAAGAAACGGCAGTGTATCAAAGCTCCATCTTTTCAATTTTTCATCATATTTTTCAGGATAACTCATTGTTACAAGATGTCCGACACACCATGTTACAATATAATTGTCGGATTCCAAAAAACCGTCTCTTCTTGTAAAATTTTCATGCAGTGCCTTGCCGAATTCCTGTGCTACGCTCGGCTTCTCCGCTATAAATACTGATTTTCCCATAAATTAACCTTCTAACCTTGTAACTGATTCATCAAGCGTCATACTGTACGCAGGAAGGAACTTTTCCATAAAGAAATCAACTTCCTTCATATTCATATTTTTAAGATATTCTTCTATCGTAAGTTTTGCATCGGCAAAATCACTGTTACCCATCTGTTCTTCCTCAAGACACTTGATAAGTGCAGATATTTTGTCAGCCGCCTTAACATATTTCCACAATTCATTTTCCTCTTCTGTTTCAAGAAGAACACTGTCATAATATTTTCTCATTTTCTCAGGTATTCCACTCAAAAGCTCGTCTTTTGCAACACGCTCAACATCAGCATATGCCTCTCTTATCACAGGACTGTAATATTTTACCGGCGTAGGCAGGTCTCCTGTTATAATCTCTGTAACATCATGGTACATACCAAGAACAGCAAGTCTTTGTGCATCTATATTTCCGTTAAATTCTTCATTATTTATAATACCAAGTGCATGTGCTATGAATGCAACATTAAGACTGTGCTCGCAAATATTTTCATTGCTTGTGTTACGCATGGTTCCCCATCTGTTCACATATTTCATTCTTGACAGCATCGCATAAAACTGATTATTTTCCACTATATTCTCCTAACCGGGCTGCAATCCCATATTATTTCACCTGTTATCTGTGTGAAATATCATACAGTAAAAATAAACTTTTGTCCATAACAGAGATACCACACATGTGCATAATTTTTTCGTTATCACGACAAAAATGGTGACCCCTTACCGGAGTCACCGTTTTCTTTATTAAACATTTTATATTATTAATTACTTCTTTGTGATGTAACCCTGAGCCTTTAAGAGTTCAGCGATAAGAACGGCACCGCCTGCTGCACCTCTTAATGTATTATGAGAAAGACCTACGAATTTGTAATCAAATACGCTATCTTCTCTTAAACGGCCAAGTGAAATTCCCATACCATTTTCATAATTAACATCAAGCTTAACCTGAGGACGGTTGTCTTCTTCAATATACTGGATGAACTGCTTTGGAGCACTTGGAAGTTCAAGTTCCTGTGGAAGTCCCTTGAAATTTCTCCATTTTTCAATAATCTGCTCTTTTGTAGGCTTCTTTTCAAAGTTCACAAATACAGCTGCTGTATGTCCATCAAGAACAGGAACTCTGATACACTGGCATGTAATAACAGGTTCTGTTGCCGGAACAATCTGTCCATTCTCAACTTTACCCCAGAGTCTTAATGGCTCTTTCTCACTCTTTTCTTCCTCACCGCCAATGTATGGGATGATATTTTCAACCATTTCAGGCCATTCTTTGAATGTCTTGCCTGCACCTGAGATAGCCTGATATGTTGTAGCAACTACAAGCTTAGGCTCGAATTCTTTAAGTGCGTTTAATGCAGGTGTGTAGCTCTGGATTGAACAGTTAGGCTTTACACATATAAAACCTCTTGTTGTTCCGAGTCTCTTCTTCTGTGACTCGATAACTTCAAGATGTTCAGGATTGATTTCAGGTACAACCATAGGAACATCAGGTGTCCAACGATTAGCACTGTTATTAGAAACTACAGGAACTTCTGCCTTTGCATATCTTTCCTCAAGAGCCTTAATCTCATCCTTAGGCATATTTACAGCACAGAATACGAAATCTACCTTTGATACGATTTCATCGAAATCCTTATCCATATCGTAAACTGTCATCTTCTTAACATATTCAGGCATATCTACTGCCATCTTCCAACGTCCGTCTACAGCTTCTTCGTAAAGCTTGCCTGCTGAACGTCCGCTTGCCGCAACAAGCACAACTTCAAACCAAGGGTGGTTTTCAAGCAATGTTATAAAACGCTGTCCAACCATACCTGTACCACCAAGTATACCAACTCTCAACTTATCACTCATGTTAAATATCTCCCTTTTTATCTTCTTTTTGCAAATCTTTCATTCTGTCTTTCTGTGACGGACATTTGTATTTTGCACTTAGATGATACTATCATAAGTTATAAGATAATGCAACCCTATTATTAAAATTTTATTAAGAAATTTAATTTCACCGTGTTTTCTTGTCAACTTTTATGAATTAATGTAAAATATATTACAAAGAAAGTGAAAGGAACTAAACGTATGAATAAAAAATTAAGTATTCTGCTGTGTATTCCGCTTGTGCTTATGACTGTACTTGGCGGCTGTGGCTCAGCAAATAAAAACATACGCATGGGTGCCGGCGACATAGGCGGAATTTATTATTCATTTTCCGGTGCGTTTGCCGGTGTATTCAACCAGGATAACACCGCCTCAAAAATAGAACTGAAAAACACGGCAGGTTCGGCTGCCAATATTCGTCTTTTGTCAGGCAGATATATTGACTTAGGAATTGCACAGATGGATATTGCTGACAGTGCCTACAATGGCAACGGACCATCAGACGAAAAAAAATATCAGGGTTACAAAGCAATCGCAACGCTTTATACAGAGGCATGCCAGATTGTTGTAAAAGAGGATTCTGACATCTATTCCCTTAATGATTTGCAGGGAAAAACTGTAAGCATCGGCTCCGAGGAATCAGGTTCCGAGAGCAACGCAAAGCAGATTCTTAAATACAGCGGTCTTACCGACGAGATAATCAAGACCGTCAACCTTGATTACAGTGATGCTGCACAGGAATTTACCGCGGGAAAAATCGACGCTCTTTTTATCACGGCAGGAATTAAAACAACCGTAATTGAAGAGCTTTCAAAAGAATGTGATGTACGTCTTTTAAATATTGACGATAACTGCATGGACAAATTAAAAGCCGCATGTCCTTTTTATTCAGAATATATAATTCCCGCGTATACATACAACGGACAAACTGAATCGGTAAAAACACTCGGCGTCAAATCAGTGCTTCTTGCGTCCGACAGTCTTTCGAAGGATACGGTTAAACAGATAACATCATCACTTTTTGACAATTCAAAACAGCTGCAATATGCGACTTCTGTTGACATCAACCTTAATATCAGTAACGCAGCAGAAGGAATAACAATCCCCTTCCATGCGGGTGCGGCAGCATATTATTCCGAACACGGAATTGATGTTATAACAGAATAGGCAGGAGGACTCACATGCTTTTATCTTTAGATATGTATCAGACAGTCGCTGTGGCTGTTCTGGTTCTTTTACTTGGAAGTTTTTTGAAAAAAAGAATATATTTTCTTGAAAAATTCTGTATTCCCGCACCTGTAATCGGCGGTCTTTTATTTGCGATATTTACTTGCATATGCCATGTAACGGGAATTATTGAATTTACATTCGATGACACACTTCGCGAAATCTGTATGGTTTTATTTTTCACATCCGTAGGATTTCAGGCAAATCTTAAAGTCTTAAAAAGCGGCGGCAAATCAATGGCTGTATTTTTAGGACTTGTAATTACATTAATAATAGCGCAGAATTTCCTGGCTGTAGGTCTTTCCAGGCTCATGCACATCAACCCGCTTATAGGTATGTGTACAGGTTCAATCTCAATGGTTGGCGGTCATGGTACGGCAGGTGCTTTCGGTCCCGTACTTGAAGATTTTAATGTAAACGGAGCAACAACAATAAGTACAGCTGCAGCAACATTCGGTCTTATCGCAGGAAGCCTTATCGGCGGTCCTTTGGGAAAACTCCTCATTGAAAAAAGAAATCTTTTATCAACAGTAGTTCCTGAAGATGACAGCCTTCTTGTTGAAGATGAAAAGAAACATGAGCGTCACACAAGCATGTATGCCTCAGCTGTATTCCAGCTTATACTTGCAATTGGTCTCGGAACAATTTTTTCATGGATGCTTACAAAGACCGGACTTACATTTCCAATATATATCGGAGCAATGATTGCAGCAGCACTTATACGAAATATATCAGAATACTCCGGAAAAGGTACAATACACATGGGTGAAATTAATGACCTTGGTGGTATTTCACTCTCACTTTTCCTCGGTATGGCAATGATAACTTTAAAACTGTGGGAACTTGCATCACTCGCTCTTCCTCTCATAATACTGCTTTCTTCACAGGCATTGTTTATGTGTATTTTTACATATTTTATCGAATTTAATATTATGGGAAGAAATTATGATGCAGCAGTTCTTGTGGCCGGAACGTGCGGTTTTGGTATGGGTGCGACACCTAATGCCATGGCAAATATGCAGGCAATATGTGATAAGTATGCACCTTCTGTAAAGGCTTATCTTCTTATTCCTCTTATCGGAAGCCTTTTTGCAGATTTTATTAACAGCTTAGTAATTACATTTTTCATTAACTTTTTATAATGGAGGTATATTATGTTTAAGTTTGGTAAAAAACATTCTGAAAAAAAAAGCGACTATGATTTGACTTATGATAACCTGGCAATTCCGGAAATTCATACAGGTAAAAAGAAAAATGAACCCCCTGCCAATGAAGACACTCAGGATTCAGACAGTAAACACATAGACACCCAGTATGAAAATATGGCAATTCCGGAAATTCATATCCACAGACACAAACAACTATGAGAAACATGCTCTGCGAGTTTCTCAAGTTATCGCGGCAGTCGCCAAGGTCTCGTGCAAGCACGGACTTTGGCTCGTTACACGCGTAAATAAAAATACTTTAAGCCGGACAGCTTATACTGCCCGGCTTATTTTTTATTATTATGGTCTTATAATGCTTTTACTGCAAAGATATGTGATAATAAAATATCCTCCGTAAATAACAACTAGAAATACAAATGTTATACCAACCGACGCAAGCATTGAACTCATACCCATTGTCTGAAGAATCAAATTAATGAATTTAATTCCGAATACAGAATGAATTATTGCAAGAAGCAACGGAAAAGCAAAAAATATTCCAATCTGCTTAAATAACGCCATGTTGATCATTTTCTCATCAACACCGATTTTCCTAATCATTCCATATCTTTCCCTATTATCCGCACTGTCAGATAATTCTTTTAAAGCAAGTATTGCTGCACTGCTTATAAGAAATATAATTCCAAGATACAATGCGATAAATGTTACCAGTGCACCAAGTCCTACACTCGCCTCTGCCAAATCAATTTTTGAATTATATGAAAGATAGCTCGTCTGATTAAAAATATTTTTTGATATATCATCAAGTTTATTTTCTATATCATATTTTTCTTCTTTTGAATCAGCCTTATAATCCGCTGTCATTCCGCATTTATATACCTGTGCATCTGTCAGTGCGTCATCGGGTACGATAAAAATTCCATCATTTATATGCTGCGAAGCAAGTTCAATAAATCCATCCTTACATTCCTTATATTTCGGAGAATATGTTTTCCCGTTTATATCAATCTTTGTACCTGCCTTTAATGCCATATTTCTTATATCTGCCACTGTTTTAAAATTGGCAACAATTAAATATTCATTGTCACCAAGCGAATAAGTTTCATTACCGTAAAGCGTTGCAATTTTATTATAATCGCTTAATTTCATAAAATTGACGGATGACAAAAAAGAAACCATCGGATATTTTTCACGAATTTCATCTGCCAGACTTCCCAATGTATCCATTTCTTCAAGCCCGGTCTGATAAACACTGTATTCTGTCATATTTTTTAAATATTCATTAACGTCAAATCCGTTATTTTTAAGCGTATCACTTATACTAAGCTTTGAATCCTCAAGGATTTTTGTTGCCTTTTCATAATCATCACTATCCTTATCAGCTGTCGCATAAGCCTCTCTTAACGCTTCATAGCTGATTTTTGTAAACTGAATGTCTACAGGACACATTTTTTTCAAATCCGAAGACATTGAATTTTTCATTGACAAAGCAGCCGACAAAACACTTATTGTTATAAAAAGCATTAAACATATAATCGTTGTTGAAAATACCGTTGTATTAATCTTGCTGCAAAACTGTCTTAACACAAAGCTGTTAACGCCCTTGTAATATACACTCTTAATACTTGTAAATATTTTTATAAGAAGTCCCGACAGCGACCAGAATATCAAAAATGTAGCAACACAGCCCATAGCAATAGGAATAATTATCTTATCCGCCATATCCATATTTGAAAATCCGGCAGTTACCATCCAATACGCAT
The DNA here is from genome assembly GCF_040096395.1 of Lachnospira hominis (ex Hitch et al. 2025). NCBI lineage: Bacteria > Bacillati > Bacillota > Clostridia > Lachnospirales > Lachnospiraceae > Lachnospira > Lachnospira hominis (ex Hitch et al. 2025). The sequence continues at coordinate 366,668 of NZ_JBBMES010000001.1, read as the reverse complement.
ACGAAAGAATTCCCACTCCGATTACAAATACGATTGTGCATATAACAGGATTTTTCATTTTGACTTTCTCTGTCTTTTTTCCTGCATTAAGAAGGTCTATCAGCTTGCATCTGCTTATATTCACAACATTAAATACCATTACAAGTAAATACATAATTGTGAAATATAAGAGTGTTTTCACACATGCTTTTGACGAAAATGTAAACTTGAATTTTGTCATATCCGCATCAAAAAGATTTGCCACAAGGATGCTCATAAACTGAGATAATACTGCTCCGAGAAAAAGTCCCACAACAAGTGAAACAATGCCGATTAATAATGTCTCAAAGAAAAGAATTATCGATATTTTTCTCTTACTCATTCCAAGCGTAAGATAAATTCCAAATTCCTTATTTCTTCTTTTGATAAGAAATCTGCTTGCATAAATAATCAAGAAGCCCAAAACACATGACACAAATACGCTCACACCGCTAAGCATCTCATTCATAAGCTTTATTATATCATAAACGTTCTTCCTGACATCAAGCATTACTGTCTGACTGTCAATCGCATTAAATACATAAAATACCGCAACACCAAGTATAAGAGTAAAGAAATAAACGGCATAATCTTTAAAACTCTTTCTGATGTTTTTTACAGAAATTTTAAAGAGCATTGTTCAAATCTCCTCCGAGCAGTGTTACAACATCAATAATTTTATCAAAAAATTCTTTACGGGTATTGTCGCCTTTATTAATCTCGTTAAAAATTTTGCCGTCCTTGATAAATATTACCCTGTCTGCATAACTTGCAGTAAACGCATCATGTGTAACCATAAGTATTGTTGCTTCCAGTTCTGCATTAAGATAGTTAAAACTTTCAAGTAACATTCTTGAAGATTTTGAATCGAGTGCTCCTGTAGGTTCATCAGCAAGAATCAGCTTTGGATTAGTGATAATCGCTCTAGCACTTGCAACTCTCTGCTTCTGTCCACCTGACATCTGATACGGATATTTATTTAACACTTCATAAATTCCAAGTTCATTTGCAACTTTTTTCACACGTCTGTCAATTTCACCGGCTTTTACATTCTGAATAGAAAGTGCCAGTGCAATATTTTCATAGGCTGTAAGTGTATCAAGCAGATTGAAATCCTGAAAAATAAATCCCAGCTCCTCTCTTCGGAACTTGTTTAACTTATTTCCCTTTAATCCCGTAATATCATATCCGCCAACAAATATTCTGCCGGACGTAACTTTATCAAGTGTAGAGATACAATTAAGCAGCGTGGTCTTTCCAGAGCCACTCGCTCCCATTATAGATACAAATTCGCCTTTTTCTACCTCAAAAGAAATATTGTCAATCGCTTTTGTCAGGCTCGATTTGTTTCCATAATACTTTTCAATATTGTCAATTCTAAGTATCGTTTCCATAAATAATCTGTCCTTTCATTTAGATTAATTATGTTTTACCACTTTTTATTAATTCGGTCGTTCGACTAATATTACACAACATTACAATTTTGTAACATTACATAATATTGCGTAATAATAATGTCTCTTTATAAAAATCATTTTTAAAAAACTCAATACTTACAAGTGTATACTCACCTTTTACAGATTCGATTGTTATTTTGTGTCCCAGTTTTTCACAAAGATTCTTTACTATATACATTCCCATTCCGGTAGCTTTTGAGTAGGCATGTCCATTTTCTCCCGTAAATGATTTGTCAAACACTCTTGGCAAATCGGCCGCCGGTATTCCTATTCCGTTATCATAAATATTAAGTACTGTCGATTTATCATTTTTTACGACATATATTTTTATTACGCTGCCGTCCGTTTTCTTTTCGTCACGGTATTTTATGCTGTTGCTTATTATCTGATTAAGTATAAATTCAAGCCATTTTGAATCGGTGCATACGTCAGCATCTGCATTTTCAACCTGAAAATCAATATTATTTTCAAGAATATCGTCTTTATTTTTTACCGCCACGGCCGCAATCAGCTTGGAAAGACGACAGTCGCTTATAATGTAATCTTTCTGTGCATTTTCGCTTCTCACATAATACAGAATCTGTTCAAGATAATTATTCACTCTGTTTACGTGATGTGTCATTCTTTCTGTCACATCAGGATATTTTTCTTTATAATTATGCAGAATCAAAGTCATTGATGCTATCGGAAGCTTTATTTCATGTATCCACATCTCAACATATTCTTTGAAATCCTGCGTAGCATGACAATATTTTTTAACATTTTCCACCATCGATTTATCTATATCGCTTATCACATCGTATATAATTTTACCCTCATAAAACGACGGCTCACTGAGCGTTTCCATAACTAGATATTTCTGTTCAAGATTCTGCGTATTATTTACAAACTCATCAAAATATCTTTTCTTTCTAAAAAAATCTATAAAAATTTCCGATATCCACAATAATGTAACTATAATTCCAACCGTTATTTTCAACTCAATCTGCGACTTAAACGCAGTCATAAGCAATATAACTGCAATAATAACAAATATATAAATAATAAGTGAATACAGCCTGTCTTTCAGATACTTTCCAAATTTCATACCAATATATATCCCTGACCTTTTCTTGTCTCAATAACATCTTCTATGCCTATATCTTTAAATCTTGCCCTTAATCTGCTTATATTAACAGTCAGTGCGTTATCGTTTAAATATTCTTCATTATTCCACAGTTCAGTCATAAGTTCATCTCTCGATACGATTCTGTCTTTCTTTGCCAACAGACACATAAATATTGTCATTTCATTTTTGGTAAGAAGCATCTCGTCTCTTCCGTCATTATATTTTATAACACCTTTCTGAGGCAGAATTTCCATTCCCCTGTAAAATGTGCTGTTATTTGCTGACGATGACGCTGCTCTTTTTAACAAAGCATTAATTCTTAACAACAATATTGTAGGATTATACGGCTTTGTAATATAATCGTCTGCTCCATAACTCATTGATAATACCTCGTCCGCCTCTGAATCCCTGCTTGTAACCATAATAACCGGAACATCTGTCTTTTGTCTCAAATCCCTTAACAACATCTCTCCGTTCATATAAGGGATATTAATATCAAGAAGCACCAAATCAGGCTCATTTCTTAATATCTCATCACTTGCATTTTTAAAATCAGTAAGAATTGATGCCTCATACCCTGAATTTTCAAGTAATGCTTTTAATTCTATACTTATATCTTTGTCATCTTCCACTATAAGAATCTTTTTCATCACTCTTCCTCCTGATATTAATATTTATCCATTATGATGATTATGTCAAGCAGAAAAGAATTGTTCCGTCCGTAAGCTGCACAGGACTCGTTAATATTAAAAAAATATCGCACCTGCAATTTTATGCAGGTGCGATTTTTTGTTGGTTATAGGATATCATGACAGTCGCCAAAGCCTTGTTCAATGACAGACTTTTAATTAATTTTTCTTATTTTCTTCATAAGCCTTTCTGCCTTCGGCAACTCCGGCTTTAATTCCGGCAACTGCAGCTTTCGCAACTTCCTTGCCGACTCTTGCAGCTTCTTTTCCTGCCTTGACTGCTTCCTTAGCAACTTCTTTTCCGACCTTGGCAGCCTCTCCTGCTGCCTTTTTAGCTTTTTCCTTAATTTCATCCATATCAATATCGTAACTCTTACATGACTGTCTACACTCCGGATATGTCAGTGCCGCCTGTGCTGCTGCAAGTCTTGCAATAGGAACTCTGAATGGAGAGCAGCTTACATAGTCAAGTCCTGCCTGATGACAGAATTCAATACTTGAAGGGTCTCCGCCATGCTCACCGCATATACCGCATTTCAAATCAGGACGTACACTTCTTCCTTTTTCAACTGCCATTTTTACAAGCTGTCCGACACCGTTTTTGTCAAGACGTGCAAATGGGTCTGATTCATATATCTTATTCTTATAATATGAGTCAAGGAATTTGCCAGCGTCATCTCTTGAAAATCCGAATGTCATCTGCGTAAGGTCATTTGTTCCGAATGAGAAAAATTCAGCCTCACTTGCAATCTCATCTGCAAGAAGTGCAGCTCTTGGAATCTCAATCATTGTTCCGATTTTGTAATGCATATCTGAATTCTTTTCAGCTTTAACAGCCTCTGCAGTATTTACAACAATATCTTTTACAAACTTTAATTCTTTTTTCTCACCTACAAGCGGAATCATAATCTCCGGTACAATATTATATCCTTTTTCTTCATGGACTTCAATTGCTGCTTCCATAACTGCCCTTGTCTGCATTTCGGCAATCTCTGGATATGTCACTGCAAGACGACAGCCTCTGTGTCCCATCATAGGATTAAATTCATGAAGTGCATCACATGTTGCTTTTATCTCATCAACCGAAATATTCATATCTTCGGCAAGTGCCTTAATATCCTCTTCTGCAGTAGGCAGGAATTCATGAAGTGGCGGGTCAAGGTAACGAACCGTCATCGGCTTTCCTTCCAACGCCTCATACATGGCTTTAAAGTCCGCCTTCTGGAAGACGAGAAGTTCATTAAGAGCCTCTTTTCTTCCCTCAACAGTCTTTGAAAGAATCATCTTACGAATCTTAGGTATTCTGTCAGGTTCAAAGAACATATGCTCAGTACGGCACAGTCCGATTCCTTCCGCTCCAAGTTTTACAGCATTGAGCGTATCCTTAGGTGTATCTGCATTTGTGCGGACACCAAGCTCTCTGTACTCATCTGCCCAATTCATAATTCTTTCAAAATTACCGCTTACAGTTGCTTCTACTGTCTTAATGTCGCCCTTATAAATCTTGCCTGTTGTTCCGTCAAGAGAAATATAATCACCCTTGTGGAATTCTTCTCCTCCAAGTGTAAATACTTCTTTTTCTTCATCAATCACAATATCAGAGCATCCTGAAACACAGCATGTTCCCATTCCTCTGGCAACTACAGCAGCATGTGAAGTCATGCCGCCACGCACAGTAAGAATACCCTGTGAAGCATGCATACCTTCTATATCTTCAGGTGATGTCTCAAGTCTTACAAGAATTACACGCTCACCTTTTCCTCCGATACCTTCTTCTTTTGCCTCATCAGCTGTAAATAAAATCTTTCCGGCAGCAGCTCCCGGTGATGCAGGCAATGCCTCACCAACCACATTTCCAGCTTTTAAGGACTCCTCATCAAAAGTCGGATGAAGCAGCTGATCAAGTGACTTTGCATCAATTCTCATAACAGCTTCCTGCGGAGTTATCATATTTTCATCAACCAGATCACATGCTATCTTAATTGCTGCCTGAGCTGTACGCTTGCCATTTCTTGTCTGGAGAAAATACAGCTTACCTTCTTCAATGGTGAATTCCATATCCTGCATATCACGATAATGATTTTCAAGTTTTAATGCAAGTTCCATAAATTGCTTATAACATTCCGGAAGGTCCTCTTCAAGCTTGGAAATCGGCTGTGGTGTACGGACACCTGCGACAACATCCTCGCCTTGTGCATTGATAAGATATTCGCCATATATACCTTTTTCACCCGTAGACGGATTCCTTGTAAATGCAACACCTGTTCCTGATGTCATGCCCTTATTTCCAAATACCATTGTCTGAACATTAACAGCAGTACCCCAGTCACCGGGAATATCATTCATTCTTCTGTATACAATGGCTCTCGGATTATCCCATGAACGGAATACCGCCTTGACAGCTTCTATAAGCTGTTCCTTTGGCTCCTGTGGAAAATCCTGATTTTTATTTTCCTTGTAAACCTGCTTGAATCTTACAATAAGCTCTTTTAAATCATCCTCTGTAAGTTCAGTATCGTACTTTATTCCTCTCTTTTCCTTAATCTCATCAATGATTTTTTCAAAATATGACTTAGGAACTTCCATTACAACATCTGAAAACATCTGGATAAATCTTCTGTAAGAATCGTACGCAAATCTTGCATTTCCGGTCTTTTTAGCAAATCCTTCAACAGATTCATCATTAAGTCCGAGATTAAGAATAGTATCCATCATACCCGGCATTGAAGCTCTTGCACCTGAACGCACTGAAACAAGCAAAGGTTCTTGTGTATCGCCGAACTTCTTACCATTAATCTCCTCCAACCAAGAAACTGCATCAAAAATCTGGTTTACGATTTCTTCCCTGATTTTTCTGCTGCTTGCATAATAATCCGTACAAGCCTCCGTTGTTACAGTAAATCCTTGTGGTATAGGCATTCCAAGGCCTGTCATCTCGGCAAGATTAGCACCTTTTCCGCCGAGCAGATTCCTCATTGAAGCATTTCCTTCTGAAAATTTGTAAACCCATTTTGCCATATAGTGTCCCTCCTTATATTTTTATATGTCTACGTCAATTATATACCTGTCGTAGCCATTTATAACAACTGTATTTTTATATTTGTCCTCTCTCTTAAAACCATTGCTATAACTCTTATGAACATGACCATGTATAAAATATTTTGGCTGATATTCGTCCAATATATCAACAAAAGCGTCAAATCCTTTATGAACATGATCTTCACCATCATTAACTCCGGCCGCCGGTGAATGTGTAAGCAGGATATCAATTCCTTTATGTTTCTTTATTGAAAGCCACATTTTTCTTACCCTCTGTTTCATTTGTGCCTGCGTATACTGATTCTTACCGTTATTATATCTTATAGAACCTCCAAGCCCCATAATACGGACTCCACGGTATACATATATCTTATTTTCAATACAGATGCATCCATCAGGTGGTGCAATCTCATAACAGTCATCATGATTGCCATGGACATAAAGAATAGGCACCTTTGAAAATGAAGCAAGAAATGACAGATATTGCGGTTTTAAATCGCCACAAGACAATATAAGATCAATTCCATCCAGCTTTTCCTTTTCAAAATAATCCCATAAATATTTAGACTCAACATCTGCTAATACAAGTATTCTCATAATCAACTCAATCCCAACTTATGTTTATTCTCTCGTAATTCCCTGACTTACCATTATTGCTCTTGCACTTTCATCAAGCTCATCAATTGCAGGAATATCACCAACTACATTATCAAGAAGCCAATCCATTGTGATAATATCCTCCGGGCTCATCTCATGTCCCTTTTTATTCTGAAGATGTCGGTTCTGGTCATATAACTCATCAGAAAATGGTTCAAATTCATTGTTACAGATAACTTTTCTAAATAGTTCAACCAGTCTTCTTGTCTCTACCGGAACTTTATTAGAACAGATTAAATCAACAACTCCCGATGACATGCCCCACCAGTAATTAAGAGCCCTGCCGCTGTCAGAATCCTCATCTTTCTTCCATGAGCCGCTGAGTATGCTCTGTATAAGCTTTTCATAAAATACACCCCAGTGCCATACAGGCATTGCTATATGCTGTCTGTTGCCGACGCCTTCATTATTATATAATCCAAAACGTCTTGAACCACACTGTGGAGTTATCATATCCTGGTCAGAAATATAGTGAATATCTTCTTTCTTGAATTCTTCTTCAATATTGATACCTTTTACAGACGACCATTTCAGATAAATCTTCGCTCTTGGATTAACAAACTTCGCTCCAAGTGCAAATGCATTAATATTAGCAACTGTACCATAAACAGGATACTGTGCAACATAGCCAATCTTATTCTGTGTTGCCAGTGCTCCTGCAAGAACCCCTGTAAGAAACTTTGCTTCATACATTCTTGCATAATATGTCCTTATATACTTATGCGATGTATTGAGAGAACAGTTAAGAATCTTTACATCCGGATGTGCAATCGCCATCTTTACACTTGCTATAGTCATTGCCGGAGATGTGACAAATATAAGGTCTGCACCATTTTTTATCATCATCTCAATAGCATGCTCATCATCTTTTTCCGGCTTGACATTAGTAATGCTTATCGTCTCTATCTGCTTACCAAATGTATCATCTATATACTGTCTTCCAAGTTCATGTGCATAACACCATTCCGAATCCTGTGGTGTATTTTCATATATAAATCCAACTTTCAGTTTCTTGCTTCCGCTGTCTGGCCTAGGAAGGAGATAACTCAAAATGTTTTTCTTAGGCTCATTTACAGTAGGATCCATCTTTAAATCAACTGCACTGTCTTCTGACAACAATACGAATTCAGCCCATGATTTTGCAACATTCTTTGCCATATCTGACGGTGTCATCTTTTTAACTGTATCATATCCGAAAATGTGAATAAATCTCAGGAATGCGTCTCCTACCGGATAATCAAATCTGTCGCCGCCTCTTGAATCAAAAGCATTCTTAAATGATAAAAAGCATGACACAAAATCTTTTTTGGCATCCTCATCCATCTTTTTATCCGGCTCAATTCCCACAAGCTTCATAAGTGACGGAAAACTTCCCACTTCGCTGAAATATATATCATTGAGCCTTGTGCATTTGTAAAATTCCATAAATTCATAATAAATCTTAACTTCCGGATTATCTGACTTTTTGGGAATCTTTCGTATTACTTCTGCATTGACTGTAACTGCATTAAAATACTTTAATACACTTACACGTTTATTTCCTTCAAGTACATAAAACTTGTTCATATATTCATATACTTTAATCGGGTCTCTTATTCCTTCATTAACCTGGCTGTCACTAAGACTCGCCCATTTTGCAGAAAATTCCGTTCCCCAGTCAAGAAGCGGCATGAAATTGCCCGCAAATGCATTAGTTCTTGAAGCATTACATGTTCCGACAACAAGCCTTAACGGAATCTGGTCAACCGAAAGGCTTACTTCAGAATCAATCTCATCATCTGAAACAAGATTCTCAAGAACCGGAAGATATGGATATGCTCCCTTATTGACACATGCATGATACTCTTTTTTCCCCAGCTTTAAAGCTGACATATAATCCTGAACCGACATAACAATCTCCATTCTTGTGCCAAAATGCACCAAACAAAAAATATAACTCCATACATTGTTAATTGTTTAACTCTTATATTTGTATTATAACAGACCTGTAACTTTTATCAACCAAAATTACTCTTTACTTTTTTCAATAAATGTGCAAATATATTGGAAAACGTCAATAAGGAGAGATACTGTGACTACTTTACCCAAAGACCCTGTAATGCTGCTTTCTTTTACAAATATGCAGCTGAGGGATAATTATTCATCACTTGATGAATTCTGCAAATCATTTATGATAGATAAAAAAGATATAATATCTGCATTAAGTAATATTGATTATGAATATGACAGCCGTACAAATCAGTTTATCTGATTCATACGGCTGTCATTTAATCTACACGTACACACCAAAATCTGTGCTTACACCGGAATTTGGCTGCTGCTGTATTTTTATTATTTCTGTACTTCACCCTTGCTGCGAGCTTCAAGCTTATCTCCGTCAACATCAATCAGTATCGTACCTGTACTGATATTACCTGCAAGAATAAGCTTTGCTGCAAGTGTCTCAACTGTTTTCTGGATATATCTTTTAAGTGGTCTTGCACCATATGTCGGGTCAAATCCATGCGATACAACAAACTCCTTTGCCTCAGGTGTAAGCTCAACCTTTAATTCCTTATCCGCAAGTCGCTTATTTACATCTGCAATAAGCAAATCAACAATATTACCAATATTAGCCTTTGTAAGTGGCTTAAACATTATTATCTCATCAAGACGGTTAAGAAATTCAGGTCTGAAATGTGCCCTCAAATCCTGCATAACAAGATTTTCGGCATCAGGCTTAATCTGACCATTTTCATCAATACCATCAAGAAGATATGTTGAACCGATATTACTTGTCATGATAATAATTGTGTTTTTAAAATCTACCGTTCTGCCCTGTGAATCTGTGATACGTCCATCATCAAGCACCTGTAAAAGCACATTAAATACATCCGGATGAGCTTTTTCAACTTCATCAAAAAGTACAACGGAGTAAGGTTTTCTACGTACTGCCTCTGTAAGCTGGCCACCTTCGTCATATCCTACATATCCAGGAGGTGCTCCTATAAGACGTGATACTGAATACTTCTCCATATACTCGGACATATCAAGTCTTACAATGTTATTTTCATCATCAAATAGGCTCTGAGCCAGTGCCTTTGCAAGTTCTGTCTTACCGACACCAGTAGGTCCCAAAAACATAAATGAACCGATAGGCTTTGTAGGATCTTTTATACCTGCCTTAGAACGAATAATAGCTTCTGTTACTTTTGTAACACCTTCATCCTGTCCTACTACACGCTTGTGAAGTTCATCTTCAAGATGAAGTGTCTTCTGACGCTCTGTTTCAGAAAGTTTTGCAACCGGAATACCTGTCCATCTTGATATAATCTTGGCGATTTCTTCCTCTGTTACACTCTCATGTACAAGGTCAAGATTCTTATTTTTAACCTTTTCTTCTGCATCATTTAACTTCTTCTGCAATGCTGGAAGCTTACCATACTGAAGTTCTGCGGCTTTTTCAAGGTCATAATTTCTCTTTGCCTTTGCTATCTCGTTATTTAACTGGTCTAATTCTTCCTTAATCTTGCTTATGGAATCAACGCTTGCTTTTTCGTTGTCCCATTTTGCTTTCTGCTGGTTAAATTGTGAACGAAGTTCTGACAATTCTTTTTCAAGATTACCCAGACGCTCTTTGCTGAGATTGTCTGTCTCTTTTTTAAGAGCTGCCTCTTCAATTTCAAGCTGCATTATCTTACGCTGCAATTCATCAAGTTCAGCCGGCATTGAATCAAGTTCTGTCTTTATCATTGCACATGCCTCATCGACAAGGTCAATAGCCTTATCAGGCAGGTAACGCTCTGAAATATAACGGTCAGACAATGTTGCAGCAGAAACTAACGCACCATCTGTAATCTTAACACCATGATAAACTTCGTACCTGTCTTTAAGACCACGAAGGATTGATATTGTATCTTCTACTGAAGGTTCATCAACCATAACAGGCTGGAAACGACGTTCAAGTGCAGGGTCTTTTTCAATATACTGACGATGTTCATCAAGCGTTGTCGCACCAATACAGTGAAGCTCACCTCTTGCAAGCATAGGTTTTAACATATTGCCTGCGTCCATAGAACCTTCTGTCTTACCAGCACCTACTATTGTATGGATTTCATCGATGAAAAGAATTATGCTGCCTTCGCTTTTCTTAACCTCATCAAGAACAGCTTTTAATCTCTCCTCAAATTCACCACGATACTTTGCACCTGCTACAAGAGCACCCATATCAAGTGCAAATATCTTCTTATCCTTCAGTCCTTCCGGAACATCACCTCTTACAATTCGCTGTGCCAGTCCTTCGACAACTGCAGTTTTACCTACACCAGGTTCACCGATAAGAACCGGATTGTTCTTTGTCTTTCTTGAAAGGATACGGATTACATTTCTAATCTCATTATCCCTGCCTATTACAGGGTCAAGCTTTCCTTCCTTTGCCTTTTCAACCAAATCCTGTCCGTATTTATTAAGTGTGTCATACGTAGCTTCCGGATTATCGGAATTAACTGACTGATTACCTCTTACTGTTGCAAGAACTGATAAGAACTTATCCCTTGTAATTCCATAAGTTTTAAAAAGTTGTTTAATTGCTTTGTTAGGTGCTGCTATCATTGCAAGCATAAGATGCTCAACTGAAACATATGCATCACCCATTCTTTTTGCCTCATCTTCTGCATTAACAAGAACCTTATTCAAATCATTACTTACATAAAGATTCACATTTCCCGAAACCTTTGTCTTCTGTGAAAGAAGTGTCTCGATATTTTTTATAAATGTGTCCTTATTGATATCCATTTTTTCAATGAGATTTGCAATAAGGCTGTCTTCTATTGTCATAAGGCTGTAAAGAAAATGCTCCTGGTCAATTTCCTGATTGCCATAATCGTAAGCGATTTTCTCACAATTGTTTACTGCTTCAATTGACTTCTGAGTAAATTTGTTTATATTCATAACACAACCTCCTTTGATGTCTGTTTCTTAACTACAAATACGTTATATCACCCATTGTTAGCACTGTCAACAGGTGAGTGCTAATTATTTTATTAAAAAAATATAAACCCGGTATTTATGCCGTTTTACAAGTTTCCATTATTGTATACAAAATTGTCCAATCAACACAATCACAGCCACATTTGAATAATCAAACATTACAATATGTATTTTACATTTACATTAATATGCTGTATAGTAAATACATTGTTTATTAATTAAAAAACATCGGGAGGCTTTTTAACTTTATGAAAAAAAGAGAATCATTTAACAATCAGTGGGGCTTTATACTTGCATGTATAGGCTCTGCAGTCGGAATGGGAAATATATGGATGTTTCCTACCCGCGTTTCCATGTATGGCGGTGGTGCATATCTTCTGTTATACATAATCTTTGTAGCACTTATCGGTTTCACAGGCGTAATCGGTGAGATGAGTTTCGGACGTGCTGCAAAATCAGGTCCTATAGATGCTTTTGGTCTTGCCTGCGAATCAAAAGGAAAAAGAAAGCTCGGCGAAATACTCGGACTTATTCCTGTTCTCGGCTCGCTTGCAATGGCAATCGGATACACCGTGGTAATGGGCTGGATTTTAAAATACATGATTGGCTCATTTACAGGTTCAACATTATCACCTCAGGATACAGCCGATTTTGCCGGAAAATTCGGAAACATGGCATCTTCATTTGGCAATAATTTATGGCAGTTTTTTGCACTTGCAGCAGGCATTGGAATATTAATGTTCGGTGTAGGAAGAGGAATTGAAAAAGCTAACAAATTTATGATGCCTGTATTTTTTGTACTTTTCATTATTCTTGGCATCTATGTATTCTTCCAGTCCGGTTCAGCAGACGGATATAAATACATTTTTACAATAGATACAAAATACTTATTTTCACCAAAGACATGGGTATATGCTCTTGGTCAGGCATTTTTCTCATTATCGGTAGCAGGCAGCGGAACTTTAATTTACGGCTCATACCTTTCTGATAACGAAGACATTCCAAAAGCGGCAGGCAGAGTTGCATTATTTGACACAATCGCCGCAATGCTCGCGGCACTCGTTATTATTCCCGCAATGGCTACAACCGGTGCCAGATTAAATCAGGGCGGTCCGGGACTTTTATTTATATATCTTCCATCACTTTTTAAATCAATGCCTGGTGGTTATATAATTGCAGTTATTTTCTTTGTTGCAGTGTTCTTGGCAGGACTTTCATCTCTTATCAATCTGTATGAAGCACCTGTTGCAACAATTCAGGAAAAATTCAAGTTAAACCGTAAAATATCATGCTCAGTCATTGCAGTATTCGCATTAATAGTATCACTTTGTATACAGGGAATTGTATCCGAATGGATGGATGTGCTTTCAATCTATATCTGCCCTCTCGGAGCAGGACTCGCAGGAATAATGTTCTTCTGGGTTTTAGGTAAGAAATATGTAGAAAATCAGGTGAATCTTGGACGCACAAACAAATTTACAGACAAGTTTTACCCTGTCTGCAAATATATTTATTGTCCTGTCTGTATTCTTGTTTTAATACTCGGAATCGTGTTCGGGGGAATTGGTTAATAAATTTGCATCATGCACACATTTTATCATACCAATTCGACTTTTACGGCACCATAATTTCTTATTGATGCCACATACACATTTCCTTTTCCGAAAATGTGTTCCATATAATCTTTATATGAATAAACATCTTTCACTGGCAGTATGCACATAATTACTCCGGCGAAACCTCCACCATGTACGCGGCACACGCTGTCCGTTCCTTTGAGGAAACGCCTTGTAAGTGTCAATGCCAGTGAAATTTTTTGTTCTGAAGGGTTATTTGGACAGTAACAGTTCTGCAAAAGTTCCCACGAAGATTTTCCTGATTCATCAATCATTCTTTTTATCAAATCAAAATCATCATTGTCAATCGCTTCCGCCATTCTGTCCACACGCTCATTTTCTTCAAAAAAATGTATTGCACGAAGCACGGCTCTGTCACTGTGTAATATCGAACCGGCGTCATTGTAACTATCATGATTTAAAATCACTTTCATTAATTCATCTATATTAGTTTCACACAGACGCTTACATCCAAGCACTTCTGCCACCGAAAACATTTCCTTAGGAATTGCCGAATACTCTTCACTTAAGTCGGCATGTCCTTTTCCTGTATTTACAATAACAAGGCTGTATCCGAATTTTTCAAAGGAAAGATTTTTCTTCGTAAACTTCACTTCATTTTCATCAGAAAAATCCATATATACGGCACCACCGACAGCACATGTTATCTGGTCCATAAGGCCTGACGACTTATGCCAGAACTCATTTTCCGCGTACTGCCCTGCTTTTGCACAGTCATTTTCAGTCATTTTATTATCATTAAACATAAAATTAATAATTGCACATATAAGCATTTCATACGAAGCCGATGAACTTACTCCCGCCGATGGGATAACCTGCGTTGTCACATACGCATCAAAACCGCCCACATCAAATCCATTTTTCATAATATACGTACATATTCCCGCAACAAGCGATCTGCTGCCGTCGTATAAATAGCATACTTTTGCATCTGTATTATAGTTATTAACATAATCAGCGATAGATTTAAGGTCAACTTCAATATATTCATGTCCCTCGCTGTAAATTCTAATAATATCAGTTTCATTTGGAGCCGCTGCCGCAATTGTATCCATATCAATAGCTGCCGCTATCACCCTGCCGCCGTTGTGGTCGGTATGATTTCCTATTATTTCACTGCGTCCCGGTGCTGAAAAAAACTGAATTGTACAATTTCCACCATTTTCATATTCCGTGGCATGTCCGAATTTTTCAATAAATTCTTTTTCCAAATGCTTATATCTTTCATTTGTTTCAAGCGTTATCGTCTGCATTTACTTCCTCCATAAAATACAATCTTGCAGCAAAATCCTGATACAGCCTTACATCTTCACTGTATCCTGTAGCGGAAAAAGACTGTTTTAACTTAACTCCGGCATACATAAGTGTGTCTCCGTAAGCCGTATAATCTTCTGTCTCACCATCCAGTTTTACAAATTTTGAGGCAAGTTCCTGAACAAGAGAGCCCTGCTTTATGTGAACAGGTGAAACCATATTTACAAGCTCCCCAAACTCTTTAATATTATGCTTTAACCTTCTGTTGTAAAAATGATATACAGCATCGTCCTTTAAGCCATTCGCAAAAAAACAGGCGAATTGTGTATTAGGCACGACAAGTTTCTGCATAGTAAACCCGACAGCTTTGCTCATATCCTTTGATGCAACGCACCATGAAGCATTGTTGCCAGCTCCGTTATTAAGCACACCATGATTACGTGAATTTCTGTTATCAAAACATTCTCTGCGGTAAAAAGTACCATACTGTATAACTTCACGCCATTTTTTATACAATTCAATCTGAGCTTTAACTGCCATAAATTCGTCTTTTGGCAAATCACATAGATTAAATTCATATCCGAGATTTCCAAACGCCGCAACAGCAAATCTTGTCTCAAGCGGCATATTTCTTAATGTCTGATGATTAGGACTCGCCGAAACATGTGCTGAAATGCAGCTTAGCGGATAGCCATAACTGTAATTATACTGAATCTGTGTACGACAAAGTGCATCTGTGTTATCGCTTGCCCAGATTTGCGGAAAATAACAAAGAATCCCAAGATCAAACCTGTTACCGCCAGCTGAACAGCCCTCAAATAAAATATCAGGAAATCTTTTTGTAAGCTCTCTCATACAATGGTACAATCCGCATACATATCTGTGTGCCATCTCTCCCTGCCTTTCAGGTGGGAGATTTTTTGAATAATAATCACTGAAAATCCTGTTCATATCCCATTTCACATAGGAAATGTCAGCCGATGAAAAAATATTGCTCATCTGCTCTATTATGTAATCCTGAACCTCAGTATTTGAAAGGTCAAGAATTCTCTGGTTTCTGCCTTCTGAATGTGGTTTTTCAGGAATATCAACAACCCACTCCGGATGTTTTTCATATAACCGGCTCTTAACATTAACCATCTCAGGCTCAACCCATATTCCAAAGTCAAGCCCTAGTGCTTTGATTTTATCCGCAATCTCCCTAATGCCACCGGGAAGTTTCTTTTCATTCGGTGTCCAGTCCCCAAGCGATGACGTATCATCATTTCTTTCGCCAAACCAGCCATCATCCATTACAAAAAGCTCGACGCCGGCTTCTTTTCCGGCTTTTGCAAGTCTTAAAAGCTTTTTCTCATTAATATTAAAGTATGCTGCCTCCCAGCTGTTCAACAATATGGGACGCACTCTATTTTTCCATTTGCCGCGTACAATATGATTATTTACAAAATCATGCATATTATGGCTCATTGAATTAAATCCAGCATATCCATAAGTCATAACTGCCTCAGGAGTTTCAAAACTTTCTCCGACACTGATTTTATAGGAAAATAATGACGGATTAATCCCTGTTACAATTCTTAACTTTCCATAAGAATTAACCTGTGCTGCCTCATAATGATTGCCGCTGTAAATAAGATTAAATCCAAAACACTCTCCGAAATTCTCCGATGTATTATGTCTTGCAATCATAACAAACGGATTTGCACGGTTTGATGATGTTCCCGTAACTGATTCATTGACATATTTTCCAGCCTCTAGGCTGATAATATTCCTATTCATCTCTCTTATCCATGCACCATTAAAAGACGAAAGTTCATAATCAGAATCATTAAAATCCAGCTGCATACTCATAAGACGGTTTAATCTGACATCATCTGTACTCTCATTTATAAACTTTGCACTTCTTGTAATAACATTACATTTTTCATATACATAATAGTGTAATTCCAGCTTCAGATTATAATTTGAATCTTTTAAAATAACTGTAAGATGTCCGACATTTCCATCTTCATCATACGAGCCAGGAAGCGTTTCTGATTCTTCTTTTCCCAATGTAATCTTAGAACTTTCAAATAAAAAATCAGACGTACTACTTCCGTCAGCATGGCTTACTTCTATAAACGGCTCCCTTATATCACCCTTTCCCCATGAAGACATTTCAAGGCACATATCCTCAAGTGAAAAATTATTAAAATCAGGACTGTATATATTAGTATTTCCGGGTATGCTAACATGTTTTTCGCAAAGAACCTGTGCATCCGCATGAATTTTTCTTCCATAATACAGATGCTGTAAATGTCCGCTCTCGCACTCCCTGAATATATATGATGTATTATCTGTATCAAGCTTATAAATGCCATTTTGTGCAGTAATCATAATTTATCCATCCTTATAAGTAATCAGTTTCTACGCTCTTTAATGCCTTTTGTAATCTCTTCCATTTTCTTGTCTGTAAGAATATATTTTTTGTGAAAATAAATCAGTGCAATAATAAGACCGATTATAGGAATTACAGTCATTGTCATTCTGAGTCCTGCAACCGAACCGCCCGTTGTGACAGCTGCATCTGCATCAGTATTACTGCTAAGATGGCTCAGTGACAGACAGATTGAAACTACAAGTGCAGCAACACCCGATGCCAGTTTAACAACAAATGTCTGCATAGAAAAAATCACGCTCTCATCACGCCTGTTATTTTTAAGTTCACCATAATCTACAGTATTTGCAAGGAAAATCGTAGTCAGTACAAGTAACATTCCATTTGCCGCAAATATGAAAAATGCAGGTATAAATAAAACAAATACGCTTGACATTGATGTAAATACAAGTATTAAAAGCACTATATATCCTGTGATTGCCATTGCAAAACTTACATAGAATATTTTCATTGTGTTCATGAATTTTCTAAGAAGCGGAAACAGAACCATCATTGACAGAATCTGAACCGCACCGCCGAATGTGTTAAAAAGTGTATATCCATTATACCAATCAGCACCACCAAAGTCATATTTAAAAAAGTAAATTACAAGATTTGAAGTTATGTATACAGAGGCATTGATAAGCACAATTGTCACAACCACAGCAACTGCCTGGTCATTCTGTACGAGTGCCTTAAACATCTGCTTTACTGATACACTTTCAACATTAACCGTAGACTTTTCTTTTATATTAACACAAGTTATAAGAATTGATACAAAAAACAATATTGAAATTATAAGTGCAAACCACTTAAATCCTGTATATTCATTTCCATTTCCAAGAAGATAAACACACTGCATTGTTATTACTGTAACAATTGCAGAACCTGCTCCTGCACATGAACGAGCCATTGTAGACATATTTTCCCGCTCCCTGCCTCCTTCCGTAAATGCAGGAATCATTGACCAGTACGGAATGTCCATCATCGTATATGTAACACCCCATAAAATATATGTAACCGCTGCATATGCAACAAGACCGCTTCCGTTTAATGCAGGTGGTGCAGCAAACATAAGATATAAAACTACCGCATTAAGTGCAGTTCCCACAAAAAGCCACGGGCGGAACTTTCCCCAGCGTGTTCTCGTCTTTGCAACTATCACACCCATCACAGGATCATTAAATGCATCAAATACTCTCGCAGCCATAAGAATAATTCCCATGGCAATCGCACTAACCCCAAGAATATCCTGATAATAATATAAAATATAACTTGCACAGAACATGTATACCATGTCTTTTCCAACCGCACCAATACCATATGATGCCATTTCTTTTTTATTAAGCCCCATACTCATCTCACTCCTTCTTCATATTCATAGCAATTTTGACTGCCTCATATGCACCGTTGTAAATACCCGCTTTTTTATTTGCTTCGATATTATCGCACATATCGCAAAGCAGCTTATCATCATTCATAAATAGCTTTATCATCTGCAATGTATGCGGAATATCCCTACATTCAAGTGTTCCGTCTCCAATCTCGGCAGAATGGATTGCTCCCCACTGCTCATGTCCGCCGACACGCCTGATAAAAAGCTTCGGAACCGGATAAAATGCAAGTTCACTTGGCTTTGTGACAAGCACATCTGCACTTCTCATCAAAAGATTAGTACAATAAACCGCCTCAAAAATATTTTTATGGAAAAATCCGTGAATTCCCGTAACGTCACCTGTCAGTGCATCATTTGCAAACTTTGTTGTATCATCCCAGTCATCGAAATGTTTTATTGCAATATCTGACATTTCAGGAATTTCACGTTCCAAATCATCCCACACATTTTTATAATCACCGACATTAACATAAAGAGCTGCTTTTTCTGACTTAACATAAGGAAGCAGATACCTGATTATATGTGCAAAAATTTCTTTCTGTGCACCGGCACCACCTATTGTAAGAAGAAATCTCATAGGCTTTTTATTTTTCTTTCTTTCCCTTCTTGCTTTACAATCAGTCTCTATACCAGCAACAAGTTCATGGTCTATATAATGTCCTGTGTATATAAGACTTTCTGACGGCATTGGATTCAGAACCTTTTTACCATTCATTCCGTTCAAAATCCTATATCCCTGATATGCAAAATGTGTCTGGATCGTATGTATGCTTCCCTCTGATAAATGAAGTGCCATCGGCCAGTTATCAGGAATCGCATTGACAACATATTTCATTCCTGCATGGACTGCTGCCTGTGCAGGCCAGACATGCGTCGCAACTACAGGTATTTCTTTCGGAACATTTTTATATACAGGAGCCATAAGCTCGGCATTTTTCTGGTCTGATGCATTATATGAAAGCTTTCTGAAACCCTCGTAATTCATGGGTTCCCATACAAAATGGTTAAACAGCCTGCTTTTCTGCGAAAGTCTTGAACCAAGCGAATATAAATCATTCTGTGCTTTTATAACCTTTGTACATGTTGTATCTTCGTAAGAATTCAAATCCATCCAGTAAGGGACATATCCCATAGCATTAGCTGCGGATGCAATCGCCATTGAAATACGGTAATGTCCGAACCCCATTCTTATATTACCTACAATAATTCCCGACTTTGTATCAAATTTTTCTGTTTCCTTAACTTCTGACTTATCGCCGACACGGACATCGTAAACTCCGAGTGCATCACCGATATACTTATTCTTATTTACCGTTACCGGGTAATTTTTCCTAGAATCATCCCCATATTTTTTTGCAAATCTCTTTTTAGAATTGACAGCTTTTCTGTATGCTCTCCTGTCAATATCATTTCCATAAATTTTCTTTGACTTATCTTCCATAATCCGCCTCCTCTATGCCATTAAGCAATATACTTACAACTTCATTAAGTCCCTGTGCATATGTCATATCCGCACGCACAAGTATATCTCTTTGGAAAAACTGCTCAAGCGAAGCCTCCATCATCATCTTAAACACTGTAAGATTAACATGTCTTATCACACCCTCATTCATCCCCTGTTCAAGAAGTCCAAGTGTAGTCTCCCAGCCACTTTCAAGCCTTTTTTCAACTTTCCTGTATATGTCCGGATATTTATCTTTTAAAAGATAAAGCTGCTCAAAATCGATTTCTTTATAGCTTTCCGGCATAACACCGAGAATATGCCTTATTTTCTCAATCGTAGAAAGCGATGTATCCTTCACTATTTTTTGTTCGCTTTCCTTTATCGTGTCAAAAAGGTAATCAACCATATCAAGAAACAGCGAATTCTTATCAGAAAACACATTATAAATCGTTTTCTTGCTCATACCAAGAATCGCTGCAAGGTCGTCCATAGTAAACTTCAGTCCTTTTTCATTAAAAGCGGTAATTGCCGCCTGTAAAATTCTTTCTTTTGTATTTTCCGTACATCATCACCTCCGTTGCCATCGTTACCATAACAAAAAATCAAGGAAACTATTTTCACAGTTCTAGTTTCCTTGATTGTATCACATTACATTTTTAAGCACAATTCACAAAATTGCATAATATTTTTTTATATTTTTGTGAATTATGCTTTGTGTTTGTTTTAAGATATATTTTTCCTGCCATAAAAATCACCGTTAATCGCAAAAATCGCATTATTTTCTTTTGCAATATCTGATGTTGTCTCTTTTATATTTCTTCAAAAAACACCATTTGCAAGCCCCGCCCGCAGAAATGACACATCACTCACTGTAACATCAGCAATGTATACACTGTAAATCCCGTCAATGCTATGCCATAGAAAATCCCCCCCACGCCAAATGGCCTTTTCCCGTTTTTTTCCGATTAAATAACACAAGCGACACCTCCTAATCTTTTTTCTAAGATTATAATAGGCACCGCCTGTAAAAAAATATGTCGTTTTTGTGTAAATATTATGCTTTTGCATGAAATTTTTAAAAGTCTCCATTCTGGTATGCTCTTGCAATTACATATGAAAGCTTACATAAATATGAATATATTTTCAGATTAATCATGCTTTCCTATATAATTTCCAACAATGTCAGCATTGAGATTTTCACCTATAATAATTATAACATCCTGTCCTTCCTGTATTTCATTAATACTGGTTTTTTTCTTTATCGCATTGACTTCATACCATTTGTCATTTTCTTTAAAAAATCCTTTTATGCGGATTATATTTCCACATTTTTTATCAGCAAATATATTTTCCGCTGCCTTTTTTACATCTTCACTTCCCAACCCTGTATTCATAAAATAAAGTGAAGCAAATTTTCCGTCCTGCATATTAATATCCTGCTTCTGGTACGAATTAAGTCTGTATCCACATTCTGCAATTTCTTTTAAATCTTCATCAGTCAGATTAAGAATTCCTTTTTTTATATCACTCATTCCTATCTGTCTTTTGCAGCCAATGTCCTTTAATGATAAATTAATATAATCAATTGTGTCTTTTATTTTTTGTTCGTCCGCTTCATCTGAATGGCTAAGTATGATTTTTCCGGCACATGAAATCTCAGATGCCAGAACATATGACGATTTTTCTGATAAATTATCTGCTGCTGACGCATCGGCAATCGCAATGATATTTCCCGGCTCATACCATTTATCAAGCGGCTCATCATGTATAACATCAAAAAATTCATCTATATCATATACTCCTGATGGTTCTACTATAACACGGTCATAGCCGCACATTCCCATTGAAATCAGCTTTGTCTTAAAACGCCTCCTGTGGGTTTCTTCATCACATCCGCCAGAAATCATCTCCAATTCACAATTGTCGCTCATCAAATCCTGCAAAAGCATCATATCAACATTAATTGCACCATAATCATTTTCAAGAATTCCAACTGTCTGTCCCTGTTTTATAAAATATGATGCATATTTTTTTATAAATGTTGTTTTGCCTGCTCCTAAAAATCCTGTAATCAAATCAATTTTTATCATATATTTCTCCCATAATTATAAAGCTTTATTCAGCTTTCCAATTGTAAATTCAGCCAGTCTGTATTGATTCCTGCCGAAGCACTGTACTCTTAATACCTTAATAATTTTTCTAAATTATAACATAATTTTTATATCTAATGTTATTTAATTAAAAAAGCCATCGGAATTCGTACATCAACGAATCCTGACGGCTTTAATATTTTATTCAGTTTTCAATTCTATCAAATTGGATTATTATAGTTCATATTAATCATAAATATGTTTTTTATGTTTTCCTGTAACTGACTGTTCCTCAATATTGTGGTCAGCTGTTGCATTTACCTTCTGATGAACTTTCTTTTTCTTTAATGGATGTTTTGGATTCTTATCCATAACAATCGCTTCCTTTCCATTTTATTTAATATAATTGATAAATTTTTATTAAAAAACTTCAGCTATTACCCTTCAATAGCAATATACTTGTTATTTTCAACAGCTTTCTTTTCTTTCTTAGGAACTGAAAGTCTTAAAATACCATCTTCATATCTGGCCTTAATATCAGCCTGAGTTACTTCATCACCAACATAGAAGCTTCTGCTCATAGCACCGGCATAACGTTCCTTACGGATATACTTGCCTTCTTTATTCTTCTCTTCCTTATCAAGACCCTTAGAAGCACTTATTGTAAGATAACCATTATCAAGCTGTGCATTGATTTCATCTTTCTTAAATCCAGGTAAATCAATATCTACTTCATAGCCTGAATCTGTTTCTCTTACATCAGTCTTCATAACATTGCCTGCATGTTTACCATAAAGTTCTTTGTCAACTTCAGGAAATGAAAAATTCATCCAATCATCGTTAAATAAGTTTTCTCCAAAAATACTAGGCATTAACATAAGTCATCTCTCCTTTTTAATATCAAACCTACATATCTGTTTAACACTAGCAGCTATGCCTGCATTGGTTTCCCAATGTATTACACCAAGTTTTTTCGGAACCGGATAGAAAACTCATAGATTCTTTCAATCATTACCTAATCTCTTTTTGTTCTCTTCCTTTGTTCTTGACTATGTTATATACCTTTTTATTAGCAATGTCAAGAGGTGAGTGCTAATTTTTTTAAATTTTTTTATTTAAAGTGAAAATTAGCGAAACTTAAAAATCATTACATTTTCATATTCAGTTAAATGCAAACGCCCAAAACAAGCATTTTTATGGCACTTTATCACATATTATTTATCTGGTTTATTGTATAAATTTATAAAAGTGAAACTTAAATCACGCCCAATATGGGATATATTTTTTATATCTTGGTGCAGTGTCGGGATTCATCACTTTAATATATCCACTTTCAACAGCACTGTTAAGAAGTCTTGAAGCCTTTGCTTTCTCTTTCTCTCCCAATCCAAATATTTTGCGAACATCCGAATTAGAAATTCCTTCAAAATTAACATATGCCAGACAAGCCTGCATATAACATGTTCTCATTCGATCTTCTTTTGTTGTTAATTCAAATTATTTTCTGTGATTCATAACATAATTAACCACAATCGCCCCAACAGACACCGCTATTCTGCAAAGCAGAATAATCAAAAATTCAACTGAAAACGGATTATTTATTTTTTCACCCAATAAAGTCGTTGTCACAATGCTGAGCATTGACCCCGCTATGCCCGCCGCAAGATACTCCGCATATGGTGCGTCACATGCCCCAAAATAAAGGCTTACAATATCTCCCGGAAGAAAGCCAACTATCCTTGTTATAAAACATGCGAAAAAATTATTTTTGTGCTGATATACCGCAACCTGTGCCGCTTTTGGATACTTTTCACAAATACTTTTAACTGTCTGCTTACCTGCATATTTGCCAATCAGATATGGTATTGTTATAGTAACAGCAAGTCCTGCCGTACTTACTAACAATGCACTAAATGGCGAAAACATCATGCCACATGCAAAATATAGTACAGAAAGCGGCAGAACCACCGTAAGACTTTTTAACGCAAAAAATGTAAGCATAACAACTATTGCAAGCAGTGTATTATCCGGCGTGTATTCAATAATTGTATCTACCGTCAACGGATGCCCGGATTTTTTAACAATAACCGTAAGCATTATTCCTATTATACAAATTGCAATAACAGGAATTATTTTTCTTAACTTTTTCATCTTATATCATCTATCTCATCAACGATATCTTTAATTTCACCAACAAAATTTTTGCTTATCTTATGTATGCGGTATAACATTATACTATCAATAACACCACTTATAACAAAAATCACCCCAGCCATGAGAGCAGCTGATTTTACAGTATCCGGAGAAAAAAACATCATAATTATACCGGCAATGACAACTACACACGATAATACTACATAAATTCCCGCATTAAATCCAAATGCCTTCTGCATATAAACTGCCGTCTCCAGACATATGATTCCACTTATTATAATATAAATACTGAATATATACGAAAACAGAATTGATGTTATTCCTGAATGTGTAATAATAAAAATTCCCAATATACACTTTAATATTCCTTCAAACAACACACCTCTTACATACAATTCACTCCATATGTTCATATAATATATAAGGTCTATAAGTCCGTTTGCAAAAATAACAGCACCAGCAACAATCGCTGTGACTTCCATTGCTCCCTGTGGTCTTGCTATAAATAAAATTCCGATTATCAAAGTCATAATAGCATTAATCCACATATCAATTTTAATTTTCTTTAATATCTTCATAACTACCGCCGCCTTTCTTTTATTTGTCTTTATTTTAACAAAAATAAAAGCATAAAAAAACAGGCAAATGGTGATAAAATGTCTGTTTTTATAACATCATATCTTCGTTTGCCCGTTTTGTGCCAGCCACGTGGCTTTTAACATCATGTGATTTATAACAGTTTTAAAAATTCCTCATAAAATTCGCGTTCTTTTTGCTTTGCCGCACGTGCTTCATCTGAAATATCTGCTGATAAAGACAATGGATTTTCAAGAGCATACAGTGCACTTTCAACCGCACTTCTTGCAGATTCCACAGTCGAGCCGAGCACATCTGTATCATAAATTCCTTTATTCCACTGCATGAATCTTTGTATATCCAACTGCGTAATATGAGTCATCATACCGTTTTCTTTTTGTCCGGGATTGTTTACACCGACCTTTTGTGCCGCCTTTATCCACGCATCTTTTACGCTCTGTGGTGCATTTGGTCCGAAATTCTTAAAAAATGCCTCATGTGTTACCCGTAACTTTTCTTCTTTTACATCACCGTTAAGAAAATTCTCCCAGAATTTCAGCGAGCCTGCAAATGCTAAATTTATGTCATTGTCAAAGCGATTCAAAAACCCCATAACTTTGTCGTAGTCACCTGCATTTTTGTACTTGATTCTCCATGAGCCAATCTCTACACCGTCGCAATATTCCTTGCTTATTATGCCGTCAGGACCAAATGCCGTAATTGTGTATCTTTGTTTTTTATCTTCATCTTCGCTTACAGACACACATTCTTTAACATTTGCATTCTTACTGATATTTTCTTCAAGCATACGCAAAATATCAGCCGCACTTATTGATTCACCCGTTGCTTCTTTTTTAAGAACACTGCCTGAAGATGCCAATGCTGCTGCCCAATCACGTTTTTCATTAACCGCATCGTTTAGCGTCGCATACTGTAAATCATTTCCACTTGCCGATAATACCTGTTTTAAGGCATGCCAGCTTCCCCATTTGTTATCGATACCTGTGCCGTTACTGTCGGCATATTGACAAAATGCAAACATTTCAACTGCTGACGCATTTCTTACATCGACTTCCGAAAGATTGACATCGACAGTTTCACATTTGCCCTCTCCCACGGCAATTTTAACCCTTACTATTACATCTTCCGAATCGTCACTTATTATCTGCCCTGCTGACATTCCAAGTCCGACACCTCCAACGAATAAAAATCCCACTCCGAGATTTTTCATCTTAACATCCTGTGCCGGCTCATCTTCAGCCTTTTTAATATCCGCTGATGCATACGATACCTGCCTGTAATACAGTTCTCTCGAATCAACCGTTTCTTTTTTTGATTCTGAATGTTCCTGCATTTTGTTTTTTAGTTCCGAAGCAAAATCATACTCCGTTTTCTCTTCCTTATGCAAATCCTGTCCATATTCATTCAAAAAACCGTTTGCATATCTTGTGCTGACCTCCATATAACTCCTTTCCGTGGCCGCTCCGTCATTCACAGCCACCCTGTTCTCCAAATAGGTCCGAACAGTAAATAAATAAAAAAGGATAGCACTCCATTTCACATCAATCCGTTGAAATAAAGTACCATCCTTGTGTTTAATATATCGACAGCAATTTTAAAATTATTAACCAATTATATTACAAATAACAAAACTCACTCTTTTTCCCCACCTAAAAATGCCTTATAAGCCGGAGACATTCCACGAAGTCTTTCAACAATCCGCTTCAGTTCCCCAACTACTGTATCTATTTCTTCCTTTGTATTCTCATATGACAAAGTGAGGCGGAGTGATTCATGTGCCATCTCATCGCTTAAACCTATTGCACGAAGAACATGCGACGGGTCTATTGCACCGGATGTACACGCTGAACCGCTCGATGCACAGATTCCTGCCTGGTCAAGCATTATAAGTACTGACTCACCCTCAACAAATCGAAAACAGAAATTAATATTGTTAGGAAGCCTGTCTTCTCTGTGTCCGTTTAATACAGTATATGGAATTTCCGCAGATATTCTGTCAATAAAATAATCTCTTAATTCTTTTTCTTTTTCAGCACGTTTTGCCATATTTTCCATTGCAAGCTTTGCCGCTGTTCCAAGCCCTGCAATTCCCGGTACATTATAAGTTCCGGCACGTCTGCCACGCTCCTGCGAACCGCCATGTATGAATGAACGGATTTTCACTCCTTTTCTTATATACATTATCCCGACACCCTTAGGACCATTAAACTTATGTCCGCTTGCAGACAGCAAATCAATATTCATCTCGTCAACATTAATTGGTATATGTCCATATGCCTGAACTGCATCTGTATGGAAAAGTATTCCTTTTTCATGTGCTATTTTACCGATTTCTGCAACCGGCTGTATTGTTCCTATTTCGTTATTTGCTGTCATTACTGAAATAAGAATTGTATCTTCTCTTATCGATTTTTTAAGTTCATCCAATCTTACTTTGCCATCTGAATCAACATTCAGATATGTTATATCAAATCCATGTCTTTCAAGATATTCACATGTATGAAGCACTGCATGATGCTCAATTTTTGTTGTAATAATATGTTTCCCTTTATCAGAAAATGATTCTGCTACAGCCTTAATCGCCCAATTATCAGATTCACTTCCACCGCTTGTGAAATATATTTCCATATCAGAAGCACCTATCAGCTTTGCCGCATGATTTCTCGCTTCTTCAATCGCAATCCTGCCCTTCGTTGCAAAGCTGTATGCAGCCGAAGGATTGCAGTAAATTTCCGAAAAATACGGCATCATTGACTCTAAAACTTTTTTGTTTACTTTTGTTGTTGCGGCATTATCAAGATAAATCATTCTCATTCACTCCCAAAAGACCCAAAACTTATATCTGAAAATTTCATTTATTATCATACTCATCAAGGAAATTATGCTTTACACCGTTCTGCTTATAAGCAATAACTGTGTCAATATTAACATTTTCAACGCTTCTGAAAATATTACTCTCAACATGAGGATTAACCTGCTTCAATGTTTTTATCAGTTCCTTGATTTCAACCCGCTTTGACTGGTTTTCTTCATTATTACATGTTGTACATGTATCTGTAAATTTGCAGGCACACTGGATAAAATTAAGTCCATTATAATCACGCCATGCTTTTATATCATCTTCTCTCACAAGATAGAGTGGGCGGATAAGCTCCATTCCCTCAAAATTCGTGCTGTGAAGTTTAGGCATCATTGTCTGTACCTGTGCACCGTAAAGCATTCCCATAAGTATCGTCTCTATAACATCATCATAATGATGTCCAAGTGCAATCTTATTACATCCGAGTTCTTTAGCATACGCATAAAGATGTCCTCTTCTCATTCTCGCACACAGATAACAAGGTGATTTTTCAATATTGTATACAGACTCAAAAATATCAGATTCAAATACGGTAATCGGTATATTAAGAATCCTTGCATTTTCCTCTATTACCTGCCTGTTTCTCGGACTGTAGCCCGGATCCATAACAAGGAATTTCACATCGAAATCAAACTTGTCATGAAGCTTTAATTCCTGAAAACATTTTGCCATGAGCATTGAATCTTTGCCACCTGAAATGCAGACTGCAATTTTATCACCTGGTTTCACAAGTTCATATGTATTAACTGCCTTTGTGAACTTTGACCATATTTCTTTTCTGAATTTTTTACGGAGACTCTTTTCTACTTCAAAAGCCTTCTCATTTTCATCAGTCATGCTCATTTTATCAAGAAGCCATGCCCCAAATCCACCTTCAAGACTTTGTGCATCGTAACCTTCCGACTGTAAAAGCCTGGCTGTCTCCTCGCTTTTCTCGCCTCTTGCACAACATATAATGAGTTTTTTAGAATAATCTATATTTTTATTATCAAGTACATTTTCAGATGCCACGATTACTGCTCCCGGAATTTCGCCGTGTGCAATCTCAGCAGCACTTCTTATATCTATAATCTGATAATCATCTTTTAAAAGTTTTTTCATTCTTTTTACTGATATACTCATACTCTGCACTCCGTTATTTACATTGATAAAATATCAGACAGATTATTGTAAATTGCACCTGCAACAGATGAATCATTCATTGAATATACATGGACGTTTTTCACTCCGTTTGCATATAAATCAAGTATCTGTTGTGTCGCATATATAATTCCTGCCTGCTTCATTGATGCTTTGTCTTCTTTAAATCTGTCTACAATTTTAATAAACTGCTGTGGCATCTTACAGCCTGAAAGTTTTATTACATTTTCAATCTGTGATTCTCTTGTAATAGGCATTATTCCCGGAATTACCGGCACATCAATTCCTGCTTTACGCACATTTTCAACAAAATCATAATAAACGCTGTTATCAAAAAACATCTGTGTTGTAAGAAATTCACATCCGGCATCAACCTTCTTTTTAAGATTAATTATATCTTCCTGTCTGTTTGCTGAATCAGGGTGTACTTCAGGATAACATGCACCACCTACAGAAAAACCACCAAACTCTTTTATTGTTGATACAAGTTCAGATGCATATTTGTATTCTTTAAAAGGTTCTCCATCAAACCACTTAGGCTTATCACCACGAAGTGCAAGTACATTTTCTATTCCTGCATCTCTCATATCAGAAAGTGATTTTATAATTGAATCTTTTGATGCTCCAACGCATGTAAGATGTGCAATTGTTGCAACACCGTATTTTTCCTGAATTCCTTTTGCTATTGCAAGCGTATTTGTGCTTGTACTTCCACCGGCACCATATGTAACACTTATATATGCCGGCTTTATTGCTGCCACTCCAAAAGCAGCTTCTTTAACTTTTTCAAAATCTGAATCCGTCTTAGGCGGAAATACTTCAAATGACAGTGTCAATTTGTCTTTTCCCACAATACTGCTAATTTTCACTTATCTTTTCTCCTCGTCTTTAAGTGTCTCATTCATACTTCCACATCTGTATCCCAAAAGGTCCAGTGTAACATATGTAAAACCATACTTTTTAAATTCCTGCACAATTTTAAATCTGTTTTCTTCTTTCATAAGTTTATCAAATTCAGCCGGTTCAATTTCAATTCTTGCCATCATACCATGAATTCTTACTCTTACCTGATGAAATCCCATATCAAGAAGAAGCTGCTCTGCTTTGTCTACCATTCCCAGCTTCTCTTCATTAATAGTCTCTCCATATACAAATCTTGAAGAAAGACAGGCAAATGACTGTTTGTTCCATGTAGGAAGTCCCAGCATTTTTGACAATGCTCTTATATCGTCCTTTGTCATTTTGCTCTCTCTTAATGGGCTCTTTATGCCAAGCTCGGCAACTGCTTTAAGTCCTGGCCTGTAATCCCCATTATCGTCCATATTGGAGCCTTCTGCAATACATGCAATTCCATTTTCATCAGCAATTTTTTTGATTTCTTCAAAAAGTTCATGTTTACAAAGATAACATCTGTTTTTCGGATTCTGGGCAAATCCTTCTATTTTTAATTCTTCAGAATCACATATAAAATGTCTTATTCCCTCTTTTTTGCAGAAATCCACTGCCTCATTGAGTTCTCTTTTAGGAAATGAACATGAACGTGCTGTGACAGCTATGGCGTTATCACCGAGCACATCATGTGCTGCCTTTAACAAAAACGTAGAATCAACTCCACTTGAAAATGCCACTGCAACAGAGCCTAATTCTTTAATATACTGCTTCAGCTTTTCATATTTAATCTGCTGGTTTTCTGTAATATCTGCCATAAATTCTCCTTGCTTTATTCGTCACGTCTTTTATAATCACATAAATCTTTAACAACTTCACCTGCTATTATAAGTCCAACAACAGACGGAACAAATGCTGTACTGCCCGGAATAACTCTTCTCTCCGTGCATTTATGCTGTGCACCAGGTGGACATATGCAGTTTGTACGACAGCTTATCGCCATATCTTCAAGAGGTCTTACCGGCTTTTCTTCTGAATATACAACTTTCAGCTTCTTAATTCCACGTTTCTTTAACTCTCTTCGCATAACTTTTGCAAGAGGGCATACCTTTGTCTTATATATATCAGCCACCTGAAACATGCTTGGTTCAAGTTTATTTCCTGCTCCCATGCTGCTTATAATCGGAATATTCATCTCGTTGGCTTTCATTACAAGCTCAATTTTTGCTGTAACAGTATCAACTGCATCAACTATATAGTCATACTCATCAAATGGAAATTCATCTGCATTTTCAGGCAGAAAAAAACATTTGTGAATTCTCACATCCGCCTTAGGATTAATTTCAAGGATTCTGTCACGCATAACTTCTGTTTTATACTGCCCGACTGTTTTTCTTGTCGCAATTATCTGTCTATTAAGGTTTGTAAGACAAACCTTATCATCATCTATCAGGTCAAATGCACCGACACCACTTCTCACAAGTGCCTCGCATACATATCCGCCGACTCCGCCGACTCCGAACACCGCAACTCTTGAAGCTGCAAGTTTATCCATTGCTTCTTTACCAAGCAGAAGCTCTGTTCTTGAAAATTGTGTAAGCATAGATTCTATCCTCTTTCATAATATAAGCGGATGCTTCAGGCATCCGCTTATCACTTTATTTCCTAGCATTTCAATAGTTTTATTTATTAATTATTTTCCGTCAGTTTTGCTGAAAAATCTGCTAACATAAGAGGTTTTGAAAAATAGAACCCCTGTATGTCATCACAGTTAAGATTTTCAAGAAAATCAAGCTGTTCTTTATATTCTACCCCTTCTGCTGTTATCTTCATTCCAAGACTCTGGACAAGCTGTACAATAAATTTAAGAAGCTTCTCACCATTTTCATTGCCAACATAATCAACAAGGCTTTTATCAAGCTTAATTGTATCAAATGGCATCTGGTTAAGAGATGCAAGTGATGAATATCCACTTCCAAAATCGTCCAGAAGAATATCGAAACCTGCATCATGGAATTTCTGTATAAGTTCAACAATCACAGTATTTTCAATTATTGCACTCTCTGTAATCTCTATCTGTACATACTTATGATCCACATCATAATAGTTAATTATCCTCTCATATTTTTCTACAACATTTGAATAGTAGAGGCTGAATCTGGAAATGTTTACAGATACAGGAAGTATCTGAATCCCTTCTTCCTGCCATTCTTTCTGCTGTCTGCACACTTCACGGAATACATATTCATCAAGTCTTATTATATTACCATTTTTTTCAAACAAAGGAATAAACCGTCCGGGTGAAATAAGTGAACCATCGTCCGCACGCCATCTGATAAGTGCCTCTGAGCCAACTATTTTACCTGTATGTGAGTTAAATTTAGGCTGATACCACACTTCAAATTTCTTATCTGCAAGTGCTTTCTCAAAACCATTCTCCAGCTTTTTATTCTCAACTATTGTATCATAATCAATCTCATCATAAAAAGCATAATGACGGTCACGTCTGTTCTTTACAAGTGCTTTAGCTCTCAATGCCTCACCATAACGTTTATCTGCATCATCAAGCTTTTCTACAGCACGTATTCCTATTACAGGATACAATCTAGGCACGCTCAACTGCTCTGATATGCCTTCAATCTCATTTATCAGCTTTTCGATACGGTAAGTAACTGTCTTTTTGCTTCTTTCAATCCAAAATATTACAAACCTGTCAGCATTAACTCTGGCTGCCTGCTCATTATCATTGCAATTAGCCATTATGACATCCCATATAGCCTTTAATACTTCATCACCACGGGCGTTGCCGCATACATTATTGACGAGCTTAAACTCACTTATATCAAGTGCAATTACATATCCTTCTGTATTTTCATACTTCTTTGCTTTTTCCTTGAAATTTGAGAAATTATCTCCACCTGTAATACTATCTTTATATGCAAGCCTGAATAATTCCTGTCTTCTTCTTACATTGTAATATAAGAATATAATATTAGCCATAACAAGGATACATATAAGGATAACTGTAAGAAACTGTATATCTCTCATTATAGGATGCATTCTTTCATCAAGAACACTCTTTGGTTCAATAGAGAAAATATACCAATTCATATCAGCAGACTCAATCTCGAGTGGTTTATAGCAATAAAAATACTTATCGTTATCCTCATTAACACCTATACCAACCCTGCTAAGCTTCTCCCGCATATCATTTTCAACTTTTTCCTGTATGGCATCGTCATATTGTGCCGCATCACCTGTATATATGAAAATATTATCATATTCTTTCTGCATCCCGTCACCATATGATGATATTACATCACCATCGCCGGCAACAATATATGTATATCCTTCACCCTGAAATGAATCTGAAAATATCACTTCGTGAAATTTTTCTGTAAGATATGTAGCAAACAACACGCCCTTAATCTCACCTTTATTATCATATACAGGAACGCTGAGAATATTTATCATATCTTCTGTATAATCACCTACAGTCTCCTGAAGCGATTCTGTAATAAATGATTCACCTTTAAGACCAACCTGATAGAATTCCCTGAATGACAAATCTTTTTCAAATCCATCTGTCGTCTTCGCAATACCATTAAGGTCAACAAATCCCATTCTTCTAAAATTATACACTTCAACGAAACTCTGCATATCGCGAATCTCTGCAATCTCATCACCTGTTGACGATAATTCATTTGCAAAACTTTGCAATACACCAAATTTTGCATCAATCTCTTTTTTAATCAAAGCTGCATTCTCTTCAGCTTCCTCACTGAGACTCGAAATAATTTCGAGTTCAAGATTTGTCTTTATATTATTAAATACAACTGATACCGTCACAATAAAAGCCAACGATATCAAAAGCAGCATAATTGTAATAAAAAAACCGTTTTTCTTCTGTTTCATAAAATAAAATCCCCTGATTACATCATTAGCTAATACATCTTTGTTGCATATAATTATAACACCTAAATATATTAGCTGTAAATGTAACAGGGAAATATAAGCTCACCAATAGTACTTATTTACCATCTTTAAACATTTCATTTAATGTACGCCATCCAAGCACAGCACATTTTACTCTTGCCGGCATATGCGAAATATCCTTTAATACTGATGCTTCCTCAAGCTGGTCAATTTCATCATCTGATGCTTCACCCTTTATCATTCTCAAAAAAATATCAGCAAGCTGTAAAGCTTCTTCTTTTGTTTTTCCAACAATCAGATCAAGCATCATATCAGCTGAAGCCTGTGATATAGCACAGCCGTCACCCTGAAATGAACCATCTTTGATAACTCCGTCCTCAAATTTAAGATTGAGAAAAATGTCATCACCACAGCTTGGATTAACACCCTCAAGAATCATATTGGCATCATCAAGTGCATGCTTATGACCAGGATGAAGATTGTGGTCTGTCAGTACCTCATTATAGAATGTCTTATTCTCCATAACCCATCTGTCTCCTTATCTGTGAAAGACTATCCACAAATGTATCTATTTCTTCACATGTATTGTAAAATGCAAGACTCACTCTTGTAGATGAAGAAATACCAAGATATGCAAGAAGCGGCTGTGCACAGTGGTGTCCGGCACGCACTCCTATATTATCTGCATCAAGTATAGATGCTACATCATGCGGATGTACTCCGTCAAGTGTAAATGATAATATTCCGTGATGTGATGATGCATCAGGCGAGCCTATAATATGCACACCATTTACGGCTGTCATTTTTTCAAAAGCATACTTTGTAAGATAATCTTCTCTTTCCTGTATAACATCAAATCCGGTTTTGTTGATATATCTTATCGCCTCTGCCAGTGCAACCGCACCTGACGCATTAACTGTTCCCGCTTCAAACTTGTGAGGAATCTCCGCATATACCGCACTTTCTCTTGTAACGGATTCAATCATTTCACCACCATAAAGAAATGGTGGCATCTGCTCAAGAAGTGATTTCCTTCCATATAATACGCCAATTCCCATAGGTGCAAACATTTTATGTCCCGAAAATGAAAGGAAGTCCACTCCAAGTTCCTGGACATTAACAGGAATATGCGGAACACTCTGTGCTCCATCAGCAACAAAAACAATTCCTCTGTCATGGCAATATGAAGCATATTTCTTTATATCATTCTTACTTCCAAGTACATTGGAAATCTGTGTCATTGCAACTATTTTCGTCTTATCTGTTATAGCATTTTCAAAAGCTTCATCTGTTATAACGCCGTCTTTTGAACATTCAATAAATTTAAGAACCGCACCTGTTCTTCTTGCGGCCTGCTGCCATGGTAAAAGATTGCTGTGATGTTCCATGATGCTTACAACAATCTCATCGTCTTCTTTTAACATTATCTGTGAAAGGCAGTATGCGGCAAGATTAAGTCCTTCAGTTGCATTTCTTGTAAATATGATTTCTGATGAATCTGCTGCACCGATAAAATCTGCAACTGTCTTTCTTGCATCTTCATACTCTTTTGTTGCTTTCTCAGCAAGTGCGTAAAGACCTCGAAGCGGATTTGCATTTGACTTTTCATAGAAATCACGCTCTGCCTGTATTACACATTCAGGCTTTTGTGAAGTTGCAGCATTGTCAAGATATACAACATCAGCAGAATTAAAAAGCGGAAAATCTTTTCTTATTTCAATCCCCTGTTGTCTGAACTGCTCTTTATTCATTCTCCTGCTCGCCTCCATTTTCAAGTAACTGTTCACCTTCAAGGTAATCACTCATCATATTTTTAGTATCCTCATCCGGTATAAGATTACATACCGCCTTAATTCTTGCCTTTGACATTTCTTCATATACCTGTTCACGGCTGAGACCTCTTGACTGCATATAAAGCATTATCTGCTCATCAAGCTCACCTATTGTTGCACCATGGTTACCTTCAACATCTTCCTCAGCACATAAAATAATAGGAATTGTCTGGTTTACAACATTATCA
The DNA here is from genome assembly GCF_040096395.1 of Lachnospira hominis (ex Hitch et al. 2025). Taxonomy (NCBI): domain Bacteria; kingdom Bacillati; phylum Bacillota; class Clostridia; order Lachnospirales; family Lachnospiraceae; genus Lachnospira; species Lachnospira hominis (ex Hitch et al. 2025). The sequence continues at coordinate 330,900 of NZ_JBBMES010000001.1, read as the reverse complement.
TCAAGCAAGAGCACATCCTCTTTTTCGTTACCTACAGCACCGGCTGCCCCTTTCTTAAAATCAATTGTACCTCTGAACAGCTTAAATGCACCGTTTTTCAATACACCGGCTGCATTTATTTCACTCTCTGTAACTTTTCCTTCATGAACGGCTTCATAGTTCATATCAAGTCTGCCGTCATTGTTTACCATATAACCGATATCAGTCTTTAATGAACTTCCTTTTCCTTTAAGAACAACACGGCAACCCATATAATTTTTATCGCCATCAAGTATAACCTGTACTATGTTAAGTCGTGCATTATCATCAAGAACCGCCCCGATATCATTAAGGCATGAATAATCTGAAGAATGTCTTAACAGCTGGACAAGATTAACTTTTGAGCCGCTTCCGGCCTGTATTCTTGTCTGGACACCAAACATTTTATTTTTTTCTTCATCATGCAGACTGTCTGAAAGATAATCCATCACAACAGTTATTATGCTGTCCTTATCCGTCTCAATAACAAGCTTGTTAATTGTTCCCGCATCAGCAGGCACTTTTACTATAGCCGGTTTTGACGATGTAATTCCCGGTTTTGTCTTTAAAACAAAGCTGTTTACGCCTGAATCACTTATAAGTTCATCAATATCTCTTCCCATGCCACTTGTTTCTTTGTCAATGCCGGAAAGTGCAATACTGTCCACAAGTTCTCTTTCACATGTAACTTCGTCAGGAGTTGTCACAACCATGCTTCCGCACTCAAATTCCGGCACATCTTTGACAACGCTTTCATTCATTCCCAGCCAGTTAAATGTTTTTGCTGACAATTCATTTATCTTAATATCCATATTACTCTCCATTTCTGCATCATTAACCTATGCTGCCCTTCATTTCAAGGCGGATAAGATTATTCATTTCAACTGCATATTCAAGAGGAAGTTCTTTTGATACATTATCGGCAAAACCACTTACAATCATTGCTCTTGCCTCTTCCTCGGAAATACCTCTCGACATAAGATAGAATACAGCCTCATCGCTGATTCTTCCAATTCTTGCTTCATGTCCGACATCAGCATCCTTTGTTCTTATATCCATTGCCGGAATTGTATCTGAGCGGGAAATATCATCAAGCATAAGTGACTGGCATGATACTGCAGACTTGCTTTGCTTTGCCTGTGGTTTTACAACAACAGAGCTTCTGAATGTACTTATGCCACCATCTTTTGAAATTGACTTTGTATTGACATATGATGTCGTCTTAGGTGCATTGTGGACAACTTTTGTACCTGTATCAAGATTCTGTCCTTTTCCAGCAAATGTTATTCCTGTAAATTCTGCTCTCGCACCTTCTCCGTTTAATACACTCATAGGATAAAGGTATGAAACATGTGAGCCAAATGAACCTGATACCCACTCAATAGTACCGCCTTCTTCTACTAATGCACGCTTTGTATTAAGGTTATACATATTCTTTGACCAGTTCTCTATAGTTGAATATCTGAGTTTCGCATTCTTACCAACAAATAATTCAACGCAACCGGCATGAAGATTGGCAACATTATATTTTGGTGCTGAACATCCTTCAATAAAGTGAAGATATGCACCCTCATCTACAATAATAAGCGTATGTTCAAACTGTCCTGCACCCGGTGCATTAAGTCTGAAATACGACTGTAACGGAATCTCAACTGAAACTCCGGGTGGTACATATACAAATGAACCGCCTGACCATACAGCTCCGTGAAGTGCGGCAAATTTATGGTCTCTAGGTGTTACAAGCTTCATAAAATGCTTTTTAACCATATCTGCATACTCACCTGTCAATGCACTTTCCATATCTGTGTATACAACCCCCTGTGCTGCAACTTCTTCACGGACATTGTGGTATACAAGTTCTGAGTCATACTGTGCACCAACCCCGGCAAGTGATTTTCTTTCTGCCTGAGGAATACCAAGTTTTTCAAATGTATCCTTAATATCTTCCGGAACATCAGACCACTTTGCACTCATTTTAGTATTTGGACGGACATAAGTTACAATATCGTCCATATTGAGTTCCTCAATTGACGGACCCCAGTCAGGAACTTTCATCTCATTGTAAATCTGAAGTGACTCAAGTCTGAAATTCTGCATCCACACAGGGTCATGTTTCTCAGATGAAATCTTTTCTACAATCGCTGGTGTAAGTCCTTCTTTTACTCTGTATACATCTTTTTCTTCATTTCGGAAGTCATACATACTTCTGTCTACATCATTGACGTTCGTCTTTTCTCTCATGGGTAATTACTCTCCCTTCACAAATCTGTCAAATCCGTTATTGTTAATCTCTTCAACAAGTCCTGCTCCGCCTGTTGTAACAATCTTACCATCCACAAGAACATGTGTGTAATCAACGTGGAGTGATTCAAGTATCTTAGTATTATGTGTGATAATAAGAAGAGAACCCTCCTTGTCCTTCTGATATTCACAGACACCCTTAGATACTGTACGCACCGCATCTACATCAAGGCCAGAATCTGTCTCGTCAAGAATAGCAAGAGACGGCTTTAACATAAGAAGCTGTAAAATCTCTGCCTTCTTTTTCTCACCACCTGAAAATCCCACATTAAGGTCTCTTTCCGCATATGACTCATCCATATCAAGAACTTCCATTGCCTTTTTTAATTCTTTCTTGAATTCCCAGAGACGGATTCTCTTACCATTTCTCTGCTCCAATGCACTTCTTATAAAATTGCTGAGTGAAATTCCCGGTATTTCGATAGGATTCTGGAATGATAAGAATATTCCGTCTTTTGCTCTTACATTAACCTCTTCATCAACTATATTCTTTCCGTTAAATATAATCTCGCCGCCTGTGACGCTGTACTTAGGATTACCCATTATAGTGTATCCGAGTGTAGATTTACCTGCACCGTTAGGTCCCATAAGCACATGAGTCTCCCCTTTACCAATATTCAAATTTATACCACGAAGAATCTGCTGTTCTTCAACATTTACTGACAAGTCTTTTACTTCCAACAAATTATTGCTCATCATTTTTCATCCTTTCACAATCTTGTTATTTTTCAGAATTCCGATTGGCTTACTAGGAATTCTTGAAACATTATATTATGATTCTTTGCCAAATTCAATACTTAAATTCAAAATTTTTTATAAAACTGCGATTAGTGCACCACAGCGGAATTATTGCCGTGTCATCGCTGACATCTTCCTACCGTTGCAACAGCGTAACCTTACACAGCCGTAACAAAAAAGACTCCGAAACACACAAATGTGATGTCTCAGAGCCTTTAACCAACAGATATTATTATATTGGCACAGCATTATTTTGATATAACATGTTTTTTCTTATGAAAAATCTTATAAATCCAAAAAATCAAACCGCCGATGATAACCGTAAAAGCTGCATAGAACTTTATCCACGACGCAACGTCGGTTTTTATAATTCCATTTCTATAGTCAGTTCCTTTATAATAAAGCGTCACTGAATTGCTTTTTTCAGGTGCATACGAAGCATTGTAAGAATATGTTCTTCCATCCGGTGCTTTCCATGTAACAAACTGCTGTTTTCCGTCATATTCAATCTCAACTGCCGTCGCACCGGATATTTTTCTAATTTCCGTAATATGAAGATAAATAATTCCTGCAAGTCCGATAATCATAAATGTAAGAATTATAAATGGAAGTATTGCATCAGAAAATTTTGCCTTTTCTTCCTCATATTCATCGAATCTGCCTTCTCCGATTCCGCTTCCCTCAAAATCGGAATTATTTCTTTCCATCCTGTCACGCCAAAAAACATTATTCATAAAATTCCTCCTGTCCGTTTAATTTTTTCGTAATGTACATTGCACTATACTTTCTTACCCATAGATTTTCTTTATCTCGTCATACTTTGACGATGTAATAAGTGCGTCATAATCTTTTCCGTTAAACTTGACAATGTATGTCCAGCGTCCATATGGTTCTATTCTGCTCACATAATCCATATTAATTATAAAAGATTTATGACTTCTTATAAACTTACTGTCAGTCAGCTTTTCCTCAATATCGCCAAGCCCCATTGACGTATTATATTCATCCCGGATTGTATGTATTATTGTAGATTTGCCCTGTCTTTCAACCATTACAATCTCATCTATATCTATAAAATTCGTACTCTCCCTGCCACGTATCATCATTTTTCTGCCTGGCGAGGATTTTACCTTACCGGTGTTGTCACTACTGGTTACATTTTCCCCAGAAGCGGCAATCCTTCTTAATGTACGTTCAACACGCTGTATATCAAAAGGTTTTACTATATAATCATAAGCATATATATCAAAAGCATTTGACATATATTCACTGTGTGCCGTCACAAATATAATTTTTAAATCAGGATTAATATTGCTTAGAATTCTTGCACACTCAACACCATTTACCCTGTCGCTTGCATTTTCATCTGCTTCATTTTCTTTTATCTCAATATCCATAAATATAATATCCGGCTGACATTCAGAATACATCTTTATAGCATCATGAAAACCTGCACATTCTGCAACAACCTGAAATGATTCATTTTTTGAAACAATCTTTACAAGAAGTTTTCTTATGCCCTCTTCATCTTCAACTATCATAACTTTCATAAAAGTTTTCCCGCCTCTCTTACACTTCTTTCACAGTAAGTCTTGAATCTTTTATACTAAAAATAACTATTTTAGCACCCTTCTGGATAAACTGTCCTGAAGAATTAACATCAAATTCGACACCCTCGAAATTACCTTTTCCGGCAGGTCTTAAATCTGTAACTGCCACGCCTTCTTTTCCAAGAAGGTATCTGAGGTCATCTTCCCCCAGATATCCGGCATTACTGTCTATCGCATTATCAAGAACTATCGGCGATTTTACTTTTGCCTTGAATATAAGAAAATACATAATCACAAATATAACAAGAAGAATACATAAAATTCCGATAACAATTATAATTCCCTGCATAACATTCTTTGCTGTGAGAAGCACACCTGACACCAGACATATTGCAGCTGATATTCCCGGTACTCCGAATCCCGGAATATACATCTCGACAGATGCAAGAATAATTCCGGCAATAATTAATATAATTCCAATAACTTCCATTGTGTTCATAATAATCCATCTCCTTTTTTAACAAATTCTATTTCAAAAAAAGTTTCTTTATCTGATGAGTCGACTTTTATTTTTGCATTGTATTTTTTTAATATATTCATTACAATTGCAAGCCCCTCACCGTGTCCCGGTTCTTTCTTTGTTGAATATCCTGACTTAAATATAATTTTCTTATCATCAGCTGTAAGAACCGGACCATTATTTCCTATTCTTATAATATACGAATCAATTGACTCACTGATTTCTATATATACCTTTCGGCTTTCATACTCACTCTGCAACGAAGCAGCTATAGAATTATCAATTATGTTAGACATCACTTTGCACAATTCCCAGCCCTCAACTCCTATATTTTCAAGGTTGGACTTAACTTCAACATACATGTCAATGTTCTGTTTTTCAGCCGTCTGCATCTTTGCCATAAGAAGTGCATTGACAGCAGGAATCTTTGTCTTTAATGCCTTACCGACTTTCATCATATCCGTAAAAATCGGTTTCAGATAATCGAGTGCCTCATCATACTCTTCAAGTTCGAGAAGTCCATATATAACCTGCATCTGATTTATGTAATCATGTCTCTGGCTTCTCATGCGTGCATTAAGCTGCTCTAGATTATTAACTGTCTCTAACGCTGCCCTGTACTTTTCCATATTTTTAAGAAGAGCTTTTACAAGGAAAATTACAACTGTAACAGCAATTAGTATAAATATAATAATAACAGCTATAAACTGTTTCTCCACTTACTTTCTCCGTTTCATGATATTAATTATTTCTTTTGCATTATTAATATACAACACATCTGTCAAATATTGAACTCTTATTTTTCCAAATTGACATTCTGCGTATTTAACTGTCAAAACAAGGGCATAAAAAAACACATCTGCCATTTTTCACATGACAGATGTGTAATAAATATTTAAATAACTATTTATTGTGCAAATTCTTTTATATATTCTTCAAGAACATCTGCTGTACGCTCTATTCCGAGCTTTGCACTGTTTACGCAGACATCATAATTTCTTGAATCGCCCCACTTATCTTCGCAATATCTGTTATGATAAGTCTTTCTTTTCTTATTCTGCATATTTATAAGTGATTCAGCTTCTGACCTTGAAATATCATTATGCTTTGAAACTCTTGTAATCTTGCTCTCTTTGTCAGCCAGTACAAATATAGAGACAAGTGCCGGATGATTTTTTAACACTGTCTCCGCACATCTGCCGACAATTACAAAAGACTCACCTTTGTTTGCAAGTTCTCTTATATAATCAAACTGCATCTGTGCAAGCACTTCCGAAAGTGAATTACTGTAGCCCCTTACACTTCTTGAAAGGAATATATTCTTTGGCTTTTCATCATATTTTTCCAAAGTATCAACATCAAGATTTTTACTGTTTGCAATTTCAGTTAAAAGATTGTTGTCATAAATCGGAATATTAAATTTTTTTGCAAGAATATCCGCAATCTCATGTCCGCCGCTTCCAAATTCACGGCTTACCGCTATAATCAGCTGTTTTCCCATACACCTGCTCCTCCTTTAAAAATATCTTACAAATATACCAACTGTGGAAATAACAAGCACAAGAATTGTAGCCGGAACTACTTTCTTGCAATACATACCCCAGCCAATAGGATGTCCTGCTTTGGCAGCTACAGATGTACCTACTACGTTAGCAGAAGCACCAATCGGTGTTGCACTTCCACCTATATCAGTTCCCATTGATAATGCCCATGCCAGTGTAGAAAGGCTCACGCCTTCTGTTGCGGCAAGTGCTTTTATAATAGGAATCATAGTTGCTGCAAAAGGAATGTTATCGACAAATGCACTTGCAAATGCTGAAAGCCATATAATTATTGCCACCATAAGCATTGCATTTCCACCACTTATCTTTCCAATGAAATTAGCAGCTATCTCAAGAATTCCTGTCTGCTCGAGTCCTCCTACAACTACAAACAAACCAATAAAAAACAATAATGTCTTATAATCAACTTTGCTTATTATCTCATGTATATGTTTAGGTGCTGTAATAATTGTAACAAGAGCAATAAAAAGTCCGATAAATGCAACCGTAAGACCTGTCATGGCATGTGTTATAAGCAGAACTACTGCTGTTGCAAATATAATACAGCTTATTGCAAATCCTTTTTTATCCTTAATTGCCTCTTTCGGGTCCGGAAGTGAAGAAATATCAACATTTTCTCCGTTAGAAGCCGAAAGATCTGAATGAAACACAAAATAAAAATATACAAGCACGGCAACGAGTGCCACAAGTGCAATAAGACCTGTATTTGTTATAAAATCAGCAAATGAATATCCAAGTGATGTTCCAATTATGATATTAGGCGGGTCTCCGCACATTGTTGCCGAACCGCCAAGATTTGCACAAAAAATCTCCGACAGAATCATCGGCACAGGATTAAATTTTAAAAGCTGTGACAACTCGACTGTAACTGCTGCAAGGAACAAAATAACAGTAATGCTGTCGATAAACATTGATAATACAGCTGACATAATCATAAATGTCATAAAAATCGCCATTGTCTTGTAATGTACAAGTTTGGCAATTCTCATGCAGAGCCATCTGAAAAAGCCGACTCTTGCCATTCCTTCTACCATTACCATCATTCCGGCAACAAATATAATTGTCGCCCAGTTAATACCACTTGATGACTCTTCTGCCGCACCGCCTGTATACCAGAATGTTCCGGTAAAAATGCTGTGAATATTAAGAGTATCCGTGATTGCTGTAACACTGTGCATACATAAGCCAAATACAACTACAAGTGTAATAACCCCGCATCCTAGTGTTATGTACTGACGCTCTATCTTATCAATTACAATGAGAACAAACATTGCAACGAAGATAGTCACCGCCAAAATCTGTGCTACCATTCTCTTCTACCTCTTTTCTAATACATTATATATATCTTAATCACACAATACCGAATCATCATCCATAAGAAGCAGTGCTGTAAGTTCAAACACTGTATTTACGATATAATCTGCACCGGCTTCCTCAAGCTCACCGTCTGCCGCATATCCGAATCTTACTCCGACTGCCTCTATATCCGCATTATGTGCTCCATATATATCATCTTTTCTGTCGCCTACCATTATAGAATCAGCTTTCATTTCATCAAGAACAGCCTCTGTGAGTTCCCCATTTCCTTCAAGTCTGTTAAGTCTTGCAAAAACCTCTTCAATAATTTCATTTTTGTATTTTCTTGTCCCATCAAGATTACTTCCGCAGGCTACCGTAAAATACTTTGAAAGATTAAAATGTTCAAGTATTTTTAATGCAAACGGTTCAGGCTTACATGTTGCAAGTGCAAGCGTCTTTCCCGCTGCTTTGAGTGTCTCAAGGACAAAAATCATTCCTTCTATCACACTGGTTTCATATATACCGGTATCTTTATATCTCTCCCTATATTTTTCCACTGCTTCCCAAGCCTGTTCTTTTGTCATGCCATGAAACTTCTGAAAACTTTCATCAAGCGGCGGTCCTATATAACACGTAAGGTTATCAAGATTTTCCTCTTTAATCCCCTGTGCTTCCAATGCATATTGGACAGATTTCGTAATCCCTTCAGCTGTATCGGTAAGTGTTCCGTCCAGATCAAATAAAATATATTTCTTATTCATATTCTTTCCCTTTCAATGAATCTGTCCTGCATAAATTTTACCTAATCTTAAAGTAAATCATAATAATCATTTATAAACAGATTACATTTTTCTTTTATCTTTTCAATGTCGCCATTCGATGCATCATCCTTTACAGCAACCGTATAAAAATCCCCATTTACTGCTCCGCATACAGCTTCATATACATCCTCAAAAACAACACATTCATCCGCCCCAAATCCGCATTTTTTTGCGGCAAGTTCATATACATCAGGAAATCCTTTTCCTCTTTCAACCTCATCGCTCTGCGTAAAATTATCAAAATAATCAAATATCTTATTTCTTTTTAGGCATGCCTCATACAATTCCCTGTCAGACGCTGTTGCTATACATATTTTATATCCCTTTTGTCTGAGATTCTCAAGAAAATCAGCTGCTCCCGGTTTTAAATCTATATCATCAGCATATGCCTGTACAGCCATATCAAACCACTCTTTTGCAATATCTTCCGGTTTCTCGTCAAGATTAAATCTTTCAATTACATATTTTGAACCTGTTGCAAAATTATGTGTTTTTATTTTTCTTATAAAATCTTCAGGCACTTCAATATTTCTTTTACCAAGAAAATCAACATCAACCTTCGCCCACACGTCCGTGGAATTCAAAAGAGTGCCATCCAAATCAAATATGGCACATCTGAATCTGCCAAAATCAAATCTAGTCTTCATACATTTTTATTCTGTTCTTAATATTCTTAACGCTCATATTATCAGCATATGAAGCAATAAGTTCATTATACTTTTCTGTTATAATAGCATTTGAAATTGTTGAATCATTTGATGAATCGTAGCTTCTTGAAACAAACATTACAACACTGCATTTACTTGCAGATGAGTCAGACACAACAGTTACATCCCCTGTCTTTCTTGTGCTGTCAAACAGCCAGTCAGCCTCATCACCGTCAACTGAAGATTTTTTAACAAGTGTCTTTAATGAAGCATTAGAATCACTCTTATATGTATCCGCATTATCACCTGCATATTCTATACAAAGGTCTGCAAACAATGATTCATCGGTAGCTTTTGCTGCCATTTCATCAGCCTTTGCTTTTGCATCAGCAAGTGAATTATCATCATTTTCTGTCTCTGCTTTTATATCAAATATTCTGTAATTTACAGTATCATAATCATCTTTGTGTTCCTCATAATAAGAAGCAATCTCTGCATCATCAGGTTTTAACTTAGTCTGAATTTCTCCCTGATATGACGCTGCTTTAAGGTAACTGCACAAATAACCTTTTATATTCTTTTCTGTTGCATTTTCGCCAAATACAGTCTTGTAATAATCTTTTACGGATGAACCTGCTGAATCTGCAGATGACTTGAGATTGTCAATAAAATTATTATAGTCATCATCTGCATTATATGTAAACCCATTCTTGTCAGCATCCTTTAAAAGTGCTTTATCTTCTTTTATTGTTGAGAGTGCTGCATTAGCAAAATAGTCATACCATGTATAATCAGAGTTGCCACCGTAAGTCTGTGACGAATCACTCTTTGATGTATCATATCCCATATATGATGCAAAATAACTTCCATAAGTCATTCCGCTGAATAATTCCTGATTAAGAATATTCTGCTTTGTCATTGAATAATAGAAATCAAATTCAATCTTACTTATCTTATCGCCGTCAACATCAATATATTCATTATGTATCTTATCATAATTCATCCATGCTGCTGTTCCTGCCACAGCGACAATAATTACAAGAATTACAGTTGCAGCAATCGATGTTATCTTTTTAGCTTTTGCATCTCTTTTCTCCTGCTCCTGTTTTTTCTGAACCTTTTTATCATACTTTGTAACAATCTTTTCCTCTGTATTATTAAGTACTGCCTTGTTTCCTTTAACCTTAGCCATTACTAATCCTCCTAAAATCCATTTTCCTCTTTTATTTCATCTAATTCTTTCATCCATACGGCTGAACTTGCATCACTCGGCATTCTTAAATCGCCTCTTGGCGAAACTGCAACGCTTCCGACTTTAGGTCCGTCAGGAAGACATGAACGCTTAAACTGCTGTGCAAAAAATCTCCATACAAATGTGCGAAGCCACTTATATATTTCCTTATCTTCAAATTCACCTTTAAATGCACATCTGGCAATTCTGAAAAGCTTCTTAGGATTAACACCGAACCTCAATATATGATACATAAAGAAATCATGCAATTCATATGGTCCAACCAAATCCTCCGTTTTCTGTGCTATTGTTCCATCTTCCTGAGGCGGCAGAAGTTCAGGACTCACAGGAGTATCAAGGACATCAAGGAAAATACCCTTTAGCTCACTGTCGTCACAGATATCTGCATAATAACGTACCAGATGTCTTACAAGCGTCTTTGGAACTGACGCATTGACTCCATACATTGACATATGGTCTCCATTGTACGTCGCCCAGCCAAGTGCAAGCTCTGACATATCACCAGTACCTATAACCATACCGTTTGTCTGGTTTGCGATATCCATTAGAATCTGTGTACGTTCTCTTGCCTGTCCGTTTTCATATGTGACATCATGGACACTCTCATCATGTCCAATATCAGCAAAATGCTGCCGCACAGCCTTTTCTATAGAAATTTCCCTAAGCGTTGCACCAAGCTTTTTTGTAAGGCTTACCGCATTATTGTAAGTTCTGTCAGTTGTGCCAAAACACGGCATAGTAACACATGTTATATTGCTTCTGTCAATTCCACATGCGTCAAACGCCCTTACAGTAACTATAAGTGCGAGCGTTGAATCAAGTCCGCCTGATATGCCGACTACTGCACTCTTACATTTAGTATGTTCAAGTCTCTTTTTAAGACCAAATGTCTGAATATTTAATATCTCTTCACATCTTTCATTACGTTCCTTTTTATTCTTAGGAACAAATGGTGTCTTATCAAAATGTCTTTCAAGCTTTATCTGACTGGCTGTATAAGCTTCAAATACGACCTCATTCCATTCTGACATATCATCAGCCGGAACAAATGTTGTCATTCTCCGTCTTTCAGCTTTTATCTTTTTTAAATCAATATCTGCATATATCTGCTGTCCGGAAAAAAGCTCTGACATCCCGAGTATTGTACCATTTTCACATATAATATCATGTCCGCCGAATACTATATCCTGTGTTGACTCTCCATCTCCTGCACTTGAATATACATAACATGAGACAAGCCTTGCAGACTGGTTTTTGACAAGTTCTGTCCTGTACTGTCTTTTTCCGATTGTCTCATTGCTTGCAGAACAGTTTACTAGCACAGTAGCACCATGAAGTGCCAGCTTCGTGCTTGGTGGGTCAGGTGTCCATAAATCCTCACAGATTTCTGCCCCGACAACAAATTCATCCATTCCAGCACATCTGAACAGAATATTGGTGCCAAATAACGTATACATTCCGTTTATTTCAACATTTACACACTTGTCAAATCCCGGAGTAAACTGTCGTCTCTCATAAAATTCACCATAATTCGGAAGATATTTTTTCGGTACAAGTCCAAGAATCCTGCCATTATTTATTGCTGCAGCAACATTATAAAGCTTTGAATTATATTCAAATGGAAGTCCGGCAAATATAAGCATATTCTTATATTTTAAAGATTCATTACATATTTTTATGAGACTTCTCTTTGCACTCTCAAGAAGTGTCTCCTGCAAAAATAAATCTCCACATGTATATCCTGTTATACACATCTCAGGGAACACGACAAGTGAAGCCTTTTTTTGCGATGCTTCTTTTATAAGTTCAATTATACGTTCGGTATTATAATCACAGTCTGCCACTTTGATTTTGGGTGTCAAGGCAGCGACTCTTACAAATCCATCTTTCAACTTCTCCCCATTTCCGCGTAACTTATCACGCATCATAAAATCATGTGTTTTATTATACAATTTCCCAAGAATTTAAGCAACATTTTTTATTAATTTTCAACAAATGTTCACCATACATAAATGGCAGCATATCTGCAATAAAGCATAGATATACTGCCATAAAACAAGCATATAATTATTGATTTTCAACGCTCATGGTTCATTCCTTCATAATCGTCTGTAACCGGCTCCTCTGAACCATTTACAGCGTCAGTAAAACCATCTTCTATTCCTTTTGCAGCATCAGTAATTATTTCTTTCGCTCCTGTTGCCGCATCCGTTATAACTTCTTTCGCTCCTGTTGCTGCATCTGTAACTATCTGCTCAACAACTCCATTATCCGAATCAGGATTACTCCCTGTTTCCTCATTATCAGCATTGCCGCATCCCGCAAGTGCCGCCACTGCAAAAACTGCAAGAGCCGCCATGATAATTATTTTACATTTTTTCATAAAGTCCTCCTTTTTACGAACTATTTTTAGTATGGACTTTATTTCTATTTTTAATCATATCATGCTGAAACTTTTAAATGTCTGCTCAGATACTTATACAAAACAAAAGTAATGACACTTGATATCAGTGCTTTTACAAAATTAAATGGTGCAACGGCAAGAACAACAAATGTAAATACATTATTAATATTTGCATTTATTTTATTACCCATTGCAATAAAAGCCTCTATTGGCATTCCATAAAGTTCTGAATATTTTGGAAGCAGATAAAATGCATTCAAAAATACGCCTGAAACTATAAGTGTAAGGCTTCCAGCAACAAGTCCCAATACCGCTCTTTTCTTTGTTCTGTGAAAATGATATACAACTGAAGCAGGAACTGCAAAAAAACATCCCAGAATAAAATTAGCAAAATCACCGACAAATGCCGTTGTAGTTCCTTTTATACATATTTTCAGAATGACTTTTACCGCTTCAATAACAACTCCCGCACATGGTCCTAATAAAAATGAACCAATAAGAACTGGCACTTCACTAAGGTCAATCTCATAAAATGATGGTGCTATAAAAGTCAATGGAAATTCAAAATACATTAAAATAACTGAAATTGCGGCAAGCATTGCCATGATAACCATCTTGTTTACTCTGGTTTTTTCTGATGAGAACTTAATATTGTTCTTCTTTTCGATTAGCTTTTCAAATCCAAAAGCTATAAAATATACTACTGCCATAAGTACAAGCGACACTAGTACAAATACGATGTTTTTCTGTAACGAATCAAATAATTTTGATAAATTAGTCATTTTTAAACGCTCCTTCTTCTTTCATCCAGACTATACTGTCGGTTTAAGATTCTCACTTAATCGGCCTTTTTGGCTCGCGGACTTATTATCATGCTGCATACAGATACATCACCGCCGGTCAAGAATTGACATTACTGTCTCACTTTGCCCTGAAGGTTGGAGTATAAAACTCACTCTTCTATTCAATTGTTTTATCAGCTGACTGCATTACTATAACACTGTAATGCAGTCAAGTCAATGCTGATTATTGTTTTTCCGAATATTTCTTACTTATAATTCAATATTTTCTTTTTCAAACCATTCTTTTATCTTTTCAACTGCTTCTTTTATAAGATTTTCATTGAGAACAAGTGCAAATCTTACATGATTCTCGCCCAGACTTCCGAATGCACTTCCCGGTGTACATACAACACCTGTATTTTCAAGCATCTGTATACAGAATTCATCAGAATTCTTAAACTGCTTTGGAACCGGAGCCCACACAAACATTGTTCCTTCTGAATATGGAACTTTCCAGCCAATTGCATTAAGTCCGTCACAGAGTGCATCTCTTCTTGACTGATACTGTGCCTGCTGCTTGACAACTCCATCCTGTGGACCGTTTAATGCAGCCACTGCAGCTTTCTGTACTATATAACTTGTACCATAATCAAACTGTGAACGTATTGTCTTAAAATGTTTTATAACATCTGCATTTCCCAATGCAAAAGAAATTCTTAATCCTGTAAGATTGTATGTCTTTGAAAGTGAATTAAATTCAATTCCCACATCTTTTGCTCCCGGAATTGAAAGGAACGAAAATCCTCTTCTTCCATCATATTCAATCTCGGAATATGCATTATCATGCACAACAAGAATATTATATTTTTTTGCAAATTCTACAAGTTTTTCATAAAATGCTTTATCAGCACATGTACATGTAGGATTAAGCGGATATGACACGACAATCATCTTTGCACGCTGTGCCTTTTCCTCGCTTATTTTATCAAGCATAGGCATATAATGATTATCCGGGTCAAGCTCGTAATAATCAATTGAAGCATCGTTAAGATACGGTCCGACCTCAAAAATCGGATATCCCGGATTAGGTACTAAAACGAGATCCCCCGGATTACATACTGTCATAGCAACATGTGCAAATCCTTCCTGCGAACCGTTTATTGACATAATCTCATCATCATTAAGAGTGACGTCATAACGACGGTCATACCAGTTTTTAACTGCATCTTTTAACTCCTGTGTATCAGTAAGCGAATACTTATAATTTTCAGGATCCAAAGCAGCTTCCTGCACTACTTTCATAACATGCTCTGCCGGTGGAAAGTCAGGTGTCCCGACAAATAAATCGTACACCTTAACTCCCTTCTGTGCTATCTTTGCTTTACGCTCATTTAAAATATTAAAAATATTCGGCTTAAAAAACTTTGCTTTTTCTGAATACTGTATTTCCATTATTGTCCCTCAAAAACCTATTTAACAGGCTTTGTATATCCTGTAATATCAGCCATTCCAACCTCTAATACACGATGTCCTTCCAAAAGTTTATTCTGAATATTTACAAAAGAAACAACCTCAAGAACCTTTCCGTCTTTTGTCACCATTTCATGCTGATAACATGCAAAACGGCTCTCTATAAACTTGGCACGCAAATCTGCAATTATTTCATTATATTCTACATCAGGCATAAGCTGTTTGAATATAAGTCCATTTTTTATATCTTCATCAGTATAACCGAGAAGCTGTGTAAATCCTTCATCAACATCGAGAAGCTTTCCGCTTCTCATCTCCATTGAATAACGACCATTAGGTATTGAATGCATCCTTCGCATATCTGACATAATAACCTCCATTTCCGCACATTATCATGTGCAAGACAAACTTTGTGAAATTGCCGTTTTACATATATTACTTTGTAAGTGCCTGTAAACGTTCTCTTACCTGTGCAAGCATCTGCTGATACTTCTCAAGCTTTGCCTTTTCTTCATCAATCTTTGCCTGTGGTGCTTTTGATATAAACTTTTCATTGCCAAGCATACCTTCGCAACGCTTGATTTCTCCGTTTAATCTGCCTTCTTCTTTCTTTAAACGCTCGATTTCTTTGTCAATATCAACAAGTTCTGCAAACGGAATATAAAGAACAGCTCCCGGAATTACTGCTGACACAGCATCATCAGGTATACCTGATTTATCGCTCTGTACTGCAACTTCACTTGCATATGCAAGTGTTGCAAAGAACACGCTGCCGTTTTCAAATATATCTCTTATTAAAGCATCTTCTGACACAACATAAACCTTAGCTTTTCTGCTAGGTGCAACATTCATCTGTGCACGAACATTACGGATATTTCTTACCGCTTCCTTTATTGTCTGTATTGCAACTTCCTCATCAGGGAAATTGAACTTTTCATCATATACAGGCCAGCTTGAAATCATGATTGATTCCTCATCATCCTGGATATTGCAGAAAATCTCTTCTGTAATGAATGGCATATAAGGATGAAGAAGCTTTAAAGCATCAATAAGTACAGTCTTTAATGTCCATATTGCTGCATTTTTTGTTGTATCTTCATCATTGTAAAGACGAGGCTTAACCATCTCAATATACCAGTCGCAGAATTCTTCCCATATGAAATCGTTAAGTTTTGCAACAGCAATACCAAGCTCATATTTTTCCATATTTTCAGTAACTTCTGCAATAAGATGATTCATCTTTGATAAAATCCACTTATCGGCTGCAGTAAGATTATCCGGCTGTTCATCTGTTGTCTTAATCTTATTATCAGGGTCATTCATCATAATGAATCTAGAAGCATTCCATACTTTATTGGCAAAGTTACGGCTTGCCTCAACTCTTTCCCAATAAAAACGCATATCGTTACCCGGTGCATTACCTGTTATAAGCGTATATCTTAACGCATCTGCACCATACTTTTCGATAACTTCAAGTGGATCAATACCATTGCCTAATGACTTACTCATCTTGCGTCCCTGTGAATCTCTTACAAGACCATGGAATAATACTTTGCCGAAAGGCTTCTTGCCCATATGCTCATATCCTGAGAAAATCATTCTGATTACCCAGAAGAAAATAATATCATAACCTGTTACAAGTACATCTGTAGGATAGAAATAATCAAGTTCTTCTGTCTTTTCAGGCCAGCCGAGTGTTGAGAATGGCCAGAGTGCTGATGAAAACCATGTATCAAGTGTATCGGGATCCTGTTCAACATTAGTGCTTCCACACTTAGGACATGTACATACTTTCTCAGCTGATACTGTCATCTCACCGCAGTCCTTACAATAATATGCAGGAATTCTGTGTCCCCACCATAACTGTCTTGAAATACACCAGTCGCGGATATTGTCTGTCCAGTTAAAATATGTCTTATCCATAGATGCCGGCATAAGCTCAATATCGCCATTTTTTACACCTTCAACTGCCGGTTTGATAAGTTCATCCATCTTTACAAACCACTGCTGTTTAATCATAGGTTCAACTGTTGTCTTACATCTGTCATGTGTACCAACATTGTGAACGTGGTCTTCTACTTTTACAAGAAGTCCAAGTGCATCAAGATCTGCGACCATAGCCTTTCTTGCTTCGTATCTGTCCATTCCGGCATATTTTCCACCGAGATTATTAATTGTAGCATCATCATTTAAAATATTAATTTCAGGAAGATTATGTCTCTTTCCCACTTCAAAATCGTTAGGGTCGTGTGCAGGAGTAATCTTAACAACGCCTGTACCAAATTCCATATCAACATATTCATCTGCAATAACAGGAATAGTTCTGTCTGTGAGAGGTAACTGTACCTGTTTTCCAATTAAATCCTTATATCTGTCATCCTTAGGATTTACAGCAAGTGCAGAGTCACCAAGAAGTGTCTCAGGTCTTGTTGTTGCAATTTCAACAAATCTTCCCTCCTCGCCGACAACCGGATAATTAATATGCCAGAAATGTCCAGCCTGCTCCTCATGTTCAACTTCCGCATCAGAAATAGATGTATTACATACAGGACACCAGTTTACAATTCTTGAACCTTTGTAGATAAGTCCCTTATTATAAAGATTGATAAATACAGTCTGGACAGCCTTTGAACAGCCCTCGTCCATTGTAAATCTCTCTCTGTCCCAGTCACATGAAGAACCAATTTTTCTAAGCTGGCTTGTAATTGTTCCGCCATACTCTTTCTTCCATTCCCATGTTCTCTTTAAGAAACCTTCTCTTCCGAGTTCATGCTTATCAATGCCTTCTTCTTTGAGTGCATTTGTAACTTTTACCTCTGTTGAAATGCTTGCGTGGTCAGTTCCGGGCACCCAGAGTGCTTCATAGCCCTGCATTCTCTTAAATCTGATAAGAATATCCTGCATTGTGTTATCAAGTGCATGTCCCATATGAAGTTTACCTGTAATATTTGGTGGTGGCATAACGATAGTAAATGGTTTCTTGCTTCTGTCTACTTCTGCATGAAAATATTTCTTATCAAGCCACTTCTGATATAATCTGTCCTCAATCTCAGACGGATTATAATTCTTTTCTAATTCCTTGCTCATAAAATTCTCCTTTTTCTCATTGTCCGCATAAATATTATTGCGACATATGCACAAAAAAGCCCTTTGCAGGGCTTATGCCTTGCAAAGGGCGAATAATCGCGGTACCACCTTTGTTCAATTGCCGTAATCCGCTTTGATTATCAAGCGGAAATCGTACAATCCTTATTAATATTCTTTAACGTGAATAACTCCGTTATAGCTTACTCTAAGTTCAGCTATACTGCTCCAAAGCTACATTCAGCCACACATTTCCAAAGCTGCCTTCCAGCCTGTGGACAGCTCTCTCTTCTGGCAGTAATGACTTACTCCTCTTTTTCACTGCATTTATTTTTTCATTATTAAGTTAATAATAATCTAACCAAATAAAAAAAGCAACCATTTTTCAAAAAAAGTTACACTATTAATCCAGCATAAGCTGGTCAACTGTCACAAATACGAATCCTTTCGATGATAACCGGTCTATTATTTCAAGTGCCGCCTCCACAGATGAATCATATATATCGTGTAAAAGAATAATATCACCATTTTTAACTTTATACACAACATTTTTTACAACATATGCAGTATCTGTCGTTGCCCAGTCATCAGGGTCTATACTCCACAACACAGGAGTCATATTAACATGTGAAAGAAGTTTGTCACTATATGCACCATATGGCGGTCTAATATATTTCACATCTTCACCTGTTATACTTTTTATAATTTCATTTGTTTTATTTATTTCACCAACTGCACTTGAAATATTACATTCATCGAGTTTTATATGCGAGTATGTATGATTTCCAATCAGATGCCCTTCCTCATACATCCTCTTTACAACTTTCTCATTTGATTCTGCATTCTCGCCCACAAGAAAAAAAGTTGCTTTTACATTTCTCTCTTTAAGCCCATCTAACAGTCTGTTTGTTGTCCTGCTGCACGGTCCGTCATCAAATGTAATAGCAACTATTCTGTCATACATATAATCATTGCCGCCTGAAGCATCCGTTTTTTTTAATTCATTGACATTATCCGTTTTCGTTAAAAATCCAATAATAATAAATGCACCAATAGCCATAATTAAAAAAAATAATATAATCATTCTGACAATAATTCTTTTTTTTGCAAATTCAAAACTGGAAAACATATGCTCACCACAAGAATATCTTATTGCAAATATATGTAATATAAAAAAATAATATTCATTAATTCTATATGCCTAAATATGCGTCCATCTCATGTGTAACTTCTGTCAGTTCCTTTCCTGATGCTGCCGCAATCTCTCCATATAATAATTTTCTTGCAAGCGATAAAGTCCTGCTGTCTGCCGATTTCATTTTTCTTAAATCTTTTGCACGCTCATTTTTAATATTATATAAATGTCTTACAAGATGCATAAGCTGCTCTATATCCTGTGATTTTACAATTTCATCGTACTTTGCCGGAGAAAGTTTCTCATTAAGTAATTCATCTTTCACACAGTTTTTTGCCTTCTCAATAATTTTCTCACATTCATTTTTTGAAATAATACTTCTTATCTGTACTTTTGTACTATTTACAGGAGAATAAATTATTCCTTTATCATCATATACCGGCTGTAAAAAATAATAATCTCCTTCAATTCCCTTTATAGGAGGTGCTGCAATATCTTCAACTTCACAAACACCAACTATTCCATACACAACCTTATCATTTACTTCAAACATTTTTATTCCTCCGTTTCTGACAAGTAAACAAATCAATCCCCGTGCATTTCATACCTCGTAATATATTATACACTTTTATTAATTAATTTTCAAAAGAAAATTTTTAACATATTAAAAAAACATATTTAAAAAGCATAAAAAAACGGGATATACGACTGATGCATATAAATAAAATATACAGCAATACGTCTCCCGCCTTTTATGTAATATTTATTTAATTATTAAAAAAGTTCAACATCACCTGTTATTTTTTCATCAGCTACATAATAGCATTTATTATCTTCAGGCTTAACATACAGCTTAATATCTTTTGCTATTACGTTCTGTGCCTTTAAATCAGCTTCTACACGCTTAATAATTGCTGCCTGATTAACTGATTTACCCTCAAACTGAATAACAAATTCTTTCTTTGCTTCAGTGCTCTTTTTAGATCTGCCAGCTGATTTCTTGACCGGAGTTTTTGCCTTTGCTGCTGTCTCTTTTGCAGTAGTCTCTGATTTCTTAGGTCTGCCTCTTCTTGGCTTTGGCTGTTCAGCTTCTGCTTCTACTGTTTCTTTCTTTTCAGCAGACTTTACTGTCTCTGCTTTTGCTGTAACAGCAGCTTCTGCCTTTACTGCTTCAGCTTTTACATTTTCTTTTACAGCCTCAACAACAGCTTCCGCCTTATCTTTTACAGCTTCAACTTTTTCTTTTACTGTTTCAACATTCTTCACAGCAGTCTCATCATTAACTGCTTCCTTTACATTATTCCTTCTGTAAGATGCTTTTCTACCCATTATGATTACCTCCTCATCCAGCATTATTTACATGCTAAAAAATTTTTTATAGTTTCAACTGCCTGTGTCTCATCTGCACCGTCAGCTGAAATTTCCACCTGCATGCCCTTCTTTAAGCCAAACGCCATCATACCCATAAGACTCTTAGCATTAATATACTTGCCATTATTTGAAACTGTAATATGGCTGTCAAACCTGCAGGCAGTCTGTACCAATTCTGCTACCGGATTACCATAAGCATTATTGATGTCTGCCACTTCTACCATTGCTATCATAGATTAACATTCACCTTATACTTTCTAAATTAATATTTTTTTAATACATGAACAAAATATACTCTATTAAACTTTTAAAGTCAACATCTATAATTTTTTTTGTTAATTTTTATACATTTTTGTCTTTAAATCCGCAGCTGTATAATTCTTCCATCTGATTGTCCATTTGTTCAGATGGTTCATAGCCTTCAAGCATTTCAACCATTCTTTTTATTTTTTTATCATCGGATGAAAACTGTCCCATATTGTCGAAAACTTTTTTCTTTAATTCTATTATATTTCCGTAATTTTCATACTGCTGCTGACCGCTTATTGCACAAAGCACCCCCAGTGCATATGCACATTCATAATTTCCCGTCATAATAGCATTTTCAAAACCACATTTTATCTGGACAGCATTTTTAGCAAGTAATGTCACCATTATTACATCTCTTCCTTAAATTTTTTAATATAATCTTTTACTGCTTCAGTTGAGAAATTACTCTCCTCAAGCAATTTAATGAAACGGCTTCCGACAATTGCACCATCTATAACATCTTCAAATGGTTTTACATCTGCTGCTGTCTTTATTCCGAATCCCATCATTACAGGAACATCACTCTGTCTTTTAACTTCTGCAAGATAATCATGAAGATTTTTATGAAAATCATGTGCATCACCACCGGTTACACCCATCTGTGATACGCAGTAAACAAAACCTCTTGAGCGTTTTACAATTTTAGCAATTCTGCCTCTTGAAACAGGTGAAACAAGCTCAATAAATACAGGTGCATTTTCAGTTTTATCTATAATTGCAAGAATTTCATCCTGCTCCTCATAAGGCAGGTCAGGAATGATAAGGCCGTCAACTCCGCACTCGGCACATTTCTTAACAAAAGCATCAAGTCCGTAATGATATGCTGTATTATAATACATCATAAAAAGAATTGGAACTTCACATTTTTCATCTCTTAATTCTTTCATTAGAACAAATACTTTTTCAAGATTTGCACCGGCATTAATTGCCTTTACAGAAGCATCCTGAATTACAGGTCCGTCAGCTACAGGATCTGAAAAAGGAATTCCAAGCTCTATTACATCAATTCCAGCTTCTTCCTGTGCAAGTATAATTTCTTTAGTTTTTTTCATATCCGGAAATCCGGCTGTCGTATATGTGATAAATGCCTTTTTATTATTTTCTTTTAAATAATTCATTCTTGATTCTATTCTGTTCATTATTTGTTTGTCTCCTCTCCGTTAAGGTATCTTTGTACTGTATTGACATCTTTATCGCCGCGGCCTGAAAGGCATACAACAATTATTTTATCCTTTTCCATTGTCTTTGCTGCTTTAATAGCATACGCGAGTGCATGTGAACTCTCAATAGCCGGAATTATTCCTTCAAGCTTACAAAGTTCAAGAAGTGCCTGCATTGCCTCATCATCTGTAACAGAAACATACTGTGCACGTCCGCTGTCACGAAGATAAGCATGTTCCGGTCCGACACCGGGATAATCAAGACCTGCTGAAATTGAATGTGCAAGTTCAATATTACCGTCTTTATCCTGTAAAAGATATGTCTTCATTCCATGAAGAATTCCTACTTCTCCAAGTGCCATTGCACTTGCATGTTTTCCTGTCTCAATTCCAAGTCCGCCAGCCTCAACTCCGACAAGCTTCACATCTTTATCATCTATAAAATCAGCAAACATTCCGATAGAATTTGAACCGCCGCCGACACATGCCATTACAACATCCGGAAGTCTTCCTTCTTTTTCAAGAATCTGCTTTCTTGCTTCCTTTGAAATAACACGCTGGAATTCTTTTACCATCTTAGGATATGGATGAGGACCTACGGCAGAACCGATTATATAAAATGTATCTTCTGCTCTTTCTGCCCATGTTCTTATCGCCTCATTAGTGGCATCCTTTAATGTTGAACTTCCACTTGTGACAGGCTGTACTTTTGCACCGAGCATTTCCATTCTGAATACATTTAACTTCTGTCTCTCAATATCTTCAGCCCCCATAAAAACTGTACATTCCATATTAAAAAGTGCTGCACCTGTAGCTGTCGCAACGCCGTGCTGTCCTGCACCTGTCTCGGCTATAACCTTTGTTTTTCCCATTCTTTTTGCAAGAAGAATCTGTCCTATTACATTATTAATTTTATGAGCTCCCGTATGATTTAAGTCTTCTCTCTTCAAATAAATTTTCGGGCCATATTTTTCGCTGAGACGTTCTGCATAATAAAGAGGTGTTTCTCTTCCAACATACTCTTTGAGATAATAATTATACTGTTTAATAAATTCAGGGTCCTTAATCGCCTCATCAAATGCTTTTTCAAGCTCATCAAGCGTATTCATAAGTGATTCAGAAACATACTGTCCACCAAATTCTCCATAATATCTGTTATCTTTTTTATCCATAATTTTTCTCCTGCTCTTTCCTTATATTTTTTATGAATTTTTCTGTTTTTTCTCTGTCTTTTCCTGCACCTGTATCTTTTTCGACACCCGAACTTACATCGACAACATCAGGATTAACCTGTAATACCGCCTCTTTTACATTATCGGGATTAAGCCCGCCTGCAAGAAAAAATTTTTTTCCGCTGTATTTTATTTTTTCTTTTATGCCATTTATGCGGTGCCATCGGAAAGTTTTTCCGCTTCCAGGCACCCCGGCATCAAAAAGAATGCCATATATTTTGTCATTTTTAATCAGTTTTTCAATTTCATCATTAAAATTACTTTCTGTTTCTGCACCGTTAATTTCATCAGGCATATTGACAGCCCTTATTACCGGAATTGTTATTTTTTCAAGAATATCATCAGGCATATCTTTGTGTATCTGTATGTAATCAAATCCCACATCCGTTATTGCTTTAATCTGATTTATGTCGGGTGAAACAACAACAGCAGTTTTTTGAATATTTTTATCAAGCTTTTTTATCATTTCTGCTGCCCTGTCTATTGCAATATTTCTTTTGCTCTTTTCAAAGAAAAGCACCATTCCGGCATAATCAGGTTTTAATTCATTGATTATCCCAATATCCTCATCATATTTTATTCCGCATATTTTAATTCCCGTCATAAATTGCCTTCCATTCCAACGCGAGTCCTTTTGGATTTTCGTTTTCCATAAATGCTGTTCCTATAAGAAGTGCATCGGCACCGCTTGCCTTCAAAACTTTTATGTCATCATCATCTAAAACGCCGCTCTCGGATACAAGAACCGTTCCTTCAGGTGCTAATGAAGCGAGTTTTTTTGTTGTATCCAAAGATACTTCAAATGTCTTTAGATTGCGGTTGTTAATTCCTATTATTTTAACTCCGAGATTAATCATTCTTTGCATTTCCTCTTCGTTATGAACTTCACACAGAACGTCAAGTGAAAGGCTGTATGCCAGGTCATATAATTCTTTGAACTTTTCATCGTCAAGTATTGCAGCAATAAGAAGTATTGCATCTGCCCCTATCACTTTTGCCTCATACACCTGATATTCATCAATTATAAAATCTTTTCGTATAATAGGAAGATTCGTAATCTTTCTTATCTGTTTAAGATAATCAGTATTTCCGAGAAAATAATCTTCTTCAGTGAGACATGATATCGCATCAACCGCATTATTATATTGGTCTATTCTGTCCGTAAGTTCAATTTTATTATTCATTTTTCCGTGGCTTGGCGATGCCTTTTTAAATTCGCCTATAATTGAAAGCCCCTGCTTTTTTAAAGCATTATAAAAACTTATCGGGACGCGTTTTTCATTTAATGCGAGATTTTTCATATCCTGTTCACTTACATTTTCTTTATGCCGGACAAGTCTTTTCTTTTTTGCAGCTACTATATCATCAAGAATCATTTCATTTCCTCCCGCTTAAATTCTGTCATTTACAAAGTTTTCTATCATTCGTTTGCCATGCTCTGTATATATTGATTCAGGATGGAACTGAAGACCTACTGTTTTATACTCTTTATGTCTCACAGCCATTATCTCACCGTCATCTGTCTTTGCGATAACCGAAAGGCAGTCAGGAACTGTCTCAGGTATTATTGCAAGTGAATGATATCTTGCCACCTTTACAGGCGAATCAATTCCTGTAAACACGCTTGTTCCCGTATGTGTGACAAGCGACTGCTTGCCGTGAAATATCTTTTTTGCATGGTCGATTGTTGCTCCAAACGCCTCACCTATACACTGATGTCCGAGACATATGCCAAGAATCGGAATCGCCGGTGCGAATTTTTTTATTACATCAAGACATATTCCGGCTTCTTTTGGGCTCTTAGGTCCTGGAGAGATGACGATTCTTTCTGGATTCATTTTTTCAATTTCTTCTATTGTAATTTTATCATTCCTTAC
The DNA here is from genome assembly GCF_040096395.1 of Lachnospira hominis (ex Hitch et al. 2025). NCBI lineage: Bacteria > Bacillati > Bacillota > Clostridia > Lachnospirales > Lachnospiraceae > Lachnospira > Lachnospira hominis (ex Hitch et al. 2025). Next base: position 305,368 of record NZ_JBBMES010000001.1, on the reverse strand, counting down.
AACTTTTATATCATCATTAAATGTACCTATATACTGATAAAGATTGTATGTAAATGAATCATAGTTATCAATCAGCAAAATCATAAATTTTCCTCCTCAACAAGCGTTTTTGCAAGTGCCATTACTTTGTTGCAGCATTCCTGATATTCGTTTTCCGGTACCGAATCGGCAACTATTCCGGCTCCTGCCTGAAGATATACCTTATCGCCTTTTTTAATCATTGTTCTGATTGTTATACAGAAATTCATATTTCCGTCAAATGCAAGATATCCTGTTGCACCGCCATAAAGACCTCTTCTTACTGTCTCTAATTCATCTATAATTTCCATTGCACGGATTTTCGGTGCACCACTTAATGTTCCTGCCGGTAAAAATGAGGAAACCATATCAAGCGGATGACATGAACCGTGTTTTTTTCCCTCAACAAGTGAAACAATATGCATTACATGTGAATACCTCTGGACTCTCATAAATTCTGTAACTTTGACACTGCCAATCTGCGATACCCTTCCGCAATCGTTTCTTGCAAGGTCAACAAGCATTACATGTTCTGCCTTTTCCTTTTCATCAGAAAGGAGTTCTCGCTCCAATGCTTCATCCTCTTCTTTAGTTTTTCCTCTTTTTCTCGTTCCTGCAATAGGACATGTATAAACATTGTTACCTGTCTGTTTTACAATCATTTCCGGTGAACTTCCGATTATCTCAAATTTTCCGAAATTATAATAATAAAGATACGGTGACGGATTAAGAACTCTTAATTGTTTATACAAATCAAATCCTGTCTGTTTAGTCTGTATTGTCCATCTTTGTGACAATACTGTCTGGAAAATATGACCTTCCTTAATATATTCTTTTATTTTATTTACTTTTTCAGAATACTGTTCAAGCGTATCCGACTTTTTTATTATCACTCCATCGTGATGATTTTTTATTTCACAGCTCTTTTTATTTTCATTTTCAGGAGTTCTCGCTTCATCAATAAGCTTTTCTGCCTCAGCAAGTGCTCTTTTCTTTCCCTCTTCGTTATCTTCGTCAAGAACGACCGCCGTAACCGTCTCTGCCATATGGTCTATGGCAATGAATTTAAGAGCAAGCATAAGCTGGATTGTCTCAATTCCAATCTCATCTTCATTATCATCCGGAAGATTTTCTGTATATCTTATAAAATCATATCCCAGACTTCCAACAAGTCCACCATTAAATTCATCCTGTGTTTCATCTGAATGTACTTCAAAAGAGCTGAAATATTCTTTTAATAAAACAAGTGGATTTCCTTTTAATTTTGTTACATTTCCATTGTTTTCAGTTATCACAAGACCATCTTTTTGTGACTGAACAAGTGCCTGCGGATCAACACCCATAAATGTATATTTTCCACTTTCTTTTTCATTACTTTCCATAAGGAAACCAACTCTGTCACTTCCGAGATTTTCATACATCCAGATAGCAGTTTCATTTACTATACTGACTGTCTTTTTGTATGCTCTTAAAACTTTTTTCATAATCCAACTCCTTTGCATATAAAAAGTCCCTGACAGCCATAAAAGCTGCCAGGGACGAATTAACGTGGTGCCACCCTTATTCACAAGATTGAAAATGTAGTCTATACATTGACATCCGCTCTGATGTCTGTATAAAAAAAGACATATCCAAACTGGATATGCCACCGTTTACAAAAACAAATCTTGTCTCATTCCGATACTTAATACCTGCCGGTATATAATATCTTTCCCCTGTAACGTGAGGCCACGTCGTAAGCTACTTATAAATTCACCTACGCATCTCCCAAACCCATTCCATAAAGCCTTCCATATCAGTTCACACCTGCCCTGACTCTCTGTGATGTACGTGCTAAATGTACTATTTTGTTCAACGACTTTTTCTATTTATTTAACTTGTGACTGATTGTAACACCAAAAAATTTTGATGTCAATGTTTTTTTACAATTCTTCCATGAGTTCTGGAAGATTTTTTATATCATCTATTTTCGCAATATATTTATCACTGCTTACATTTCCAAAACCATAAGCTGCATAAATAAACGGAATTCCCGCATAATCCGCCGATTCAGCATCACCTGATGTATCTCCTGCATACACAGGGTTACAAAGATTATTTCTTTTTATAAGAATCTTATTACTCTCGCCCTTGCATGTTCTGGTTCTTCCCCAGCACTCAGTATCCTCAAAATACTTTGCAAGCCTGTGAGCCTTTAAAAAAGCTTCGATATAGCCGTCCTGACAGTTGCTCACTATAAACAGCCTGTATTTTTTTGATAATAATGATAATACATTTTCAAGTCCGTCAAAAAGCCTCGCACCATGTTCTGAAAGATATTCATTTTCATACGCACACAATTCATCCATAATCGCAGTCTGTACTTCTTTTGATTCTAACGGAAAAAGTTTAGCTGCAATATCATACATTGGAAGTCCCATACATTCACCAAGTTCGTTTATTGTAACTGGTGGTCTTTTTATTTCAGCATGTCTTTTTAATACAACATTCCATGACTCGCAGATTGGCACTGTTGAATCCCACAGTGTTCCGTCAAGGTCAAATATTATCGAATCAAACATTTTCAAGTTCCTCCAAAAGCTTTTCAAGCTGTTCTTCCTGTGTTATGTCATAAACTATCGAAAAACAATCTTTTGCAAGTCGATAATCCTGACTTTCCATCATTATCTGTCCGACACGGTATATTACACCTATAGTATCTGATGATGGTCCCGGCTCAATTCCTTCATCATCAAACATTTTCTGCATTTCTTTAACAGAAAGCTTAGGTGTCTCCTGATTTAAAGCCTGCTCAATATAAGAAAGTTCTGCATCTGCATTATCTGTTTTGTAATAAATATTGCTATATATATAACAGGCTCTTGCCACTTCCGGCTTGTATGCAGAAAGATAATAAAATCCCATATTTCTGTAATATCTGGCCATTGTTGCTCTTGTGCAGCAAAGCCTGTACGCCTCTTTTGTTGCTATCATATATCTTTTTAACATATTAAGATACTTGTAACATTCCGCAAGTCCAAGAATTGCATCCAAATCTACGGGATTCCAGCATATTGCGTTGCTGTATGCTTCAATACCTGCTTTATAACGCCCGCTTTTCACACACAAATCGCCATAGGACCTGTAATATTCACCATATGGAAGTTCACTTAGTACCACATCGCAATCAGGTTTGAAATAAAATGCATATATATAATATTCCATAACATGATTAAGGCTCATATATATATGTTCACAATTATCCTGTGGTTCGCTGATGCTTATATTTCCTCTTGCATCTATAGAACCAGCTCGTCTTACTTTCACCTGTTCTTCTATTGATTTAAGAAGTTCTTCAAGCATATGCATTGCTTTATCTGCTTCTTCATTTTTTACAAGTTCTTTAAATTTCTCAAAATATTTTTTTAATTCTTCCGGATTATTTATATTCACGATGACCCCTTTTTATATTTTTAATATTTTTTATAGTTGCTGTTAATACAGCTGATGTCCTCGGTGCGATATGAAGTGTTCTGTTGTCTGTAACGCTTACACTTTCATCATCCGCCGAACATATTTTCACATTCCATGATGATGATTCAGAAATTTTTGGAAGTGCAAGTTCATGTGCTTCCCAATGCATGTTGTATGCAATATATATAAGCTCAAATTCATCATCTTTTCCTGCATTTGTCTTACAATCTGAATATTTTGTACAATACATTATTCCAATATGCCTGTTATAATTTTCTGTAACCTGATACCATGCACCGCTTCCATGATAAGAAATATCAGGGTAACCGCATGAAAGTGAATCAGAGGCAAGCAGCTTGTCTTTCATATGAAGGATATTATATTTTTTCCTGAATGAAATAAGTTTCTTTACAAATTCCGTCATTCTTTTTGATACTTCATTATCATTCCAGTTTACCCATGAAATTTCATTATCAAGGCAATATGGATTATTATTTCCAAGCTGACTGTTAAGGAATTCATCACCACCGAAAATAAGTGGTGTTCCCGCTGAAAACATAAGCATCATAAGTGCATTTTTCATCTGCTTTTCCCTGAGAGCCAGAACTTTTTTCTTTTTCGTGCGGCCCTCAAATCCGCAGTTCCAGCTGTAATTGAAGCTCTCGCCATCACGGTTATTTTCATGATTTGCTTCATTATGTTTCCTGTCATAACTCACACAGTCGTTTAATGTAAATCCATTATGATTAGTAATATAATTAATTACCGCCGCATTCTGTGGATTATTTCTCTGTGTATTTATAAAATCTTCAAGCTGGTTATCGTCACCTTTCAGAAAACGTCTTATAATTCCAAGATACCCATCATTATAATCTGCCATATGACGCACATGTCCTCTCTTGCCATCCCAGAACACTGTAATTATTTTGGTATATGAAAGAACAGGGTCTGTGGCACAGACATTTAATGCACATGGCGGACCATACAGATGCACTCCGTCAATATGATATTCCATCACCCAATAACGTATACAATCTGTGATAAGTTCAGGTGTCTCATCGCTAAAATACATCTCCATAATAACTTCTATTCCTTTTTTATGAAGCTGCTTTACCATATTTTTAAACTCATATGTGTAATCATTTTTGTATGATGCACACGAAGTAAAAGAAGCTTTCGGTGCAAAATGGAGTGCATTGCAATATCCCCAGTAATTAAGCGGACGTCCCTGCTCTGCCATTTTATACATTCCTGATGGTTTTTCATTTTCATCATAATCCGGAAAGCGTCCGGCTTCATCATATTCATAAGCCGGCATAAGTTCAACCGCCGTAATTCCAAGTTCTTTAAGATAATCTGCTTTCTGGATAATACCGTCAAAAGTCCCTTTATGTTTTACCATTGATGTTCTGCTTTTAGTATATCCACGGACATGAATTTTGTAAAAAATACTGTCTTCATATGGAGTCTGAAGAGGCATATCACCTTCCCAGTCAAATTCATCAAGCACAATTCTGCTCAGATATCTGGCATTATCCTGTATTTTATTAAATTCACTGCAGCATGTAACTGTCTTTGCATACAAATCCGGTATCATTTTTCCATCTAACTCATAACAGTACATTGCTTTATCAAGATTTTCACCGGAAATATTACATGAAAACACATCGCCTGTCTTGTATGTTTCATCTAACTCTACTCTGCATTTCAGATTTTTTCTTCCGTCAAATATCAGCAGTGTTATATTATCAGAAACACCTGCAAATGCAAAATTATATGACATACTTCCGGTTTTTTGTGCTCCACGCTGTGCCGGATTGCCTTTTTTTATATTTATCATTCTTTTCCACCCTTCAGACTGTATAAATTTTTCATCGCAGCTTTGTCGAGCTTATAATATCTCATTGCAAATAAAGTTATAAGCCAGCCAATAATAGGTATTATACAATAAAAGAAAATTGTCATCCATTTTAATGGCTGCGTAAGTTCGTCGCCAACCTGTGGAAACACTTTTGAATAACCTATAAGTGAAAGTGATATTCCCACAAAAAATGTTCCCAGTGCCGAAAATGATTTGTCAATAAATGAAAATAAAGCTCCCATGATTCCCGGAACAAAATGTCCGCTTATTGTATATTCATAATCAGTACAGTCAGCTATCATAGGCACAACCATATTGTTTGTTATTGATTTTACACCATTGAGCAGTGCAAATACTGTCAAAAATACTATCGTTATAAGATTAATATTCGTAACTGATACTTTTGTAAGGTCGCAAAAAATCATCATAATCATCAATACAGACTGGAATATAATTGCAAACCATGTCGCTCCTGTCATTGCTTTTTTCTGTCCATATTTCTGTGCATATTTAATTCCTATATAAATAATTCCAAGATTAGGTATTCCAACTATTATGCCAATAATTCCAGCAAGAGGATAATTTTTCATAAGTATGCCGTATAGCATGACAATAACTGTAGAATTGCCGTAAACCATAGCAGCGAACTTATCTGACGCAGCCGCAATTATAAGCATTCTTATAGGTTTATTATGCTTTAAAATCGAAGCATAATCGCGGAATTTAATATTCTGGGGCTTATCACCCGAATTATTATTTTCAAGATTAAAAAATTCTTTTCTATCTTTCTGCCATATTCCTATTACAGCCAGAACCGTACATATTGCCGATAAAATAACAACAGTTATTACAAATTCAGCAAAAAGCTCACTGGAATTAAAATTTTTATATTTATGTATAAGATATACCGAAACATAAAATGCTGTAAGACCATGTGCGAACATTATAAATGTTGAATCAAAAAATGTTATAAGCGGTCTCTGGTTTACATCGTTCGTTATAACTGACTGACCTGATTTTACAACTGTTGTCTGAAAAGTATATCCTATTATATACACAGCATAAATTATTATAAAATACGGTGCACGTATAAAACGAGGCACAAGGTGTGTTGTAAAAAAAAGCACCAGTGAACTTGCTGCCATAAGAATATATCCAAGAACTATAAATGGCCTGAATTTTCCAAATCTGCCATTTGTCTTATCAAGAATATATCCTATAACAGGGTCTGTAATTCCATCAAACACTCTCATTCCGGTAAGAATAAATGATATTACAACTACACCTATTCCCGCAATGCCATTGGCATAATATGATACATATCCCATCATTGCCAGAAATAAATTAGTCGATGTATTATTAAGCGAAAAAAAGGCTATCTGCCAGATATGTGCCCTATTTTGTTTTATTTTATTATCCTGCCCATGTACTTCTTTTTTCATTATATAGTCAAACTCCCTCACAGTCAAATTCAGGGATAAAGCTTTCCGATGCAGTCTCTCCCTCCTGGATAAAACCGTTTACAACTCCGAGTTCAATGGCATAATCAACAACTTCATCATATTCTTTATCTGTCACTTTCCGGTTTATCTCAGGGTACTTTTCAACCTGTTTCAGCGGTGTGTACTGGTTCATAATACTTATATAAATATCATCTTTAAAAGTTTCATATAAATACTTTATAACATTTTTTGAATCATATGTCATCCCCGGCAGTATAAGATGTCTTACTATCATTCCTCTTTTCATAATTCCACGTTTATCAAAAACTGGTTTTCCAACCTGTTTAAACATCTCATCAAGAGCTTTGGATGCAACATCAAAATAATCTTTTGCATTGGAATATTTAAGTGACAGTGAACTGTCCATATATTTCATATCCGGAAGATATATGTCAATAAGACCATCAAGAAGCTTTAAAGTTTCTATGTTTTCATAACTGCCTGTATTGTATACAATTGGAATTATCAGTCCGTTCCTTCTTGCTTTTTTTATAGCCTGTGCAATCTGCACCACAAAATGTGTCGGCGTTACAAGATTAATATTATTGGCACCTTTTTCCTGCAATTCCAGAAAAATATCAGCAAGCCTGTCAATGCTGATAATCTTTCCTGTTTGTGCCGCAGCTATATTTCTGTTCTGACAAAATACACATCTTAAAGTACATCCTGAAAAAAACACAGCTCCTGAGCCTTCCTCTCCTGAAATACATGGCTCTTCCCACATATGCAGGGCCGCTCTTGCAACACAGAGTTCATCCGTCATAAGGCAGTAGCCTTTTTCTTTATTTTTTCTGTTTTTTTTACAATTTCTTGGACATAATTTACATTCGGACATTTCCTTATCCGCAATATTTTCAGTCATGTTCTTTTCCTTTTTCATTCATAAGTTCCTGCATCTTCGCAAATGCTTCCTTTATTCCTCCGACGCCATTTACAAGTCCTTTATCTACAGCTTCCTGTCCGACAAGAATTGTTCCTAAGTCTTTTGTCAGAATTCCGGTGTTCATCATCATTTTCTCCAGTTCATCTTCCGAAACCTTTGAATGTGATGATATAAACCTGACAATCCTGTCCTGTATCATTTTAAAATAATCAAATGTCTGTGGTGCACCTATAATCGTTCCATTCATTCTTACAGGATGAATAATCATAGTTGCCGTCGGTGCAATAAAACTATAATCTGTACTCACTGCAAGCGGTACTCCTATGCTGTGTGAATCACCAAGCACAAGCGAAACTGTCGGCTTTGACATTGAAGCAATCATCTCTGCAAGAGCCAGCCCTGCACTTACATCACCACCAACTGTATTCATAAGAAATAATACACCATCTATCTCTTCATTATCTTCAATTGATGCAAGCTGTGGCAGAATATGCTCATACTTTGTTGATTTACTTGATGCCGGAAGAACATCGTGTCCTTCTATTTCACCGATAATCGTCATTAAATGTATTTTACCATGTTTTTTATTATTCTCAAGCACTACCTGTCCAAAGTCCTGAATTTTCTTATCTTTTTCCTTTTCTTCCATATACTGCCCCCATTTTTATAAATTAAAACATATTAACACTCAATAATATTGTGCTTTTAAAATTTATTTTTATTCACATATGGATATACTATTCACATTAAGACATATTGCAATGAATGACAGCTTATATTAAAATAAAATATAATTTTTAATTATGAACTGTTGAAACAGTTCTATTCAAATGTAATTTTTACACAAGCGGCAAAAGTTTAATTTGCATATAATTAAACGCAGAATTGGAGAACTCTGATGATTGATTTAACAAAAATGATAGACAGTTTCACACACAGGCATGTTTTTATACAAACACACAATTTTCCTGACCCCGATGCAATAGCAAGTGCTTACGGTCTTCAGTATCTTCTGCACAGCAGAGGTCTTGAATCTACTATTATTTACAAAGGAAAAGTTGAACACGGAAGTTCAAATGCAATGGTTAAAAAGCTTGGTATTGAAATCATTGAATATTCTGATATGACTGAGATGTCACAGGATGCAGAAATAATTCTTGTTGATTCGCAGAAAGGCAATGCCAATATAATCGACATGCCCGGAAATGAGGTGGTCTGCATTGACCATCATCCTATATTTGGCAAATCACAATATACTTTTTCTGATATAAGGCCTGAAGTTGGTGCATGTGCTTCAATGATAGCACAATATATTTTTGATGAAGGTCTGCAGATACCCGGCAATATTGCAACAGCACTTTTATACGGAATACGTATTGATACTGCCGGATTGAGCCGTGGTATGTCCAATCTTGACCTTGATATGTTTTATAAATTATTCAATCTTGCCGACCGCAAAAAGATTGCCGAACTTGATAACAGCACTCTGCGTCAGACAGACCTGCTTGCATATTCCTCAGCAATTAACAGCATAAAAACATATGGAAAAACATCATATGCCAATACCGGATATAACAGTCCAGAACCGCTTATTGCTGCAATATCTGATTTTATTATGATGCTCGACACAACTGACAACACAGTCGTTTACTCTGTAAAAGATGACGGAATAAAAATATCTGTGCGAAGCGTCGGAACAATTAACGCCGGAAAGGTTGCCAATCAGGCACTTGAGGGCATCGGAAGCGGCGGCGGACACGAAAATATGGCCGGTGGTTTCGTTCCTTATGATAAACGTATTACAGACCCTGTCCACAACGATAAATATATTTCCGAGCTGACCAATGAAATCGAACAGCGTTTTGCCAATGTGATCGATAGTTGAACACCTTCTGACTACCAAAAAACACTTAATTTTCACCTAAAACCGACAAATATTTTTTACATGTAAAAATCCCCGCAAGCCTTAATTTACAAGGTTTTGCGGGGATTCTTAATGTAAGCTACCAGCCGGAATCGAACCGGCGACCTTCTCATTACGAGTGAGACGCTCTACCGACTGAGCCATGGTAGCATGAAACAAAAGATATGTTACCATATCAAACAAAAAAAGTAAAGATTTTTTACAACTTTTATCATTTTCCTGACATATGAATGCTTATGCCGGACACTTCCAACACAAATGCATAATATAAGATATAACCTGATTGGAGCCCTGTTATGAAAAATATTCTTTCCATTAAAAATGTAAGCTATTCTTATCATACACAGGAAGGTGAAACTCCCGCCCTGACTGACATAAGTTTTGATGTCAGCTCCGGAAGCTTCACATGTATTGTCGGTCCGTCCGGATGCGGCAAATCTACACTTCTTTCCCTGATTTCAGGGCTTTTGCATCCCGACAGCGGTGAAATATATATAAATGGATGTAGCTCATCCGGTTCACTTCTTCATATAGGATATATGCTTCAAAAAGACAGTCTTTTTGAGTGGCGTTCTGTTTATAAAAATGTCCTGCTTGGTCTTGAAACAAGAAATATGCTCACATCGGAAAAAAAGGAACTTGCTGATAAAATGCTTGAAACTTACGGTCTTGTCAATTTTAAAAATGTAAAACCTTCACAGCTTTCAGGTGGAATGAGGCAGCGTGTAGCCCTCATAAGAACACTCGCACTTGAACCTGATATACTTCTTCTTGATGAACCATTCTCTGCTCTTGATTATCAGACCAGACTTGAAGTAAGCGACGACATATATAAAATTCTGAAAGAGCAGAACAAAACGGCAATCCTTGTAACTCATGACATTTCCGAAGCAATTGCAATGGGTGACAAGGTTATTATTTTAAGTGCAAGACCCGGACGAATTAATAAAATTATAGATATAACATTTGATAATCTGACAGACGGACGCACACCTTTTAAAGCAAGAAGTTCTCCCGGATTTTCTGATTATTTCAACACAATATGGAAGGAGCTGGTACAATGAGTGCACAACAGCAGGCCTACCTTAAACAAATAAAAAAATACAAATTATTTATCACATTATCGAGGATTTTTCTTTTTGTTATTTTCCTCTTTTTGTGGGAAATTTCGGCAAGATTCGGCTTGATAGAAGCTTTTATATTCAGTTCACCATCAAGAATCTGCATATGTTTTTATAAAATGCTGATTGACGGAAGCATATTAAAGCATGCTGCTATTACACTCGGCGAAACTTTTTTCAGCTTTGGTCTCATAATTGTATTCAGTATTGGCACCGCCCTGCTTTTATGGCTTTGCAAGCCACTATCCGACATACTTGAACCGTACCTTGTAGTTCTTAACAGTCTTCCTAAATCAGCACTTGCACCAATGCTCATTGTATGGCTTGGTAACAATGCGAAAGCTATTATTGTAACAGCCATATCCGTTGCAATTTTTGGTACAATACTAAATATATACACAAGCTTTGCCGATACAGACCCTGATAAAATCAAGCTTATGAAAACTTTCGGTGGAAGCCGTTTCCAGATTCTTACAAAGCTTATCCTTCCGGCATCATTAAACACAATTGTAAGTAATATGAAAGTCAATATCGGTCTATGTCTTGTCGGCGTAATCATTGGTGAATTCCTTGCTGCAAGAGCCGGACTTGGATATGTAATAATTTACAACAGTCAGATTTTTAATATGGATCCTATTGCAATGTCAATAATTATTCTGTGCATTATTTCAATGATACTTTTTAAAATTATTGATTTAATACAGAAATGTGTTGAAAAATTATATTAGCCTTTCATAATTTTTATTGACTTTTTATATTATTCGTATTAGTATATATTATATAAATTTTAATGGGGTACTTAATATGATTTCACTAACTATCAAAGATACTAAGACTTTCATGTCTCATCTTCTTATAAAAGACACATTTGATAATATGCTCCTATCAGAAGCAGCCATAGTAACAGGCAACACCTATAATATCAATGGTTCAATCAACCGTTCTTTTTTCTCTGATGATGAGCTGGCTTCACTGGCCAGCCCGTCATATTCGCAGTGGTCTAAGATAAAGCCGGTGTGTTTTGGTCTCATTAAAGGTAATAAAGTTCCTACATCATTGAAGATAATATTTCTCTTATCAGAAGGTGACACATCACAGCTGGCCGGGCAGACCGACATTAATCCAGAAGATATCAACGGACTTTTTATAAATATACGCTATTCTGACTCAGGACTTACGCTTGTAACAGGAACCTCTGTCAGAACATTTACACTGGATAAGTCACTTGAACATGCTTTTGACTCATATGTAAAAGTATTCCTTGAAACCTCCGGCATTAACTATGAAGAAATTTCATAGAATTTTAATAATCTCCTGCAGCCGTGTATTTATGCGTATTACGCCCCTTCCTGTTAGCACTCATTTGTTTTGAGTGCTAATTTCTTCTTGACTTTGTTCATTTCCTGTATTAAATTACATTCTAGATTGATTTATGTTAAATTCATTTTGAATTAACAGGCACATAAAAGCTTATCAGGCTTTTAAATATATTTAATGGAGGATTGATTAATATGGCAAACGAACATGGTAATTTATCAATTAACAGCCAGAATATTTTCCCTATAATTAAAAAATGGATGTATTCTGACCATGATATTTTCTACAGAGAATTAATTTCTAATGGTTGTGATGCAATTACAAAGCTAAAAAAACTTTCTTTAATTGGTGAGTATGAAGCCCCTGATGATATTGAATATAAACTTGACGTTAAAGTAAGTCCTAAAAACAAGACTATCAAAATCATTGATAATGGTATTGGTATGACTAAGGATGAAGTAAATGAATATATTAACCAGATAGCATTTTCAGGTGCAGAAGCTTTCCTTGAAAAATACAAGGACAAGACTAACGAAGACCAGATTATCGGTCATTTTGGTCTCGGTTTCTACTCTGCATTTATGGTTGCTGACAAAGTAACTATCGACACGTTCTCTTTCCAGAAAGATGCAACAGCAGTTCATTGGGAATGTGACGGCGGTACTGAATATGACATGAAAGATTCTGACAAACAGAATGTCGGCACAGAAATCACACTTTACCTTAATGAAGACAGTTATGAATTTGCAAATGAATATAAAGCAAGAGAAGTTATTGAAAAATACTGCTCATTCATGCCTGTACCTATCTTTTTAACTAACGAGGATGAAGAACCAAAGACAGAGGAAATTCCTGAGGAAGAAGTTACAGAAAAAGATACTGTTATTGAGACATTTATAAAAGAAGCCGAGACAGAAGAAGTCGAAAAAGAAGACGGAACAAAGGAAACAGTCGAAAAAACTCCTGCCAAAAAAATGGCTAAAATAGTAAAACGTCCTGTTCCTTTAAATGATATTCATCCACTTTGGACAAAACATCCAAACGAATGCAGCGATGAAGATTACAAAGAATTTTACCGCAATGTATTCCACGATTATAAAGAACCTTTATTCTGGATTCATCTGAACATGGATTATCCATTTAATTTAAAAGGTATTCTTTATTTTCCAAAGATTAACACAGAGTATGAAACTATTGAAGGCACAATAAAGCTTTATAATAATCAGGTATTCGTTGCTGATAACATAAAAGAAGTTATACCTGAATTCCTGCTTCTTCTCAAAGGCGTTATTGACTGCCCTGACCTTCCTCTTAATGTTTCAAGAAGTGCATTACAAAATGATGGTTTCGTTAAGAAGATTTCTGAGTATATTACTAAAAAAGTCGGTGACAAGCTCACAGGAATGTACAAAACACAGAAAGAATCATATGAAAAATATTGGGATGACATCAATCCATTTATCAAATTCGGCTGCTTAAAAGATGAAAAATTTGCAGAAAAAATGAATGATTATATTATCTTTAAGAACATTGACGGCAAATATCTCACGCTCAAGGAATGTCTTGAAGAGAATAAAGAACATCATGAAAATACTGTATTCTATGTTACTGATGAAACAGAACAGAGCCAGTATATCAACATGTTTAAAGAAGCCGGTATTGATGCTGTAATCCTTACACATAACATTGATCAGCCATTCATAACTCACCTTGAGTCTAAAAACGAGGGTGTTAAATTCGCAAGAATAGATGCTGACTTATCAGACAGCTTCAAGGAAGAAACAAGTGAAGATGAATTGAAAGAAATATCTGAAACACTCACTGAAACTTTCAAGAAAGCTCTTGGCAAAGATAATCTTAATGTCAAAGTTGAAAAGTTAAAGAATGCATCTATTTCATCAATGATTACTCTATCTGAACAGGACAGACGTATGCAGGATATGATGAAAATGTATAATATGTATGGCATGGATCCATCTATGTTTGGTGCCAACAGCCAGACACTTGTCCTCAATGCCAATAATGAACTTGTCAAATATATTGCTGAACATAAAGATGGCGAAAATACAACTCTCATGTGTGAACAGCTTTATGATCTTGCTATGCTCAGTCATGCACCACTCACACCTGAACAGATGACTAATTTTATTGCAAGAAGTAATAAAATTATGGAATTGCTTGCTAAATAAGCAATTTTAACGTATTATATAAAAAAAAGGCACTGGGATTATATTGCCTCAGTGCCTTTCTTTTAAATTTTTTAAAATGAGGGTTATTATGTCAGATTATAACAATACACACAGTAACAATACTAATGACGATTTATATGATGATGACTATATTACATATGAAGAAACAAATGATGATGATTATATAGATGATGATGTTCTTGATCTGGAATTAGATGATTTCGATATTTATAGACAAAATCATTCTACAAATAAAAAATCATCATTAAATAAACAAAAACCAAAGCTCAATCCTTTTGTTGAAGAGGCTTTAAGCATAATCAAACTAATTGCCGTTGCATTTATAATAGCATTTATTTTTACACAATATATTATTGTAAATGCCGAAGTACCTACAGGTTCAATGAAAAATACCATCATGGAGGGTGACAGGCTTATCGGTTTCAGATTATCTTATTTGTTTAGCAAACCTGAACGTGGCGATGTAATAATTTTCAAATATCCTGATGATGAAAAACAAAATTTTGTCAAACGTGTAATCGGAATACCAGGTGATGTCGTTCAGATTATTCATGGAAAAGTTTATGTCAATGGTAATGAGCTGGATGAACCTTATTTACGTGAACCTATGAACGATAATGAAGAGGAACAGGTGTTTGTTGTTCCTGAAGGTCACTATTTCGTAATGGGTGATAACCGTAATGATTCTTTGGATTCAAGATATTGGAAAACAAGTAATTATGTTTCAGAAAAGAAAATTCTTGCAAAAGTAATATTCAGATATTACAACCAGTCAAGACATAAAATTAATTTCAAATTATTTAATTAATTTTCATTTAATTGATTTGAATAAACTACACATTTTTGCACATATTAAACATGTCCGGAATATCCGGACATGTTTTTTTCGCGGAAATAATTATTTACGCAGAACAGGAGGATTTTATGACAACATTGGGATGTAATGTAAACGCATGTTCACACAACAAAGACAATTGCTGCTGTCTTTCATCAATCAAAGTTCATGGAAACAGTGCATGTAAATGCGATGAAACATGCTGCGGCAGTTTCTACGAAGCCGACAGTGAAACAGCAAAAAACGCAAGCGAATCTCCTAAAATCAATCTAAGTATCTCATGTGAGGCTTCTAATTGTGTATATAACGAAGACAAAAAATGTAGTGCCGACCATATCGATATCTCAGGCATCTGTGCACAGGATGCATCAGAAACAGTCTGTGCTTCATTTAAGTGTAAATAATATAAATAATGGGAGAAACGTGTACCGCAAGGTGCACTATAAATAATAGGAAGTCCGCCATAAGCGGACTTCCCATTATTTATCAGAAAAGTGATAATTATTTCCACCAAGTTTTTTAATAAAATACATTGCATCATCTGCTGCCGCTACAACAGAATCTTCATTTGTTCCATTCTCGGGCACCATTGCAATTCCAAGGCTTGAATGAATATTTATCATAGCATTGTCAACTTCATATGATTCTTTAAAAGAATCAATTATACGATGTGCATACTGACTTACAACGTTATAATCATGACTGTCAACGATAACAGTAAATTCATCACCTGCAAATCTGTATACTCGGAACAGATTATCATTTATTTTTTGTATTCTCTGGGCAACTTCCCTTAGAACCATATCTCCGCTATTATGTCCGTAGGTATCATTAATATGTTTAAATTTATCAATATCAAACAAAAATACACTAAATTGCTTATTATCACCAAAATACTTTATCAAATCTTCCTTAAATGCCATTCTGTTCGGAAGACCTGTCAACATATCATGATTTGCAAGCTTTTCATATTTTTCCGTTGAAATACTTAAATTCTTATTTATCTTCTCTTTATGCATATTAGATGCAAACAGACATACAGATATAATAATTAGAAATGCTATTATAATTCCAGAAAAGATAATAATATCCCTATTTCTTTCAAAAAAATTCTGTTCATGATTGATAATAATTGCATTTTTAGGAAGCAATTTTGATGAAACTTCATATTTTTTCATAACATTCTCATCAAACATAATCACTCTCGGCGGTTCTGTCTGTATTCCAATACTTGAAACATCTGTACCATTAAAATACTGCTGTACCATTGACGCCGCAATTTTTGCCATCTCCTTCTGAGATACCATCTCACCACCGATAACGCCTTTTCCCATACCTATAGACACAATACTGAATGTAGGAACAGGTGCATTTTCTGATACAAGCTTTATTCCCTGTGAATCTATATATGTATTTCCGTCTTTATCACTGCTGCACATTATATATATAAGAATCGTATCCGAATCAAGACTTTTTACTTTTTCAATCAAATCATGCTGACTTAGTTTTGATGCATTAATTTCATCAAACTCATATTGCGGATAAATATTTTTATATTTATAATACTGTATTCTCTCACCCATACCGGTAACAGTATCATCAAGAATCGCAACAATCTTTTTGGCATCCGGAATAATCTTTGATGCAGCCTTAATTGTATTTTTGTATGAAAGACTTTCAATGACACCTGTAATCTGCGATGATGCTGAGACTGCAACTGCCTTATCATCATTGTTGACACCTTCAAAAAATATCGGAATATCTTTAAATAATGTATCCTTATTATCTACAGCAAAATTAAATGCTGCATCATCACCGACGATAATTGCATCATATGGTTCAACCTCGCCAAGATAATAAACCATATGCCTGTAAAAATCATCAACACTTTCTGATGATGTCAGATTTTTTGAATCCATAAACTTATAATCAATAACTACATCTTCATTAAGTACTTCTTTTATACCGGCAATCTGTTCAGGCACTGTTTCCCATGCATATGAATATGAACTTATAAAAAGCACTCTCTTTTTTGTAGTGTACTTCTGCTGATTTTCTTCCTGTGCATAAACACTCTTATATAATAATGACATACTACTCACTGCACCTATCATTATTATAATAAATAATATTGCTTTTAGAATTCTACTTCTTTTTAATCTGTCAGTTCCAAAAAAGCTTTTCATATTCTCTCCTGTCTCTGACACCGCCCCTGTACTTATGCGTTGCCGGTATTTTTATATTTTATCTTTGATATCTTTTTAATATCTCATATACCTCTTCCTGCGTAGCACATTTCATAACTTCATCTGCAACTTTATCTGCCTCAGCTTTTGTCCATTTTGCAATCTGTGCACGCGTCCTTAAAATTGATGATGCATTTACACTAAATTCCTTTAATCCAAATGATATAAGAAGTGGTGTAAGAAGTGGATCTGCAGCAGCTTCGCCACACATTCCCGCTATAATATTCTCATTTGCAGCTGCACTTATAATTCTTTTAATTGAACGTATAACTGCAGGATTGTATACAGAATATAAATATGCAACCTTTGAATTGCCACGGTCAACAGCCATTGTATACTGTGTAAGATCGTTTGTACCGATACTGAAAAAATCGGCTTCTTTTGCAAGCAGATCAGCGATTTCACTTGCCGCTGGAGTTTCAATCATAACACCGACACTTATATTTTTATCATAAGGTATATTTTCCCTATCCAGGTCAGCTTTGATATCTTCAACTAATGCTTTTACTTCTCTCAGCTCATTTACACACGTAACAAGAGGTATCATTATCTTTATTTTACCAAATACACTTGCTCTAATCAATGCTCTTAATTGAATTTTATACATTTCTTTTCTGTCAAGACAATATCTGACTGCCCTGAATCCAAGAAATGGATTATCCTCTTTTTCCATTCCAAGATATGGAATATTTTTGTCTCCTCCAACATCAAGTGTTCGTATAATTACTTCTTTTCCATCCATCATAACAGCTGTCTTTTTATATGCTTCAAATTGCTCTTCTTCCGATGGAATCTGATTATTTTCCATAAATAAAAATTCTGTCCTGAAAAGTCCGATACCTTCACCATCATTATCTTTGACATTTTTTGCATCTTCCGGTTTTCCTATATTTCCAAACAGTTCTATTTCAATAGAATCAGCTGTCTTTGTGGCTTTGCCTCTGTATTTATTTAATTCTTCTTTATTTTTAAGATATTTTTCTTTCTTTGCTTTATATTCTGTAATCTCTTCTTTAGACGGATTAAGAATGACATATCCTTCTTTTCCGTCAATCACTGCCTCCATCCCATCTCTTGCATTGTCGGTTATATCATCTACGCTGAACACTCCCGGTATTTCCAAAGCTCTTGCAAGTATAGCAGAATGTGATGTAAAGCCTCCTGCCTGTGTTATGATGCCTTCTACATTTTCCTTTACAATTCCGGCAGTCATTGAAGGTGTTAAATCTTTTGCTACAATTATGCTGCCTTTAGGCACTTCGCTTATATCAATATCTCTGTCTCCTGTAAGAATTTTTAACAGACGAAGCCTGATATCTTTAATATCCGCCGCTCTCTGGACTGTAAGCTCATCATCTGTCATTGTAAACATTTCAATAAACTGTTCACATACTTTATCAACAGCTTCTTCTGCACACATTCCGCTGTTTATCTTATCTTTAATTTCATCCTGCATAAATGGGTCTGACAGCATTATTATATGTCCCTCTATAATTTCTGCATTCTTTTCTCCTGCTGTTTTTCTCATATGTTCAGCCATTTTTGTTGTTTTTTCAATAAATTTATCAACTGCCTGTAAAAAACGTTTTATTTCATTTTCTTTATTCTCTGGCGATTTTATCTCGTACACAGGCATATCATTTTTTATAATAACAATTTTTCCGATTCCATAGCCCGAAGACCCACCAATTCCTTTATACATAACTGCCTCCTTTTAACTCCTAAACCACAAAGCCGCCGGAACATGAACCGGCGGCTTATCAATAGCTATACGTACTTTATTCTCCAAGTCCCGATTCAATTAATGCGGTAATGCTTTCACAAGCCTCCTGCTCATCAGCACCATCACATTCAACTTCTATCTGGGAACCACATTTCATACATCCCGCAATAATATTCATAACACTCTTGGCATTAATCTTTTTTCCATTAAATACCAGACTAATATTACTTTTATATTTTGCCGCTTCTTTAGCAAGCACGCCTGCCGGACGCATATGAAGTCCCTGTTCATTTTTAATCACCACTGTTTTTGATACCATAATAATTCTCCTGTCTGTTCATTACGCTTTTATTTTCACTTTACTTTTTTCTTTAATGCTGAAAGAATTAATGCTCCAACTATACTTCCTACTGCAAGTGCAACTATATACATAAGCCAGTTGCCAACAACCGGAAATACAAATACACCACCATGAGGTGCCCTCAATGTACATCCAAATGCCATTGACAGACCACCTGCAACTGCCGAACCAACAATACAGCTTGGAATTACTCTTAATGGATCAGATGCTGCATATGGAATTGCTCCTTCTGATATAAAACATAATCCCATAATATAGTTTACCACGCCATTTCTTCTTTCTTCATCATTCCATTTATTCTTAAAAAATGTTGTTGACAATGCAATAGCTATCGGTGGTACCATTCCACCAATCATTACAGCTGCCATAACATCAAAGTTACCTGTAGCAAGCGATGCAGTACCAAATACATATGCAGCCTTATTTACCGGTCCACCCATATCAACGCTCATCATGCCTGCAACAATTATTCCAAGAAGAACTTTTGATGTATTTCCCATGCCATCAAGCCAATTGCTTATTCCTGTATTAATCCATCCCATAGCAGGATTAACAGCACACATTACAAGTCCTATAATTATAATTCCGCCGAGAGGATATATAAGCATCGGTCTTATTCCGTCCATACTCTTTGGAAGCTTTCTGGTTATCTTCTCCAGAAGAAGAACAACATATCCTGCAACGAAACCTGCCAGAAGTGCTGCTAGAAATCCTCCTGAAATTCCGACTGTCTTACCCTGTGCAAGATCCACAAAATTAGTTCCGTTCATCGCAAGCACACCACCGGCAAAACCAACTGCAAGTCCGGGTCTGTCTGCTATTGATGATGCAATAAATGCGGCAAGTATCGGTAACATAAATGCAAAAGCTGCATTGCCTGTTGTCTTGAAAAATGCAGCAGCAGGCGTATTCATACCGAAATTAGACGGGTCAATTGAATAATCATCAAGAAGAAATGCAAGTGCAATCATTATTCCGCCGCCAATTACAAATGGAAGCATATGCGAAACACCATTCATAAGATGTTTGTATATTACATGCCATGCGCCTTCTTTTTCACCTGATGAAAGGCTTTCCTTTTGTCCACCCTCCTCATGGTACACCGGAACTTTCTTTTCTACAATTTTGGTAATCAACTCTTCCGGTTTATGAATTCCATCCGATACTTTCGTAAACAATACTGGTTTTCCGTCAAATCTTGCTGTTTCTACATTTTTATCAGCTGCAACAATTATGCCATCGCACGCTTCTATTTCCTCAGCTGTAAGTGCATTCTTTACACCGCCTGAACCATTAGTCTCGGCTTTCAGGCTGTAACCCATATTTTCTCCAGCTTTCTGCAATGCTTCTGCCGCCATATATGTATGGGCGATTCCAGTTGGACATGCAGTTACAGCCAGTACACGATACTTTGCATTATTGTCATTTTGTCTAATCTGCTTTTCTCTTTGTTCTTTTTCATCTAAAGATTCTTCATCACCATATTTTTCTGATTCTTTTTCATCAATCACAGCCAAAAATTCCTGTTTGCTTTTTGCATTCAAAAGCTTATTTTTAAAATCTTCATCCATAAGAAGAACCATAAGGCGTGATAAAACCTCAAGGTGAACATCCGCACCGTCCTCAGGTGCTGCTATCATAAAAAACAGATTGGACGGCTGTCCGTCAAGTGCTTCATAATCAACTCCATCCGGTACTGTAATTGCTGCAAGTCCCGGTCTTTTTACTGCACTGCATTTTGCATGAGGAATTGCTATTCCTTCGCCAACAGCTGTTGAACCCTGCTCCTCTCTTGCTTTTATGGCCTGTGTATATTCAGCCTTGTCTGACAGATTTCCTGCTTTTTCATGAAGGTTTACCAAAATCTCAATAGCAGATGATTTGTCCTTAACTGAAACACCAAGCTCAATTCCCGATTCATTTAATAATTCTGTAATCTTCATGTCATCTTCCATCCTTTCTTTTTATTTTTAACACATCTATTATATGTGTCATTCACTGTTATAACTGTTTTAACAATTCTTCCGTCTTTTCTTTAGTGGCAAGCCCTTCCAGAAAAGCTGTGGCACCGCCTGCGGCAGTTGCATATTTTAGGGCTTTTTCGTAATTCCTGTCCTTAAAATAACTTGCAACAAACCCCGCAACCATCGAATCTCCTGCACCTACCGAATTAACAACCTGACCCTTTGCAACGCCTATTTTATATACCTTTTTATTTTCCGTAAAAAGCACCGCACCGTCACCTGCCATAGAGACAAGCACATTTTTCGCCCCCATATCCTGTAATTTACCTGCATAATAGTTCATCTGTTCTTCATCAAGTGATGTCTTACCGAACATTTCCGCAAGTTCATGGTTATTCGGTTTAATAAGAAATGGCCTGTATTTTAATACATTCAGTAAAAGTTCTTTTGTAGCATCAACCACAACATTAACATTCTTCCCTGAAATTCTTTCTATAAACTGCTCATATATATCTTCTGGAACACTTTTAGGTATCGTCCCTGCAAGTATCAACGTATCACCATCTTTTATTTTATCCAGTTTCTTAAAAAGCTGTTCCAGCTCATCTTTTGAAATTTCAGGTCCTGCCGCATTAATATCTGTTTCCTTTGTGCCCTTGACTTTAACATTTATTCTGCTTAATCCACTGTTAAGATGTATAAAATCCGTCTGAACACCCAGATTTTTTACGCCATTTTCAATCTCTTCACCTGTAAATCCCGCAACGAAACCTAATGCTATACTTTCAACGCCAAGATTATGCAATACAGTCGAAACATTAATTCCTTTTCCGCCATATAAAACATATTCACCATGGCTTCTGTTTACCTGACCAGCTGTAAGATTATCAACATGCATCGCATAGTCAATTGCAGGATTCAGTGTAACCGTATAAATCATTCAACATGCACCTCCTTAATCAGAGTAAGTTCTTTATACTTATCTTTAACAATACCATCCGTTACAATACACGCTTTTTCTAACGGAGCAAATGTTACAGCTGTAACTTTGCCAAACTTTGTGTGGTCAGCAAGAACATAGCTCACATAACTGTGATTGACTGCTTCTTTTTTCAACATTGCTTCATCTGTGTCAACTGTTGTAAATCCATGTAACGGATGTATTCCGTTAGCACCGATAAAAGATTTTGTAAAATTGAATTTTTTTATGCTCTCAACAGCCTCACTGCCGACAACTGCCTCAGTCTTTGCTCTTATAAGTCCACCCGCCATATAAGTTTTAAATCCTTTAGATATCAGTTTTTTTGCATGTACAATTCCATTCGTAACAAATACGGCCGACACACTTATGTCTATATAATCAATAAGAAACTCTGTTGTAGTTCCTGCATCTATATATATAAAATCATCATTCTGGATTGTTGAAGCTGCATATTCTGCTATAGCTTTCTTCTCTGCTACATTCTTTTCGTACTTGGTATCAACATCATCTTCAGATGTAAGGAACTCCTGTTCAACTGCTGCTGCACCTCCACGGATTCTCTTTACTTTTCCCAGTTCATCAAGTGCTGTCAGATCTCTTCTTATTGTTGCCGCTGATGCACCTATTTCATTCACCAGCTGCTCAACCGTCACAGCCTGATTCTTTTCAACTGCTTCAGTTATCAGTCTGTATCGTTCCTGTGTCAGCATTAATAACCACTCCCTTAAACCATTTTCTTTATCTATGATTAAAATATCACTCTTTTTAATCATTGTCAATCATTTTTAATCAAATTCAATCATATTTTTTCATTTTTTGATTGATTTCGATTGAATTCAAGTCAACTATGAGAAACACGCTCCGCGAGTTTCTCAAGTTATCGCGGCAGTCGCCAAGGTCTCGTGCAAGCACGGACTTTGGCTCGTTACACGCGTAAAAAAAAGAGAGAAACCGACATTAAATGTCAAGCTTCTCTCTTTATATTATTAATGTTATGAATTACAAATCCATCATGCACAGGCATAAAACTTAGTCTGCCAAATGATTAAATTAAACTCTTGAAAGATATTCACCTGTACGTGTATCGATTTTGATTGTATCTCCCTGATTTACAAAGAGTGGAACCATAATCTTAGCACCTGTCTCAAGAATAGCAGGCTTTGTAGCACCTGTTGCTGTATCACCCTTAACACCAGGTTCAGACTCTGTAATCTGAAGTTCAACGAAAAGAGGTGGTTCAATAGCAAATACCTTGCCCTGATGCGAACATAACTTAACCATTTCGTTTTCCTTAACGAACTTTAATGCATCGCCTACATCTTCCTTTGCAAGAGCAATCTGCTCGAATGTTTCTGTATCCATGAAGTTGTAAAGATCTCCATCAGAATATAAATACTGATATTCTTTTCTGTCAATGTGAGCAAGCTCAAGCTTCTCTGTTGGTCTGAAAGTCTTTTCAACCACACCGCCACTCACGATGTTCTTCATCTTTGTTCTAACAAAAGCAGCGCCCTTACCAGGCTTTACATGCTGGAATTCAATAATCTGCCAGATACCGTTATCCATCTGAACTGTAATACCGTTCTTAAAATCTCCTGCACTTACCATTCTTTGGTATACCTCCTAAATTATCAATAACTTATAATATTTTATAATAATCTTACGCATTTGGCAACTATTTTTTTAGCAAACAGCCACAAAATACATATTTTATACACTAAGAACCAAATTATAAAGATTTACTGCATATCACATAATGCCTGCATTGCATATAAATATCCGTTTAATCCGAGTCCTACAACCTGACCTGTACACACAGGTGCTGTAACAGATACATGACGGAATTCTTCTCTTGTATGAACATTAGAGATATGAACTTCAATCTTTGGAATTGATTCTATTGATGCAAGTGCATCACGTATAGCATAGCTGTAATGTGTATAAGCTCCAGGATTAATTACTATTCCGTCAACATTTTCAAAATATGCCTGCTGTATTCTGTCAATAATTGCTCCCTGTGAATTATTCTGGAATACTTCAACTTCAACACCAAGCTCTTCTGCTTTTTTATTAATCATATCAACAAGAGCATCATAATTTTGTGAACCATATATTCCTTTTTCCCTTATTCCGAGGAAATTGATATTAGGTCCGTTAATAACAAGTATTTTCTTCATTCTTTTATTTACCTTTCTATAATTATAAATCACAACCACATTATCTACATATTTTTTTGCAAAAACTCTTCCATCTGACTAAACATATCATTAAAAGCTATATCTTTCGTATCAATCTTAATGTCAGAAACACTGTCATAAATCTCTTTTCTTGCATCCATAAGCGTATTAATCTTTTCTTTGAGATTACCACCTGCAAGAAGCGGTCTTGTATTATCACCACTTAGTCTTTTAACAAGTTCATCTGCATCAGCCCACAGATATACAACTGTACCAAGCTGTGATAAAAGCTCTCTGTTCTCCTCTTTTACAGGAAGACCTCCTCCTACAGATATAACACAATTTTGGATATCTCTCTCCAGAAGTTTGTTTAACATGTCTGTCTCAAGATTTCTGAAATATACTTCACCCTTTGACGCAAAAATATCAGAAATTGTTATTCCATTTTCTTTTTCTATAAGCTCATCAGTATCAACAAATTCCATTTTCTTATTAGCTGCAATCCATTTTCCGAATGTGGTCTTTCCTGAACCCATAAATCCAATCAGGATAATATTGTTTCTTTTACTCACTGATTCCAAGCTCCTTTTTCATATCCTCATATATTATATCAGCCATATCAGATGAAATCTTACAGTCATTCCAGAGTTCATACGCTGCAACGCCCTGGTACAGAAGCATTTTTAATCCGTTATAAGCCGGCTTGCCATGCTTTTTCATAAGTTTCATAAACATTGTCTCATATGGATTATAAATAATATCGACACCTGCCGCTGCATTCTCGTAAAACTCATCTGCCGTAACAGCTGTCTCATCATCATGCGGATGAAGCCCTACACTTGTTGTCTGTATAACAATGTAATCCTTTTTATCAAAGCTGCCACATTCAGAAATTCCTGCCGCCTTTGCTATATCTTTTTTTGCATATTCATTGACTGCATCTGCTATATTCTGTGCTTTTTCGAGCGTTCTGTTCATTATATAAAGCTCTGATGCCTTCTTTCCTGCACAAAGAAAAGCAATCGCTCTTGCTGCACCGCCTGCACCTATTATAACAACACACTTGTCTTCAAGAGAAATGCCAACATCTGAAAGTTCTCTGTCAAGCCCGAGAATATCCGTGTTATACCCCTTAAATCCACCTTCAGTACGCACAAGCGTATTCACAGCCCCGATAGCAGCTGCAAGCTCATCAATGTCAACAAGTTCATCTATAACAGCCTGTTTATGCGGAACTGTAACATTAAGGCCCAGAATATCAAGTGCATATGCACCTTTAACTGCTGCCGCCACATTACCGGCTTCAACCTTAAAAGTTGCATATACAAGATTATCTCCTCTTAATCCAGCAAGCCTGTTATGAATAACAGGCGATATTGAATGTGCTACAGGATTACCTATAAGTCCGCACACTCTTGTTGTTCCATTAATATCCATCTTAACATATCCTTTTTATTTTTTATTTTTATAATCATCTGTTTGGCCATGTTTTTTACAATATCTTTTATAGAAAAAAAGAACTATCTTCTCAAGATATCTTTTTAAAACAATCTGAATCTCCTCATGCTTATCTATAGGCTTCACAAGCATGCTCAGGATTCCTGCCCTGTTGGCTCCCCATACATCAGTAAATATCTGGTCTCCGACAAAAAACACATTATCTTTGCCACAATTCATAATATCCATTGCCTTAATATAATTGACAGGCGATGGCTTGTTTGCCTTGCTTACATACTTTGAATCAACTTCATCTGCCAGAGGTTTCACTCGTTCTTCTTTATTATTTGAAATAATACACGTCTCGTATCCTATCTCATGAAGCCTGTCAAATAAATCCTTTGCTCTCTTTGTGACAGGTGCACCATGTTCTACAAGTGTATTGTCAACATCAAATATTATTCCGCGGTATCCTTTTTCGTAAAATTCACCATATTCTATATCATAAGCAGAATCATAATATCTGCCGGGATAAAAACATTTAAACATATATTCCTCATTAATTTTTCATGATAAATTATTTTAAAATTTTGTTAATTTCCTCAAGAAATGTATTGACATCCTTGAATTCACGATAAACAGATGCAAATCTTACATAGGCTACTTCGTCGAGTTTTTTAAGTTTATCCATTACAATCATTCCGATCTTTGTTGTAGGAATCTCTTTTTCACCAGAATTAAAAATCTGTGTCTCAATCTCATCAACCATCTGGTTAATCTGTGCAAGTGACACTGGTCTTTTATGACATGAACGCACAATTCCCGCAACAATCTTTTCCCTGTCGTAAGGCTCTCTGTTGTCATCCTTTTTAATAACAATAATCGGCATCATCTCTATTTTCTCATATGTAGTAAATCTTTTTGCACATGACTCACACTGGCGGCGGCGGCGTATCGCTCCCTCCTCAGTCGGTCTTGAATCTATAACTTTTGTATTCTCATTTCCGCAATATGGACATTTCAAGGTAGTTACCTCCAAAAAATTAAAACTGAAAATTCCCCAAGGAATGAATTTATTATAAATAATATTGTGCCTGCGGTCAATAAAAAGTCTTTAAAAAAATGGATATTCTTTACAGGATTAAATTTTCTTTTAACGGCAATCATTTACTTAGAAAATTCAATTATATTGATAAAGGAGGTGCAGCTTGGCTGGGTATAAAGTAGAAATATGCGGTGTCAATACAGCAGAGCTTCCGCTGTTAAAAGCAAAGGAAAAAGAGGAACTTTTAAAGAAAATCAAACAGGGTGATGCAAACGCCCGTGAACAGTTTATCAAAGGCAATCTGCGTCTTGTATTAAGCATTGTACAGCGTTTTAACCAATCAAATGAAAACATCGACGATTTATTCCAGATTGGATGTATCGGAATGATTAAAGCTATTGATAATTTTGATTTATCACAAAATGTACAATTTTCGACATATGCAGTTCCAATGATATTAGGAGAAATAAAAAGATATTTAAGAGATAACAATTCTATACGTGTCAGCCGTTCCATGCGTGATACCGCTTACAAAGCAATCTATACCAAAGAAAAACTGACAAAATTAAGACAAAAAGAACCGACAATTAATGAAATTGCGTCCGAAATCGGTGTGCCAAAAGAAGATATCGTACTTGCACTGGAGGCAGTACAAACACCCGTCTCGCTGTACGAGCCTGTATACAATGATGGCGGCGACACACTCTATGTGCTCGACCAGGTCAGTGACAAAAAGGACTGCGAAGAAAACTGGGTCAGCCGGATTTCTCTTAAAGAAGCAGTTGAAAAACTCTCCCCACGCGAGAAAAGAATTATAACAATGCGTTTTTTTGAATGTAAAACACAGATGGAAACTGCTGCCGAAATAGGCATTTCACAGGCACAGGTCAGCCGGCTTGAAAAAATGGCATTAAAATCAATGCGTAATTTTCTGGGCTGACAACTATCTGCCGCCTTATGAATATAATAATACTGACAAATATTCATAAGGCGGTTATCCATGCGTGTATGTGATTTGCACAATAAACAGGTAATAAATACATGTGACTGCAAAATTCTTGGATGTGTAATTGATATTGACTTTGACGAATGCAGCGGCTGCATAAAAGCACTCATAGTACCGGGACCCGGACGGCTTTGCGGCCTGTTTGGAAGAGATATCGAATATATAATTCCATTCCCATGTGTCAGAGGCATAGGTCCCGATGCTGTTCTTGTTGAAGTTTCTCTCGAAAAAATAACACATAAATGTATATGATTATTGAATTTTATCTCTTTTTGAATTAAAATATAAATAAATATTAATGTACAGAAGCGAGGCATATTATATGAGCGAAAAATATATTGCATATGTAGGCAGCTATACTCACGAAAGCAGCAAAGGAATCCATTTATACGATATGGATGTTGAAAAGGGACGTATAACAGAACGCACAGAATTTCCAATTGATAATCCTTCTTACATAACATTGTCACACAGCGGTAACTTTTTATATTCAATATGTGACCAGGGTGTAACATCATTTTCCATAGAACCGGATGGCAGTTTAAATAAACTCAATGTCGTTTCTATTAACGGAATGCGAGGATGTCACATCACAATTTCAAAAGATGACCGTTTTTTAATTGTTTCAGGATATCATGATGGTAAACTTACCGTGCTTTCACTTGAACCTGACGGAAGAATCGGCAAAATAACAGATGAAGTATTCCACAAAGGAATGGGAAGCATTGCTGACCGCAATTTCAGGCCACATATAAGCTGGTCTGTATTTACACCTGATGAAGAACTTTTATGTGCATGCGACCTTGGTATTGACCAGATTAAACTTTACGAATTTAATCACAACACTGGAAAACTCAAATTATATGATATTATACGTTCACAGCTTGAATCAGCTCCAAGACAGATGATATTCAGTGCAGACGGCAGATATGCCTATGTTTTATGTGAATTGAAGAATTATATAAATGTATATTCTTATGACAAAGACAATGGCAAAAACCGTTTTGAACTTATACAGAATATTTTTACAGTCAGAAAAGGACATAAAAACAACAGTGCTGCTGCCAGTCTTATTCTTTCTAATTCAGGCAATAATCTTATCTGCTCAAACGCAGGTGATAATACTGTTACTATTTACAGCGTAAACAAAGAAACAGGTACGCTTAACAGTATTTCATCACTTCCGGTAAGCGGTGATTATCCAAAATACATAAATATTTTTCCTGATGACAAACACATAATGTCAATGAATAATGAGGGCAACTCAATAACAATTTTTACAATTCATTTTGATAAAGGACTTATAGTAATGAATGGTCCTGAATTAAAAGTTTCAAAACCAAATAACATGATAATTAAAAAATTACAGTAAATCTTATGCCATGCCATGGATTTTCAAAACCTGCGGCATGGCGTTTTTTTACATAAAATAAAAAACAAACGAGGATATTATATATGAACATATTTATATGTGATGATAACGAAGCTGATATCGCACAAATTCGCAGTTATACAAAAATATACTTTGCAATGGAACCTTATGACCCGCTTGTAAAAGGCTTTACCAGCGGTGATGATTTATTAAATGACCCATTAATACCGGATATTGTTTTTCTGGATATAGAAATGCCGGGACTCAACGGAATAAATACCGCAACAGAGCTTATTAAACGCAATCCAAGCGTACTTATAATAATCGTGACATCTCATCTTGATTATCTTGATGACGCAATGAAAATCCATGTTTTCCGCTATCTTACAAAGCCTGTTGAAAAGAAACGTCTCAGCCGCAGTCTTGCTGATGCAGTAAAAATATATGCCGAGGCTAATGCGACAGCAATTGTTTACACACGCAGACATGGTCCTATTGCACTTAAAAAATCTGATATTATATGTATTGAAGCAGAGGGACGTTATTCTTATGTATACACAAAAGATGATAAAATTGACTCAGTCAACAGCCTGTCAGAATGGATGAATGTACTAGCCGGAATTAATAAAAGTTATAATTTTTATCAGGTTCACAGAAGCTTTATCATTAACATGAATTATATAACCAACTACTCTCCTACTGAGCTTTCACTTAGCAATGGCTTTATGACTATACCTTTGGCACGCCGTAAAAGGGTTGAATTCAAAAGACAATATTTAAGACATCTTGAAAGAATAAGATAAATTATAGGGCCAGGTAGTTATCATGAATTTATTTAATATATATATAATATCAATTTTTGCATATATATGTGAAGGATATACGTTATGGCTTTATTGCTCCGGCCTTTTTGAACGCAGATACAATTTTATAAAAAGATTGTTAATTTACATAATATTTTACACTATTCCTATATTGTTTATAGGTTTACGCATGTTTTCATTAAACTGTATACTGTTTTTTGTAATGACAATGCTGATTATATGCACAGCATATAAAGTCACACCGGGCAAAAGCATGCTGCACGCACTGCTGGCAACTTTTATTATGTGCATAACAGAACTTATCGTAATGGTTGCTGTTCCTGATTATGGTCAGAACGTTCTTGGCTATATTGATTCATTTAAGGTACAGGTTATGATTTATTATATAAGTAAGCTCTTATACCTTATATTTATGTATATAGCCTCTTATATTCTTGCAAAAAAGGAACATCCCGGCACAACATCAACATTAAAAATATTTGCACCTGTCGGAATATGTGCAATAAGCGTTTTCATTATAAATTCTTTTTGCATTTTATGTGTCAATATATCACTTTCGACAAAATATGTTACACTTATACTTATAAGTGCAACGGTTCTTTTGTGCCTTAATGTACTTGCAATAAATATGTATAATTACATAGAAAAACAATACATCCAGAACGAAAAACTAAATTTGCAGCTTCAAAATGAATCTCTTTCAATAGAATATTATAAACAGCTCGCTGAAATGGACGAAAAACAAAAAATAATGATTCATGATATTAAGAATCATCTTTTGTCGATAAAGGAGTTAAATAAAGAACATAATTATAATGAAATTGATAAATATATTTCAACGCTTCTGTACTCTGAGGAATTCAGCAAACCTGTAATGGTATCTGACAATGAAATTTTAAATGCAATTGCATATCGTTTTCAGAAAAAATGTTCAGACAAAAATATTACATTTATAACAGATATACGTTCAAAAACTGTTTCTTTCATATCTCCTGACGACTGCACCTCTTTATTTTGCAATCTTCTTGATAATGCATATGAAGCAGCATGTAAAACAGATGATGGACATATAACATTAAAAATATGTTCTGATACTTCTGACAAACTTACTATCATGGTAAATGTAGTAAATTCATGTAATGGAAATCCTTTCGATTCGCATGGTAAATTAAAAACATCCAAGAAAGACACCATAAGCCATGGCTATGGACTTAAAAGCATTGAACGTGTCGTCAATAAATATAATGGTTTTATTGATATGTATTATGACGAAAATGATTCAACTTTCCATACACTTATAAGTTTTTCAGACCGGATGTAAACAGCCAAAAAGGCAGGCTTACTGATTTTTCTAAAAAATCAGCAGACCCGCCTTTTATATTTTTATATCTTATTACTTTTCTGCATTTTTATCAGAATCTGCATTTTTATAATCGCTTTTTTCAAGCTTATATGCAAATATTGAACCTGCAACTGCAAGTAAAGTAAGCACAGCTGCAATAATGTTCATTACCATATTCACCCCTCCTGTCATAAATTAATTCCTAACTTATGACAGCACAGCTTTTTTCTCCATCCTGATTATGAATATATGTAATAATAATTTTTCTGCGTATGTATTGATTTTTTTCATGTATATAATAATAATTAATACTGAAAAAAAACATAATAATAAATTCAAGTAAAATCAGGGCAAACGAAAAATTAATCTTCAGATTATATCTGTATGAAATTATATCTTTTGTCTGAAAGACATTAATATCTTTTAATCCTAACATCTCTCCCATACATATTTCGTTACCTCCATATGTATCATCAATCACCTGATATACATAAGATGCAGAAGTTCCACCGGACTTATTGCATCTGAATTCTTCATTATCCGTTCCAAAATACATTCCTGAAAGAATTATTGACAGAACAAGAAAAATATATATTAATTTTTTATTTGTTTTAAATGATTTCATATATTGTTTTCAACCTTACAGGCACAGAATATACAACTTCTTCTACAATATCCGCATCTTGTGCAAGCTGCCTGTTGATATATGCTAATTGTCTGATATATTCTCTGGTAGATTCATCATATATGCATCCATCAGAAAAAATATCATTGGTTACTATTATTATATTACTACATTTATCACGGATTGTCATGCATTCTTTAATAATTGATTGAGTATTTCCTCCCGGCTCAAACATTTCGTTTGCGACAAGATTTGACATACACTCAATAAGAACTGTTGAGTTACGTGGATTTTTTATTTTTTCCAACGCCCCTGATATATGCATCGTCTGCTCAATTGTATAAAAATCTTTGCCTTCACGCAGCTTCTTATGCCTTTCAACTCTTTTTTTTCCTTCTTCTCCGTATGGAATCATAGTTGCAATATAATATTTTTCATTTTTTTGTGCAAGCTCACATGAAAGCTTTTCCGCATATTCAGATTTACCGCTTCCGCTTCCTCCGAAAATTAATGCAAACACTCATATGCCTCCATATCTATATTTTCAAATGTATTACTCTCATTGTACACACTCATTGCCATATCAAGCAGAGGAAAAACCATAACTGCCCCAGAACCTTCTCCCAATGCAAGATTCGCATCTATCACAGGCTTTAATTCAAGATGTGTAATAATCTTTTTTAAAGCAGGCTCTTTTCCTGCATGTGATGCAATCATATATTTTTTTGTTCCAGGTGACATATATTCTGCAGTAAGTGCTGCTATTCCCGATATCAGTCCGTCAATGACAACCGGAATTCCATACTCAGCTCCGCCGATAAATACACCAGCAAGCCCTGCAATATCCAATCCACCAATACATGATAAAAGTTTAAGTGCATCATCTTTATATCCACTATACATTTCACATGCTTTTCTTACTGTTTCAGTTTTATTTTTAAGCCCTTCATTCGTAAGTCCTGCTCCGTAACCTGTTACATTTTCCGGCTTTTCATCAAGAAGAATTGCTGCAAGTGCTGCACTTGTAGTTGTATTTCCAATTCCCATTTCGCCCGTTGCAATAATATTTATTCCTTTTTCACTGCACATTTTTACAATTTCTTTTCCTGTTTCTATTGCCTTAATACACTGTTTATCTGTCATAGCATGTTCTTTCAGAAAATTTTTTGTACCATGGCTTATCTTTTTATGTAAAATTCCATCCATATCATCAATTTTTTTACCTGACGGAATGGTTTCACATGCAATTCCTATATCTACAGGTATAACCTGTGCACCGGTATAACCGGCCATAAGACATACACTTGATTTGCGTGATGCCATATTGGCAGCCACTATCGCTGTTACATCCTGTCCGCTCTGACTTACATTTTCCTCTACAATTCCATTATCAGCACACATTATGACTAATGCTTTTTTACTTATATCTACATGTTCTGTATTCTGTATGCCTGCAATTTTTACTATTATATCTTCAAAATCCCCTAGTCCGTTAAGAGGCTTTGCTATATTATCCCAATGTTTTTTTGCAGCATATTCGCATGATTTTTTTATAAAATTCATTCCAAATTCCTCATTTCCGTAAAAATATATGTGCATAAAAGCCGCATATAATTTTTCTGTGTTGTATCCTGCCATGCTGATACTTTCATCAGATACTTTTTTCACCTGAAAATCGCTGCCCGGATTACAGCTTTTCCAATAATGAAATTCATGCGTTTTCAACGGCTGCATGCATCTGCATGCCATACCATCGGACACCGGCGTAACTTCCATATATCCAAATCTTTGCAGTTTTCCGCCATTTACTGCTTCACCATCTATAATCCCCGCCATAGGATACTTTTTCCCATCAGTTCCTTCAAGATATGAATGAAGATATAAAAAGCCTCCACATTCCGCAATACAGGCAATCCCACTGTCTATCACTTTTTTTACACTTTTAATCATACTCTTATTTTCTGATAATTCTTTTGCATATCTCTCAGGATATCCACCCCAGAAAATAACTCCGTCTGCATCATGCGGTATTTCACTGTCATGTATCGGACTGAAATACATAATCCTGCATCCATTTTCTTCCAGAAAAGCAATATTGTCATCATACAGAAAACAAAATGCTTCATCTTTTGCAATTGCAATATTCACACAAGATTTACTGTCAGTTCCCACATCTTTTTCAGCTTCGTATTCTATTTTTTCCGCTGTTTTTGCAAGTTTCATCACTGCATCAATATCGACCGTCTTTTCCATTACATCTGCCAGATGCTCAAGTTTTTCATCAAAACTTTTTATTTCATCCGCACCTACAAGCCCAAGATGCCTGCTTTCAATATGAAGTGACGAATCTGACGGAATATATCCTAATGGCTGTACTCCAAGTTTTAATGCACATTCTTTTGCATATCTGTAAAGTTTCTCGGATAATCTGTTAAATATGACACCTTTTATATGGCTGTTTTGCTTCATATTAACAAATCCTGAAAGGACAGCTTCCAACGATGATGACATGCCCTTACAATTTATTATAAGTATTACAGGTGTAGATGTTATGTCAGCAATTTCATATGCACTTGCCCTCTGCGTAAATCCCATCCCGTCATAATAGCCCATCACGCCCTCAATAACCGATATATCACATTTATCCGCTTTTTTTGAAACTATCTTTCTTAAATCTTCCGGCTTACAAAACCATGAATCAAGATTTCCTGTTGGAATTTTTAGCACTTTTTTATGAAATGATGTATCTATGTAATCAGGTCCGCACTTAAATGCGTGAATGTTCATTTTTCTGTTTAAAAGACACTTTAATAAACCGCATACAACTGTTGTTTTTCCACATCCGCTGTTTGTGCCTGCAATCATAATTCTTCCATTACACATTTTAATGCCTCCCTGAAATTTTACCTGTCATCTTGCATCTATTATAAATATAGGATTCTGTACATCCGGCATATGATATCTTCCACGTTTTACCACATTCGTAACTGCTATACACACTGTTTCCACTTTTTGAAAATTAATTTCAAGATATTCCAGAGCTTCATTTAATGTCTCCATTGTAACAGCAGTCATAACAATATGTACAGATGGATTTTTACGGATAAGCTGGTCAATTATATCTTTTAACATTCCCTTGCTTCCGCCAATAAACACGCTGTCCGGTGCCGGAAGTTCATTTATTTTTTCTTGTGCACGCCCATTTACAATCTGAATATTGTCTGTTCCGAATTTATCAGAATTTTCTTTTATTAAAGCACACGCCTCTTCATTTTCTTCTATCGCATATACTGTTCCCATATAATCCGCAAGTGCAAGCTCTATACTGACTGAACCTGTTCCGGCTCCAATATCATATATACATTCATTTTTTGAAACATGCATGCGTGAAGCAATTGATGCACGGATTTCTCTTTTCGTCATAGGAACATTGCCACGAATAAAATTCTCATCGGGAATTCCTGCAATGCCGTCAATAAGCTTTTCATTATTTTCAACCAGCATTACACAGAGTCCGCATGATTCATACTCTGTAAGATTTTTTGCATAATCACATGTAATCTTTTCATTTTCAAGCGAAAGATTCTCACCTATATATACTTTAAATCCGCCAAATCCAATTTTTTGGAGTCTCTGACATATTATGCCGCAATCTGACTGTGTTAAAATGTATGTATATCTTGATGAAAGAATTGTGCCCATAATGCTCATTTTTCTTCCATGCAGACTTAAAAATCCAGCCTCATCCAACGGAACACCTGTTTTTGCAGACATATATGATACGCTTGAAATCCCCGGCAGAATATTATATTTAATTTTTTCTTTTTCTAATTCCAAAACCAGCTTTTTCGTTCCGCTGTAAAACGATGCATCTCCCGACATAAGCACCGCTATATTTTCACACTGATTATTACTTTTTATGATTGAAATTATATCGAAAGGCGTAATTGCTGCAAATGTTTTTTTATTACAATATGGCTTTATAAGTCTTTTTGCACCTATTATTATATCAGCATTCTCAATTTTTTCTTCTGATTCTTTTATCAGATACTGTCCGTTTCCGGGTCCCACACCAATTATATATACATTCATTTTTATCTTTCTTTCTGTTATTTTTCAACTATTTCTGTAATATATTTTAAAGCTTCACTCAATCCTATACCGATACATTCATCACTGCCTGTATCCTCTATTATTATTACCTCTGTCCCTGCACGCATAGCTGCATTGATTTTTTCCTGTGTACCGCCCGTATTTCCGGAATTTTTTGTAACCATTACTTCTATTCCATAATTTTTTATCATTTCATAATTCATATTTTCAGAAAAAGGTCCCTGCATGCATATAACATTAGAATTTTTAATTCCGCTTTTAAGCACCTCTCCAAGCATCTGCACATTAGGCAGCATCCTCAAATAATAATTATCTTTAAATCCTTCAAGATGACTGTAAATGCCTACCGTTTTACTTCCTGTTGTAAGCAGAACTTTTTTATTTTTATAGCATGGGGCACTTAATATTATTGCTGCTTCTTCGGCACTGCCCGCACTTCTTACTTTTTCACGATTGACCAGATTATAATTTTCTTTATCTCTCTTTATACGTATGTATTTTGTTGTAGTCTTTTCACAGGCATTTTTAATATTTTCCGTAACCTGCACTGCAAATGGATGTGTCGCGTCAAACACTGCCATCGGATTTATTTTTTCTATTTCTTCTTTAATTTCTGCCTCATCAAGCCTGCCTGTGTGTATTATGCACTTATTCCCATCGAAACTTTTGTCGTCTTTTAATATCATTTCACCATATTCTGTAGCAACAAATATATGTGTGTCTATATTTAACCCGGATGCATAATCTGCAAGGTGTCTGCCTTCTGTTGTTCCGGCAAATATAATAATACTTTTTTCTGACTTATTATTATATCCCCTCGGTGTTACCATTTTTTCACCCATCCTGACAGTTGATTTATTACCGATAAATACTGTAGTAAACATATCTGCATTATATTCTTTTAACTGACCTAGTGTAAGAATCTTCGAGCTTTCCATGTCTCTTCCTATATTTCTTACAACGCCGCATACTGTGTCTTCATCTTTATATTCAAGACATATGCTGCATGCCCATGCAAGATAATCTGCCCTTTTTTTACTAGACGGATTATAAAGGCAGATTACCATATCTGACATTGCTGCTGCACGCAGTCTTTTTTCTATCACGCTCTTTTTTGTCAAAAGGTCACTAAGGCTTATAACTGAAAAATCATGTGACAACGGAGCACCTATTATTGCTGCTCCGCTGTTTGCCGCTGTAACTCCAGACACGACCTTAATTTCAGGAGAATTATCCATAGCACCGGCAAGCTCATATGCAAGGCATGCCATGCCATATACGCCGGAATCACCACTGCAGACAAGTGATACCTCTTTAGTCACAGCCTCATTCAACGCATATTCACAACGCTGTCTTTCCTGCATCATGCCATTTTCATAATACTCTTTATCAGGAAAATATTCTCTCATCAAATCTATATATGTCTTAAATCCTACTACAAGTTCAGACTTTTCAATCGTCCTTACCGCTTCTATTGTCATATTCTCATATGAACCACATCCAAAACCAACTATATTAAGCACTTTATCCTCCATAAACCCTGTATCTGTATACAGAAACTGTCACTCCGTTTTCTACAGTCTTAGGTACAAGACATTCACCGTTACAACTTGCCCTGCATGCACTGCGTCCACAGACATTATCCGCACCAACGTGGTTATATACAGTCATTGACGGCTCAAATTCACCTTCAACCTCCATAAGCTCATCTGCCGTATATGTAATGAAATCTGCCTGTAACTCCTCTGCCAGCTCTATTATACCTTTTTCGTCTGCTTTTTTGTTAATTGAAGCGACACAATTCACATTTTCCGCAGATACACCGGCTTTTTCTAATATTGTCATAACAGAACTTTTAATCTTTAAATATTCTGTTCCTCTTCTGCAGCCAACTCCGACAACAATATTACGCGGTATAAGAATTATTTTTGACTGCATATCTTTAATTTCTGATTTATTTTTTAATATAACTATATCAGCATTTTTATAGTCTGTTATTTTTATATTTTTACTGTATTTTTTACACTCGTTCTGTATTACCTTTTCATATTCTTCAGCCTGCATGTATATCCCAAGCTGCTCACCGTTTACAATTCTTGTGCTTATGTCTCGTATCATATATGGATTTATCATTTTAAGGTGATTTTTTACTGCAAAAACATCTACAGCAAATGCGTTATTGACATCCGTTGCAGTTGTTATAACTGCATCCGAACCGAACATTCCTGCAACTTTTACACACCATTCATTCCCGCCTCCCACATGCCCGGACAAAAGTGAAATAACATGTATTGCATGATCATCCATGACAAGCACAGCTGGATCTTTGAATTTACTTGTAATATAAGGTGCAATAGAACGTACCGCTATTGCGGCCGCACCAATAAATATGATTCCTTCATATTGATAAAAAATATCTCTGATAAGGGCCGGCGTACTCTTAAATGTTATAATATTTTCTGCATCAATATATTTTGCCGATTTTGCACTGACATATATATCAGTCTCATCATCACTTAAATGTCTTAACTTTTCTGCCAGTATAGCTCCGTTTACCGTATATGCAATTACCGCCGCTCTCATTTACGGTACTCCGTTGTAAATGAAGCATCATAAAGCTTTGAATTATTATATTTTCTGCCTAGAAAATCACCAACAAGAATAAGAGCCGTTTTCGCAATACTATTCGATACCATATCATTATGCAGATTTTTAATTGTTGTCATTATTATCTTTTCATCAGGCCAGCTTACCTTATAACATATGGCACATGGTGTATCCTCACTATATCCGCCGGTCAGCAGTTCATCCTGTAATTCTTTTGTAAGTCCTGAGCTTAAAAAGACTGCCATGGATGTGTTATGTCCTGCAAGTTCTCTCATCTTTTCTTTTTCAGGAACCGGTGTTCTTCCTTCCATTCTTGTAATTATCAATGACTGCGAAATCCCAGGCACCGTATATTCACATCCTGCTGCTGCCGCAGCAGCAAGAAAACTGCTGACTCCTGGACAGATATCCCATGAAATATCATATGAATTTAACTGTTCAATCTGCTCTCTTATTGCACCATATATTGAAGAATCGCCTGTATGCAGACGCACAATATCCTTATTTTCACTATCTGCTGTTTTTATGACATCAATAATCTCTTCAAGCGTCATATATGCACTGTTGTAAATTTCACATGAATCTTCTGCATATTCCAGAAGTTCAGGATTTACAAGTGAGCCGGCGTATATTATTACATCAGCATTTTTTAACAGATTCATTCCTCTCACCGTTATTAAATCTTTGGCTCCTGAACCTGCTCCAACAAAATGAACCATACTTTTCTCCTTATTATCATTTCAATTTTTTAAGCATATTATCTGCATTTTCCGTTTTACATAAAATGCCGTATTCTTCTGAAAATGTTATCATTCCGATTTCAATACTGCCTTTTGCCCGCAGTTTTAATGACCTGTCAATTCTTTTTTCCAGCATTTTAATTGTCTCATCAAAAATACCTTCTTTTTTTAGAATCTCAAGTGCAGCATCAGTAGTTATACATCCAAGTATATTTTCAAGAACTTCTCTTTCTGCCCCACATAAGGCTGCACATAAAGCAAATGCTTCCATCCTTCCATCAGCATATCTTGAATGTGTATTGTATATTGTGCAGCCAAGCTTTGAAAGTTTGCCGATATGACCGACAAGAAGCATTGATTTAAAGCCTTTTTCAATGCACATATCTATTGTATCTCCTATAAAATTACTGCATTTAACGCATTTATCAACAGCAATACCCAGATTATCCCTCAAAAAATCCTGGCCGTAATTTCCCGGTGTGACAATTATAAATTCTTCATTTTGTGCTTTTCTTACATCAAGTTCAACCGATATTGTATCTATAAGTGCCTGTTCACTCATAGGTTCAACTATTCCCGTCGTTCCAAGTATTGATATTCCTCCCTCTATTCCAAGTCTTGGATTGAATGTCTTTTTCGCAATCTGTATTCCCATCGGAACACTTATTACAGCTTTAAGTCCACCATCATATGAATAATCAGACGCAGCCGTTTTTAACTGTTCTTCTATCATTTTCCGTGGTACAGGATTTATTGCAGCTTCACCAATCTGCTGCTTTAAACCCTTTTTTGTAACACGTCCGACACCTTCTCCTCCATCAACAGTTATTCCACTCTTTTCATATGAAACCGTTGAATATACAAGAATTTTATCTGTCACATCAGGATCATCGCCACTGTCCTTTTGTACCGCACAACTCACATAATCATTTTCTTTTTTTATATCTGTAAGCCCAACAGTAACAGAATTTCCTGAGGGAGTTATTACAGTAATATTTTCAATGACTTTTCCTGACAAAAGCATTCTTGCAGCACCGGCGGATGCAGCGGCAGCACATGTTCCTGTTGTAAAACCGCATCTTAATTTTTTGCTGCCTTTACTTACATATTTTTCGAGCATTTATCTTCTCCACTCCCGGTTATCATCCTGACACATATACAAAAGTGCATTTACTATTGATGCGGCAACATTGCTGCCGCCTTTTCTCCCTCTTGCTATAATACATTCCATACCACTATCAATAATTGCCTCCTTTGAATCCACAACATTGACAAATCCAACAGGAACACCAATTACAAGAAGTGGTTTAAACTCATTTTCCCTGTACATTTTTTCTATCTGAATAAGTGCAGTAGGTGCATTTCCTACAACCATAATACATCTTTTATTATTCATAGCTGCTTTTTTTACAGCACATACTGCCCTTGTTATATTCTCTTTTTTCGCCATAACTGCAACATCCTCGTCTGATACATAACACACAGCATTACAGTTAAGTTCTTTCAATGCTTTTTTATTAATACCTGAAAGTGCCATGTTCGTATCTGTAACAAATGTCACTCCCGATTTAATTTCACCCAACGCCGTCTTTATGGCATCAGGTGAAAAATACATATTTTCCACATAAGAAAAATCTGCGGTCGTATGTATTACTCTCTTAACAATCGGTTTAATATCAGATGGGAGTTCAATTTCAAGCTCTTGTTCTATTATTTCAAATGAATGTTTTTCAATATCATTTGGATTCATATATTCATACTTATTATCCAATATTTTCTCCTATCTGTCTTAAATTATAATCGTCCGGTTTATCTAAAATAATTTTGTTATTCTTTAATGCATACTGCCTTAATTCTTTCATTTTCTCATTTACTATACCATACGGGCAGCCTGCATCAATATAATAATCAGCTATATCAACATATTTTTTTGCCATTTCTAATGACTTGCCGCTAAATATTTCAAATGGCTTTTCGCTTATGACTTTTACCGCAAGGGATTCTGCTATCGTATATTCACAGTCATTTTGTGCAATAATTCCTGCCGAAAACGGAATCTCAAAATGCTGCAGACGCCTGTAGACGGAAACGCCGAATCCACCGCCACCAGCGACAAACACCTTTGGAGTACCTGTCTTTTTTTCAAGTTCGGTACTTCCATAAAGGCAGTTATAACTTCCATTTTTAATATCATACAGTTCACGTATTATTTCATCTTGAAATATTTCATCGGGCGTACCATACAGTATTTTTCCATCAGCCCTTACACACATAACCCAGTCAGATATTCTGTTTGCGAGTTCTATCTCATGTAATGACAAAACAACCGTAACATTTTCTTTAACAGCCATATTCTGCAAAATATCAAGAAGCTCTATCTTATGCCTTATATCAAGAAATGACGTAGGTTCGTCGAGCACAATAATCTGCGGTTTCTGACATATTGCACGTGCAAGCATTATACGCTGTCTTTGTCCGTCACTTATCTGTGAAAAATCTTTTTCGGCAATATCAAGAGCCGCCACGCTCTCAAGTGATTCATCGACAATTCGTTCGTCCTCAGGCGTAAGTTTTCCAAAATAATTAGTATATGGATAACGTCCCATTGCAACAACATCACGACACGTTAGAAGTTCTGTTTTTACTTTTTCTGTGAGAACTACCGACATCTGCTTTGCAAAATCTTTGCTTGAATAATTGTTAATATCTTTTCCTTCTAAAACAACCACACCGCCAAGCGGATTCATTTCCCTTATAAGATTTTTTAAAATGGTTGATTTTCCTGAACCATTCGGACCTATAAGTGTAAGAATCTGTCCTTTATACACTCCAAGTGAAATATTTTCAAGAATTGGTTTTCTGTTGTATCCAACTGATAAATTCTGTGTTTTAAAATAAAATTCTTTCTCTTCTTCCATTATATCTCACCGTTTTTCCTGCTAATCATAAGCCATATTACCACAGGTGCACCAAATACCGCCGTTACAGTACCTATTGCAAGTTCTGACGGCGAGAATATTGTTCTTGCTATCAAATCACAAAACATGCAGAATACCGAACCGCTTAAAAATATAGCTGGCATTATCACTACTGGTTTTGACGTTTTCATAAGAATACGCGTAACATGAGGAACTGCAATTCCCACAAAAGAAATCGGTCCTGCAAGTGCTGTTACACATGCTGAAAGTATGCTTGACAATGTTATTATACAGAGTCTGAAAAATTTAACCGGTATACCCATGCTCTTTGCATATCCTTCACCAAGAAGATAAGCACTGATTGGTTTTGCAAAAAGGAATGTCACTATTGCTGTCGGAAATACTATAACTGCCGATAATTTTACTGTATTCCATGAACTTGCTGAAAAACTTCCCATTGCCCAATGTGTAAGATTTGCTATATCTGAATCATTGGCAAATGTTATACATAAATCTGTTATTGCAGAACATATATAACTAATCATTATGCCGATTACAAGAAGTGTTGACATATTTTTAACCTTGCCGGCAAAAAGCAGAACATAAAGCAATGATAAAACCGAACCTGCAAATGCTGCCGCTACCTGAGCCCATAAAGGCATTGATGGAATATATCTTAATAGAAAAATCATAGTAATTGCAAGAAACATTTTTGCACCTGATGATATACCAAGCACAAATGGACCCGCAATCGGATTTCTGAAAAATGTCTGAAGCAGAAAACCTGACAGTGCCAGGGCACCGCCAAGTATAGCTGCACTAAGAAGCCTTGGCAGACGGATTTTCCATATAATATTGAATCCGGCTGTGCCTGCCTCAGCTTTTAAAAAGATAATCTTAAAAATTCTGCCAAATGAAATATGTACATTACCTGTATTAATATTCATAAATACCGCAACAATGAATAATACTACAAGCATTATATAAACCAGCTGGCAGCGTAACGCCTTCTTCATTATATAACCTCTTTAATTATTTAAGTTTTTTAAG
Organism: Lachnospira hominis (ex Hitch et al. 2025); assembly: GCF_040096395.1. Taxonomy (NCBI): domain Bacteria; kingdom Bacillati; phylum Bacillota; class Clostridia; order Lachnospirales; family Lachnospiraceae; genus Lachnospira; species Lachnospira hominis (ex Hitch et al. 2025). The sequence goes on along the minus strand of NZ_JBBMES010000001.1, from coordinate 261,712 downwards.
ATATGTAAGTTCATTTACACTGCTGTCAGATGTCATCATCTTATTGATGTCATTTACCATACTTCCGATTGTATCCGCAATCTGGAAGAAATCAGGTGTAGTACACCATACATTGCCATCCTTAACAGCCTTCATATCTGAAAGAACCGAACTGTATCCTGTAAAATCAGCAAGTGTAGATGGTTTTCCTCCAAGGCTCCATATATAAATGATGTAGTCAGCATCTTTAGCCTTAGAATAGAAGCTTTCCATCTCCATTGTCTGTGTTCCTGTCTTTCCGACATTCAAATCATCAAAAATATACTTTCCACCGGCAAGTTCTACCATCTGTGCAACATAATCGTCCGCATTTCTTACATATAACTTACCCTTTGATGTTATATAAAATACTGCTACAGATTTTCCTGTCTTTTCTGTCTTTGAAATCTTATCAACATAAGCAGCCTGCTCATCATACATTCTTACTGCATCATCTTCTTTATCACAAAGTGCTGCATAACATTTTGCCCACTCTACTCTTCCAAGAGGATGTTCCTCATATGTTGACTGGTCAAGTATAAAATTAATATTAAGCTCCTTGAACTTCTCAGCAACATCAGGGGCACTTGTAAGCATTGTTGAATAAATACATATTGAAGGGGATGCTGCAACAATCTGCTCAAAATCAGGTGCTTTATAATCACCTACATATGTAAGTTTATTATCGTCAAATGCTTTTTTAACATCATCGATATACCATGAAGATTTATCATATGTTACAAGGCTTATATTCTCAAGACATCCGCTTGCATTCATAAGTGATGTAACCGGTGTAGATGCAACAAGCATATTTTTAACAGGTCCGTTTAAAACAATAGTATCCTTTGATACATCTTCAGGAGTCTTCATTCCATCAGGAACCACAAGAATCTTTGACTGCTTGTCTGTTATAGCAGTATCTTCATCACGGTTTGTGATAGTTATCATCTTATAACCACCCTTATAATAGTCTACAGAAAATAATTCTGCATACTTTAAATCCATTGAATGGTCAAATACAAGCTTTCCGTTGTATTCATCGTTGTTTGATGCTTCTTTTTGTTTTCCACATCCTGCCAATGCAAATATGCTGGCAAAAAGTGTGATTACAAGTGTAATTGCCAGTAATCTTTTCTTCTTCATTTTTACCTCCATTTGAAGCCTGTGCCTCTTATTATTATTTTGATGAAGATAGCTTGCAGAGTAAAAACAGCTTTTGTACCTTTATATACCGCCAGTATATCAAATATATTTTATTGCACAAAAATAAATAGTTCACTGTTCTCGCAGCGTACTATTAAAATCTGCCTGTAAACCGGTCTTCTGACTCGCATATCAACGCCTGTATTCACCTTCCCGAATCCAATCCATCTCATATCTGTAAGATAACAAATAATATATGTTTATCATCAGTGGCATATCAAATACAGACTCCCTGCTCACAGCAGCGGAACTGTTCAGGATTCTCACCTGATTCCCTGGAATTATAAATATATTAAAAAGTTATGACATTTATATTAATTCATATATTCCGTTTACAGTGACTATTTCAATCATCTTTCAAAGATTATTATATAAATGCACTATTGTCAAGTAAAAAAGGTGTCTGTTTTGATATGCACCCATAATCCATGATACATATTAAAACAGACACCTTAAAAAATATTAATCTTCTTTTACTGAAGCTGGCTTTTCAACCTGTGCAATAGCTTTCTTCTGCATTGAAATCCTGCAGTTCTTATTGTTACCAAATTCAACGATTACATCATCATCTGTGATATCTATAATAACACCGTAAAAACCGCTTGTTGTGAGAACATAATCACCTTTTTCAATTGAATCCATAAGTTCCTGCTGCTGTTTCTGCTGCTTCTTCTGTGGCTTAATAGCCAGGAAATACATCATCGCACCAATTGCAACTACATAAACTAATAAAATAACTATCTGCATAAATAAATTCCTCCGAATTTTAAATTAACTAAATGATACTATATACTAAATTTCGCTCAATGTCCAGCTTTTATAAAGATTTTTTGTTATCATATGTCTTTAACATATCAAGTCTTTCTTCCTTAAACTTACTGTAACGTCCCTCATCAATAGCACCTCTTATATCCTCCATCAGATGATTGTAAAAATAAAGATTATGCAATACACAAAGTCTCATTCCAAGCATCTCTTTTGCCTTTAAAAGATGTCTTATATATGCTCTTGAATAATCACGGCAGGCAGGACAGTTACATCCTTCTTCAATAGGACGCATATCTTTTTCATACTGTGCATTAAAAAGATTTATCTTTCCAAACTTTGTATACACATGTCCATGTCTTCCGTTTCTTGAAGGATATACACAATCAAAGAAATCGATTCCCCTGTCTACCGCCTCAAGAATATTAGCCGGAGTACCTACACCCATAAGATATGTAGGCTTATCCTGTGGAAGATAAGGCACTGTCTCATCGAGAACGTGGTACATTTCTTCATGTGTCTCGCCGACCGCAAGTCCACCGACTGCATAGCCGTCAAGATTCATCTCTGAAATAATCTTTGCATGTTCAATTCTTATGTCTGTATACACAGCTCCCTGATTAATTCCGAATAAAAGCTGATTTGGATTTACTGTATCAGGAAGTGAATTAAGTCTGTCCATCTCTTTTTTGCAACGCTCTAACCAGCGTGTTGTACGTTCTACCGAATTCCGTACATACTTTTTATCTGCTTTTGCCGGAGCACATTCATCAAATGCCATAGCAATTGTAGACCCAAGGTTTGACTGTATCTGCATGCTTTCCTCCGGTCCCATGAATATCTTATGTCCGTCAATATGACTGTTAAATGTAACGCCCTCTTCTTTGATTTTTCTTAACTTTGCAAGCGAAAACACCTGAAATCCACCCGAATCAGTAAGAATAGGCTTATTCCAGTTCATAAACTTATGAAGTCCGCCAAGCTCTTTTATCAGTTTATCACCCGGTCTTACATGAAGATGATATGTATTTGATAATTCAACCTGTGTTCCTATTTCATTAAGGTCTGCTGTTGAAACAGCACCCTTTATTGCTGCAACTGTTCCCACATTCATAAATACAGGTGTCTGTATAACACCATGCACAGTATGCATCTCAGCCCTCTTTGCACGTCCGTCTGTTTTTAATAATTTGTACATTTTTATCCTACCTATTTTTTATAAAATTTCACAATATTATCTATGCGTGATGTCATATTTTCAAAAATCAAATCTACAAGTGCAAGTGCTGCCATAGATTCAACAACAACTACAGCACGTGGCACAATCATAGGATCATGTCTTCCCTTTATAGATACTTTTATATCTTCCCCGTCTTTATTAACTGTATCCTGAACAGATGATATTGATGGTGTAGGCTTGATTGCTGTCCTGAAAACAATCTGTGAACCATCACTCATACCGCCAAGAATTCCACCGGCATTGTTTGTCTTTTTCTCAACTTTGCCATTATTCATATAAAACGCATCATTATTCTCAGTTCCTGTCAACCTTGCCGCATTAAATCCGCTTCCTATCTCAAAACCTTTAACTGCACCTATAGAAAATACAGCCTGTGCAAGTTTAGCATCAAGCTTGTCAAATACAGGCTCACCTATTCCCGGCATCATTCCATCTATCACACATTCAATAATTCCACCAATTGAATCACCTTGCTCTATCTGCTTCATCGCATACTCTTCAACCTGTGCAGCTGCTTTTTCATCAGGCATTCTGAACGGATTCTTTTCAATCTGTTCTTTGTCAAAATTATCATATGAAGCTGCAATACCGCCTATTTCCTTGGAATATGTACATATGCTTATTCCAAGCGTTGCAAGAATCTTGACTGCAACAGCCCCTGCCGCAACTCTTCCTATTGTCTCGCGTCCTGAGCTTCTGCCGCCTCCACGATAATCCCTGAAACCATATTTTTCATCAAATGTATAATCAGCATGTCCCGGTCTGTAGAAACGTGCTATCTCTGAATAATCAGCCGAACGCTGTGTTTTATTGCGTACAACCATGCTTATCGGAGTTCCTGTCGTTTTTCCTTCAAAAATACCCGAAAGTATCTCAACTTCATCGTCTTCTTTTCTTGGTGTAGTATATTTTGACTGTCCCGGTTTTCTTTTATTAAGCATAACCTGAATGTCACTTTCTGCAAGTGGTATTCCTGACGGACACCCATCTATAACAACACCTACTCCGGCTCCATGGGATTCTCCCCATGTCATAATCTTAAATTGGTTACCAAATGTTGAACCTGCCATTACGTTTCCCCTTTGTTTCTGATATTTATACCTATCCTATATGCCCATACGGCTCAATGTATTTTCAAGATAATCCTTAGCTTCACAGATATTTGATGCCGTAACTTCATCTATCTTTTCGGGTGTTGACCTGCCTATAGCTTTTGAAAGTCTCTGACATGCTTCTTTCACCTGTTTTTTAGTCTGTTTATCCCAGTCTTTCCTATGCTCATGAAGCATATACTCAGTATTTTGCAAAAGCTGTCCTGCCTCAATACGCAGATTGACAATATCCTGTTTTTCGGCATCTTTACTTCCGTAAACTTCTGCTTCCCACTTTGCTCTTTCGATTTCTTCTTCTGACATATTGGAACTTGATGTGATTGTTATTGACTGTTCATGCCCTGTTCCCAAATCTTTAGCCGATACATTGACAATTCCGTTCGCATCAATATCAAATGTTACCTCAATCTGTGGTGTTCCTGCAAGTGCTTTTTTTATTCCTGACAGCCTGAAATTACCCAAAAGCTTGTTATCCCTTGTAAACTTGCGTTCTCCCTGAAATACTTTTATATCTACTGATGTCTGGAAATTCCCTGCCGTTGTAAATATCTGGCTGTGTCTTGTTGGAATTGTTGTATTTCTCTCTATGAGCCTGCTCGCAATTCCGCCTACAGTCTCTATCGACAAGGAAAGAGGTGTAACGTCCATAAGAATAATCTCAGATGCCGCACTTCCGGCAGTCAGCTGTCCCCCAAGCTTTCCGCCCTGAACTGCCGCTCCCATTGCAACACACTCATCAGGATTAAGATTTCTTGAAGGCTCTATACCACATATTCTTCTGACTTTCTCCTGAACAGCCGGAATTCTTGTCGAGCCTCCGACTAGAAGAACCATATTAATATCAGTCTTTTTAAGTCCTGCATCATGAAGTGCATTCTCAACAGGTGTAACCGTTCTGTCAATAAGATCTGCCGTCATGCTCTCAAACAGGCTTCTTGTAATATTAATATCCATATGATGTGGACCAGACTTTGTCATTGCAATGAATGGAAGATTAATATTCGCATTCATGGCAGAAGAAAGTTCTTTTTTAGCTTTCTCCGCTTCCTCTCTTAACCTCTGCATTGCGGCAGTATCCTTAGTCAGATTGATTCCGTCTGTCTCCTTAAACTGTTCTACAAGGAAATTCACGATTCGCTCATCAAAATCATCTCCACCAAGATGATTATCTCCTGATGTTGCAAGAACTTCTATAACCTGGTCACCAATCTCAATAACTGAGACATCAAACGTTCCGCCTCCGAGGTCATATACAAGAATTTTCTGTGGCTGACCATTATCAAGTCCATATGCAAGTGCAGCTGCCGTAGGTTCATTAATTATACGCAGAACATTAAGTCCTGCTATTCTTCCCGCATCCTTTGTGGCCTGTCTCTCAGCATCATTAAAATATGCAGGAACAGTTATAACAGCATCTGTAACCTGTTCTCCTGTAAACTGTTCTGCATCATTTTTTAGTTTTCTCAAAATCATCGCAGAAATTTCCTGAGGCGAATACTTCTTACCGTCAATCTTTTTTCTGTAATCTGTTCCCATATGTCGTTTTATGGAAAAAATAGTTCTGTCTGCATTAGCTGCCGCCTGTCTTTTAGCAATATCGCCCACAAGCCTTGAACCATCTTTTGAAAATGCAACAACTGAAGGTGTTGTCCTGTATCCTTCGCTGTTTGTTATAACTGTAGGCACATCTGCCTCAAGCACAGCAACACAGCTGTTAGTTGTTCCCAAATCAATTCCGATTACTTTACCCATTCTAATCAAGTCACTTTCTATACTTTATAATCCATAAAGGATTATTCTTTTATGAGTATATCACATAATCATATGCTTTAAAATGAACAGACCGCTAAAATTTTTAAATTTTTTATAAACATTCAGAACGAACCATTTTATATATTAATTATTTTTGCCATGCGGCAGCCTGACACGGAAAATGCTTCTCTTCAATTTTTTTACATCAAATGGATATAACGGATAAATATAACTTTTTCCTGAAATCGTCTTGTTAAAAATTATACAGCATACTCCGACAGCCACTCCTGTAAAAAAACCGGCAGCATTAAAAACAGCTGTAAGACACAGCGTAAAAACTCTTATAAATTTCATTGCATAACCCATCTCAAAACTTGCCTGTGAGTATGTTCCGACAGTCACCACAGCCATATATAGAAGTGATTCCGTATTAAACCACCCCGAACTTACAGCATACTCCCCGACAACAATACCTGCCACAATGCTTAAAGGTGTAGAAAGAAGTGACGGTGTATTTACTGCTGCCATCTTCAGTCCGTCAACTGCAAGTTCAAGAATCAAAAGCTGAAAAATAACAGGCACAGTTATTTCATCAGACACCGTTATAAACGAAAGCCATGACGGAATCAATTCCGGATTCTGAATAAGCAGAAGCCATATCGGCGTAAGCATCATTGTAACAATGGTAAAAAGAAATCTCGACAGCCTCAGATACGTTCCTATCATGGGTGCAAAATTATAATCATCAGGTTCTTCAACAATATCAAATATTGATGTCGGAATTATCATAACGGCCGGTGAATTATCAACCATTATGACGATATTTCCGTCAAGTATCGCAGCAGATGCCGTATCCGGTCTTTCTGAATATTTAAACTTTGGAAATGGATTAATCCATTTATACTCAAAAAGACACTCCGCAAGGCTTTCAACATTCATGGTAAGTGATTCTACATTTAGTTTTTTTATTCTTTCCTTAATATTATTAAGAAGACTTTTATCAACCAGGTCATCTATATAACATATGGCAACATCAGAGCGTGAGCGTGTTCCCACATTAAACATCTCCATTGAAAATCCTGTATCTCTTATTCTTCTTCTAAGCAATGCCGCATTTAATACAAGTGTCTCAACAAAACCATCTCTTGAGCCTCTTAGAACTCTGTCTTTCCACGGTTCAGCAACCGACCTCATCGGATAAGTCCTGCAGTCTATAAGTACAGCCTCGTCAAATCCATCTACAAAAAGGACTGTAACTCCTGCAAGAAAAGATGTTATAACCCGCTCATACTTATCAGCCCTGTCAACTTCTGTATATGGCATCCCATTTTCAAGAAATTTATCTATATTACTGACATCTTCCGGTTTTAAGGAATAAAAAAACTGCATAAGTTTTTCCACCATATCCTCCTGAACAAAACCATCAATAAAGAAAAAACCGGCCTTCTTTCCGCCTATTCTGACAGCTCTGTCAAGCATATCAAAATTAGCTGGGAATCTCAGCCGGTTTTTGAAATTTATTATATTTTCATCTGCATTTTTTACAAAATCACTCATATTAAGGCAATCCTTTCAATATTTATAATGCTCCACAAATATTCGCAGCATTTTATTTATATGATTGCCTTAATATTTATTTTAATGCAGAAATTTTACAATCCAATTGGACCCTGATTGTTAAAATCATCTAAAGAATCATATCCATCCATCTGGAAGAAATAACTAAATGACCCCCCTGATCTGTTTCCATAGAAAATTATTTCAATTACCGGTTTTGTCAAATCAAATTTTTTCTCAGGTGAGATGTTTTTCAGGTTTTCTTTCAAATCAGGAACAATTTTATTACTGTCCATATTTTCTGACCATATTCGTGATTGAGTATTATTTTCTACATCATAGACTGATATATAGCATGTATAATTATCTTTATTTTTCTCTGTCTCAATATTATCAAGATAATTACACATTGATTCGTAAGAATCCTTTTTATTTTCTGCCACATACTTATTAACAGCATTCATGTATGCCTGAAGCGTGTTTGGCATTTTATCTCCGATTAATACTTCTGAAGTATATTTAGTTCCATTAAGTGAAAATGATATATCAACATAAGCCAATGATACACCTCTTTTCCTTCCATTAACTGTAAGATACCAGTCCTCAAATGACATTTTTGACACTTCATCTAAAAATGTATTATATAATTTTTTACTGTCCTCATCGGACATATTATCTGACCAGCTTATTACAGCTTCTTCATACTGCGGAAGCTTTTTATATTTTTTGCAGAATTCATCGTTCTTCACTGCTCCATTTATAATTGTCTGTATATCTTTTTCTTTGACATATACAGTTCTGTATCTTCCCCAAATGCCATCCTTAATATATACAGTAACCGGGCTGTAATCGCCATTCTGGAATATTGCTGAATATTCATCATAAGTATTATATATTTCCATATTATCTTTCATTGAATTAACAATTGAATTAATTGCATCTATGTCGTCAATTTTCACCTGTGAAAATACATCTGAAAAATAATCTTTATCATAAACATATGAATCATTTCCTGTATTTATTTTTATATACTTAATCTTTGATGCATCCGGCTGATAATTAATCATACTGCCAATTCCGATATTTACAATCACACCAAAAACAGCTGCCAGCACATATGCAGTAATTATTGAAGGGATTGCTTTTATCACACGGTGCGTTTTTCTGCTTGCAATCAACTCATATACTATAACAACAACCGCAGCCACAATGAACGTTATAACTACATATAATATACTCTGCGACTTTTCTATATCTGCATTTCTTACTGCACCCACAAATGAAATCACACCAATAATACTTATTGAAAATCCGATAACTGTACGTATTACAAACTGCAGTTTCCAAGACAGTGTAGGTTTTCCTGCCGTCTCACTCTTTCTTCTTATAAAAAGCAGACAACCGGTAACAAAATAAATAAGTGCAAGAACAAATGTGTATATTTTTGAATGTGCTACATTAATTACACCATCTAATGATGAACCTGTAAACACACTGAACACCTGACCAACAATCATATTATAGCTATTGTCAAGAATTGAAACAAAATGCTCTGATGATGCAAAATATACTATTGATACAACTGTCACCTGAATCATCAATATTATAAATCTTGGAAAAAACAATATAAGTCCTGTAAGACATATATTACTGAATATATTTCCTGTTATAGAACAAGCAAGTGTTGCTGCTGCCGCACATAACAGACAGCATATAAATTCCGAGAAAAACACACTAAGTATCGAGCCATAATTTACAATATAACATGTTTTAAATATATTATATAAAATTACAGCTGATAAAAATATTGATGCATACATAATCAGAATCCATAATACAAAGGCTGCTATTTTAGTAAGATACAGATTCAGTCTTGTATAAGCAAGCGAATGATAAAAATCACTTGTATTTCTTTTATTAAGAAAATTCCACGCAAATAAAACAAGAACCGGTGTTATTATTGCAAATGTAAGAATCAGTATAAGTATAAAATCATTCCCATCAACAAGCTGAACATATCTTGATGCCTTTTCAACACCTGCATATTCAATATTAGATTTAATATTAACTGCCCTTATGCATATCGGCACGCATGTTATAAGCACCATTAATATCGTTGATATAAAACCTATTACTTTTAACTGCAAAAATGACTGCCAGAACATTTTCACACTGAAAATCTTTTTATTATTCATTATTTTTCAACCTCCAATGCACTCTCAAATTCATAGCCAAGAGATTCCATCTCATAAGTAAATACTTCTTCAAGTGTAAGCGGAAGGACATCAAGAACCAGCGGATTCATTGCTTTGAACAATGCAACTGTCTCTTCTCTGTCTCCATTAATTATCATATTGGCAACTGAACCTTCCTGTCTGTAACGTGTGATATTAAACTGTTCAAATCTGCTCTTATCAAAGTTTTCCCTGAATGCCACCTGAACTTTAAACTGTGATGTTTTTAATTCAAGCACATCACTGTCAAGCACCATTCCGCCCTTATGGAGAAGTGCCAGATGGTCACATATATCCTCGAGTTCTCTTAAAGAATGTGAGGTAACTATAACAGTTGAATTCAGTTCTGCAACATCATTGCATATAAGTTTTTTCACAAGATTTCTCATTACAGGGTCAAGTCCGTCAAATGTCTCATCAAAAAACATATATTTTGTTCTTGTTGACAGTGCCAATATAATCGCTGCCTGTCTCTTCATTCCTTTTGAAAAATTAGAAATTGATTTTTTCGGGTCAAGTCCGAATAATTTTGTCAGTTCTTTAAATCTTGCCCAATCAAATCTGTCATATGCCGATGCATACAGCTTTGCCATTTTATTCAGCGTTGCACCCGGCAGAAAATATAAATCATCAGCAACAAATACGATTTTCTGCTTTGCTTTTGGATTTTCATATACATTAAGTCCGTCTATAAATGCGTATCCTTTATCTGGTTTGTAAACTCCGGATAACACTCTTAAAAATGTAGATTTTCCCGCACCATTTGAACCAACCATGCCATATATGCAGCCGTCACTGATATTGCATGTAACATTATCCAGTGCAGTAAAGTCCTCAAAAGACTTGTGAATAGCCTCTGCATTAATCATTGTCATACCTCCGTATTATTAAACACTTCTTCAATATTATTAATTATTTCTTCTTTTGTAACTCCGGCCAATGCCAGTTCCCTGATAATCTTATTAAGTTCTGTCATCTTCTCTCTTGAATTCGCTCCTACAACCTCAATAGCTTTTTCTGATATAAATGAACCCTTACCCGGAACAGTTATTATAAGCTGTCTTCTGTCAAGTTCTGTATAAGCCTTCTGGATTGTATTGGGATTGATAGAGAGTTTTACAGATAACGACCTTACTGAAGGTAATTTATCGCCCTCCTTCAAAATACCTGTAAGCACTTGTTCTTCCACCTGTTTGATTATCTGTTCATATACCGGCACTCGCGACATGACGTCTACAACAAACATCTAAACACCTAATCCTTTCATTTCTATTTTTTCATTGCAATGTTTTTCGTTCTGTAACAACTGTACTATATGAATTAGCACAGTTGTTATGATTAATATAACCCCTTATATGATTTATGTCAAGCAAAATCATAAATATTTTTTGCTACATAACGCAATGCCTGATTTTATGCGGGGTTCAGAATTTTATTGTTCCGCTAAAAAAACAGCATCCGAGGTGTTTTTAATACCCCAGATGCTGTTTTTGTTATTATTATAAAATTTATTATATCTTTCCTATCTGCCAAACCGTACCTTATATCCCGAAACAAATTCTTTGCCCGGTGCCAGTTTATTGCTCCACTCTCTTTTAGTCAAATCACCATCAAAGTCAGCACTGTCCGTTCTTCCATTCCATGGTTCTATACATACAAAAGGAACTCCTTTTCCGACCGGTGACCATAGACCGAACACGGGCGTATCAAATTCAACTGTCACAATAGTTTTATCGTCTTTTACAAGGCTTACTCTTTTTATTGTGCTGTTTTCTACTATATAAGCATCCTTGTCAAAAAAGTCCTGTGTTATAGTAACTGCCTTATTTTCAAGCTTCATCACATAGCATTTATCTTCAAGAAGACCATCATTTGATAAAAGGCTGTATTCCAGAATATCTTTATCTGTCCCAAATACAAGCTTTGCACCACAGGCATTTTCACCGCATACAAATGCCGGATGTCCGCCTATGCTAAAATACATATCCTTATCATCTGCATTTTCAACATGCCATTCCGTAGACAAAATATCATCTTCAATTATATGTCTGATATAAAGATTAAACTTAAAAGGATACTTTTTAAGCGTCTCCTGACTGTATGTAAGTTTCATTGTAATCGCATTTTCGGATTTTTCAACAACTTCAAATTCTGAATCTCTTGCAAATCCATGCTGAGTCATATGATACTCTTTGCCGTCATATATTGTGCAGTCGTTTTTATATCTGCCGACAACCGGAAATAATACCGGCGTATGACGTTTCCATGCTGAAGCATCTCCACACCATATATACTCCGTATCATCTGACTTTTTCAATACTGATACAACTTCACATCCTTTTGAATCTACTGTTACTTTAAAATCATTATTCTCAATTATATATTGCATATTTACTCCCATCTGCCAGTTTTCGCAATGCAAAAATGTAAACTATAATTTTTAATAACTATAATATATCCTTTACACTGATTATTTTCAACTGGATAATCAAAGTAATAACAATCATTATAATATCCATAATTATTACCTGGGACACTGACAAGCCATTTTCCATAAAAAGACTGCTTCTTTGAGCCATACATCCGTTTCCAGGCAAAAATATATTTATATCAAAAATCGAAATTATATATATAATCATTGATATAATAAAACCTGCCATATTTTTAACAGCAAGCGAAAACGCAATCTGAACCATGCTTATTGCAAATGAAGCTATTATTGGTGCGGCAAAAAACACTAATATATACAAAAATTTATTCTCATTATTCTGAATAAAATAATCTGTTCCAAAATACTTTTCAAATAATTCACTGTTGAAAGTAATTTTACGTTTTCCAGACATAAAACATATAATTGCAGCTGTCATATACATAAAAACAATATTGATAAATATTGCTGTTATTTTAGATAAAATCCACTTTTTTCTTGTTCCTGCATATATGATAAATATTTTATTACATTCATTTTCAAGAATCTGTCCTGTAATATATGAAATAAATATTGCAAAACCAAGATATATAAAAGGGATTTCTTTTAGTTTATTATTGCTGTCTATTTTTTCAACGCCTTTTATAATATTAAAATAATAATCTCCTGCCCCAACGCTTTTTCCATGCATTACGCCATTTTTCAGATAAATGCACGATAATAAAATAAGAACTACAAATAATAAATATATAAAAATATTATTTCTAAAACTGCATTTTAAATTATTTATTATCAGTTTGTTGTATTTTTTCATTTTTTATTATCCGTCCATCATCCATATAAAATATTTCATCACAAAATGACAAAAGCAGTTCTTTACTGTGTGCTGATACAATTATTAACGCACCGTTATTTTTCTGTTCTTCTATAATACCGGCTATATTTTTTATGCTGAATTCATCCAATGCATTTACAGGTTCATCAAGAATAATCAATTCAGGATTTTCCATTATTGCACATGCTATTCCAAGCTTCTGTTTCATGCCAAGAGAATAGCTTCCAAATGATTTTTTATTTTCCGGATTAAGTCCTGTTTTTATCATAGTATTTTTTATCTGGTTATCACTGGCAATTCCTTTAAGGGAAGCAATCATTTTGAGATTTTTAAAACCACTGTATTTTCTTACAAATCCCGGATATTCAAGAAGCAGCCCTATGCTTTCAGGAAATGATATGTCTTTTCCAATTATTTTTTCACCAATTTTAACATATCCTTCATCCGGATTTATAAGTCCGCTTATTGCTCTCATAAGCATTGTCTTACCGCTTCCGTTTCTTCCGCACATCCCATATATTTTACCGTTTTCCATTTTTATATTTATGTTATCTAATAAAATATTCTTTTTTATCTTTTTTGTATAATTCGATATTTCAATCTGCATTAAATCACCACTCCTTTCAGGATTTATGCAGATTCAGACTTATTCTGTTTATTTGCCCTACTTTTATATATTCAAAAAATAATTCTTCATCTGTGTTATTAACTACATAATAACATTTCCATTTCTGTGTTTCGCCAGCCTCTATCGTCCTTACTATTGAATCAATCTTTCCCTCCGGCTGTAAACGCCTTGTATAATAATAATTCATCATCATTTTCTGCATAATTCCATTAACACTGCACAACTGCCCCATTACCGCTGTTTTTCTTTCACCTGAAATATTTTTCACCAACAATTCTGTCTCTATGACCTTATAATCTTCATCCGGATTATATCTCATTTTTAATGCAGCATCTTTATCATCCGCCTTGTACGAATCACGTTCACGGCCGATTTGTGTGCTGTCTATATAATTTTCCCACTCTGCTTTTTCATAAACTTTTACTGAATCCAAACATATCTGATATTCATCTGTATTAACCGTATCACCAATATTGTAATTATGTATTTTTACTGACGGATATACTTTATTAACATATATTATTCTTGTAAAAATGGATGCAGCCGCAGCAAACACGCATAAGTACACAATTATTTTTCTTATCTTCATCTAAATTACATCCTTTTTTATTTTCATAAAAAACAGTAAATCCACCACAAACACTATAAATATCTGAACTGCCACGTATACAGCAATGTCTTTATACAACAGCATCATTCCTGATGTTGTCATCAAGGATGCCGTTGAGCCAAATAAATATTTCATAATAAAGCTGCTGCCATAATATACTAAAAACGGTACAAGTATCACTGCATATTTATTTTCTTCAAAGAATCCAACTGTCAGACACAGACAATTAAGCAGTCCAAATAATATAAATACATATGTTATGTAAATTATCACGTACAATTCCGGATGTTTGTAAAAAAGTTCTGCAAACACTGCTCTTTTTCCAACTGAATAAAATGATACCGAATACACAGGAATACCCCATGGTGCAACGCACATGCTTATAATAAGGCTCGCCACAATCGGTATTGCCGCAATCGTTCCTCCATTTATAAATGTAACTATAAATTTTGTAATATAATAATCTTTTTTATTTTTACATCTTAAAAGCAGCTGATTAATCAATCCGCTCCTCTTATCCTCGACATATGATGAACCATATGGTATTGCCGCCATTACAGGTATCAGAACTTTATAAACATAATAATATTTGCTGACATCTCCATGATTTGGCATCCAAAAGTACAAAGATGTCACAACTGCATTTGACTCAAATACATTCGTGTACCCCGGCTCAATTTTCTCCGCACACTGTGCCAGGTCTATCGCACCTCCAAGCCACGAAGTTCCTACCAGGTCTAGTAATGCAATAAGACATCCTGCCAATGCCATGAGCAGAAATTTTTTATTTCTAAATGCCCTCATGCACTCTATCTTGAATATTTCTTTCACTTTTTTCTCCTCATTTATTCTCAGACATTTTTATTGTCTGTTAATGTATATTCTGTACCCTCCATTATCATATGTTACTTCTTTTTCGCCATCCCATCTCCTGCTGGCATGTGAATCATCGTTTCCAATAACGAGGTTCTCATCATCTGCATACTCTTTAGGCGTTCTGAACACACAGGTGTATGATATCTCGCTATTAGATTCGATGTATACGCGAAAAGCAAACGATTTCCAATCATCGGTTCTTACATAACCCATATCAGAATTAAGATTACTACTACTATTATCAATTTCTGGCAAAGTATATCCTTCTATATCTGTATCAAATTTCATGTCTATTAGTTTGAATTTATCATTTAATTTATCATTATAAATTCCTTCACGCATCAATATCCTTAATTTGGGTTTCACATTACATAGTCCTGACTTACCATTATTTTTCAACACAATATGAGCTGTAACATTCACTAGTCCAGATATTTCCTCATCATTGTTTTTATGAATCATATCACATACAATTTCAATTTGTGCACTATCAACTCTATTTTCTTCAGCCAATATACAACTTACAGATTCATAATAATTAATCTTATTGTTTAAAGTAGCTATTTGATATTTAAAAAATTGTTCCTTACTTATAAATTCAAGTTTATCATAATTAGGTTGCTTTATTTTTTCGTATTGGGTTTTGGCAGCAACAACCCGATTATTTTGTCTATCATCATAATAAACACTTATATATTTATTACAAAACAATAAATATATAAATGTAGTAATCAGAACAACCAATAAAACAAACATCTTGAATTCTTTAATGTGGCTATTATTTTTTCCGTTCATCTTTTCACCTATCCCACATTAATGTTACATTACTCCTCTGCATCAGTTCTAAATATAACTGTAAATTGTGTATAATCCTCCTCATAAGACTCACCTAAAAGACCTGCATTTGCAAATCCCTTCTGTTTTACAGTATTCAGTATAGAATACGTATCTCCAGAATTCATCACATGCCTCCAGCTGTAATTAGAGCAAAGTGTCCAGTCATCACCATTCCTGTTAGCACTGTTACTTCCAATTGCTGATATACATAACGGATAGTTAGTATTAATACAATAAGCCAACATATTAGATTCATTATCCTTTGAATAGCAAAGTGATGTATCAAAGTCAATCCCTTCCCATCCATGCGTAAAAAGAAAATCCTCATAATCCTCGTTATTTGCTTTCACAATATTACCTGAAGACCCAGCACTGACTCCGGCTGCAACTGCCGCACATAAAATCACTGCTGTTCTGAGTATTTTTTTCACACCATGCTTTTCTTTCGTACTTTTTGTCATTTTTGAGTTTTTCAAACTCATCTGTTTTCCTCCTTAATTAGAATTTTGTATCCGGATTACGGGTATTACCATATCATAAAAAAAGAGGATTTTTTCAAAAGTGTCAAAAACAGCAGTCTAGTGGTCAAAATTAGCATGTAATATATCACGCTGATTAATCATGTACTGCTTTATATATACAAAATAATATCTGCAATAAACTTTTTATTTTCTGTTTTAATAATCAGTTCACCATGATATTTCTCAACAGTATTTCTTACATTTGCCAGTCCTATTCCATGTTCAAACGAATCATCTTTTGTTGTGACAGGCAATACGTTTTTTGTTACATTAATATTATTGGCATATGCGTTCATAACCAATATTGACATAACTCCGCGATTATATTTTATATTTATATTAATACTTCTTTCTTTTTCATCACATTCAAGTGATGCCCTGATTGCATTATCCAGAATATTGCCAAGTATAACCGCAATATCATATCCATCCTTAATAATCCCTGATGGAATTGTAATATCTGTTTCTGTTTTTATATTACTATTTTGGGCTTCATTAATTTTATTATTTAAAATTGCATCAAGTTCTATGTTTCCTGTATCAATTTTCTGCTCATTTTCATGTGCAATATCTGCCAGCTTTTGCATATATAGTTTTAATCTGTCATAGTTTTTATCATCAAGCATCTGTTCCATGACAATCATGTGATTCCTCATGTCATGGCGTATTCTTCTCATTTTTTCATTCGTCTCCGCCATTGTGCTGACCTGATTTTTAATTGAATTATATTGCTCAACCATTGCCTTTTTATTTAAAGCTATCTTATATTGTTTTATAAATTCATTATAAAATACTATCATCAGAATATTAATTACAACAATTACAAAAAACATTACAAGCTTTTCTTTATCATTAAATGATGCATTATTTAACATGTAAATTGTAAATGAAAAATACAGTACCGGTATTATTATTATGAGAATTCCGGTAAATGTTACTGTTGTTTCTTTCATTTTAAGATACGCTTTGAATACTATATACTCTATGGCTGTAAACATTATATATGTTTCATATCCATCATCACAGCCTTTCATAAACATATATGTAAATGTATACAAGACAACAAGTGCTACAAGCACAGCACAATTTGTACCAAACATTTTCTTTTTATCAACATTATAATTTACAGACAATGCCATAAATCCAAGAAATACTATAACAGGAAACAATATCATTGCATATGGAAATAACATCATGTCCATAAGAAGAAATACATATACAGCATTTGTCAATATATTAAGAAGCACCCTCTTACATCTTTCTCCATATATATCTGTCGCCAGATCATTTGCAACAAAACAGCTGAAGGCACATACTGCCAAATTAATTACAATCCTATACTGCATGATTTTTTTATTTCTTCCCTTCTCTGCCTGCTGACCGGCAAAATTACATTATCATCAAGCTCGACATTATCGTATGAATATTTTCTTATATAAAGATTATTTACAATATATGATTTATGAATAAATAAAAATCCAAATCCTTTTACACGCTCATATATATCATTTAATTTTCCTTTTAATTTATATTCACCACCACTGTCATGAACAATAATATATCTTCCGCTGCTTTCAATATATCGGATTTCACTCACCGGAATTCGTAGCAGTTCCTTTCTGGCTTCAAGTATAAGAATATGTTTATTCGTATTTATTAGTTCTGCTGCTGTTTTCATAATTTTTTCTATGTCATTTTCATCAAATGGTTTTATCAGAAAATTCATAGGTCTTATTTCAAACAAATCCATTGCATATTTATTTTCAGATGATATAAAAACAATCTGTGTGATATTATCTTTCAAATCATTTCTTATAATTTTACCAACTTCAACGCCGGACTTTACCGGCATCATAATATCAAGAAAAATCAAATCATATCTTTTCCCCGCCGATAATTTTTCTGATAATTTTACGCTATCCGTATAAATTTCAATATCATAATTTTCACTTTGATTTTTCTCTAATGAATATAAAATTCTCATCAGTCTTTTTGTAATCAGTTCTTCATCATCACATATACCAATTCTTAACATTTTCGTTACCAAACTCCTACGAATTCAGGATATTCCAGTCCTAAAACTTCAAAATATTTTATTTTATCTTAGCAACAAAAAATATTGCACTCAAGGGTCTGATTTTTTATAAAATGTATGCAATTGCATGTAATGTATATAATCAATAAAAAAACATACATTTCTGAACCCTGCCACAATTGGTAAATTCAAAAATGTATGTTTCTATTTATTAATCTTCAATACCTGAATATTTTTCTGACTGAACTTTGATAAGCTGTGCATCATCAAAATAATTTATCTTCATCGATGCTTTTACTTCATTAAGCGTCTGCTGTGCAACTTCATATGCTGCTTCTGTACCTTTTCTTAATATCTCATATACACCCGGAATATCTTTCTCATATTCATGACGTTTATTACGGATTGGTTCAAGCTGCTTCTGAAGTACATTATTTAAGAACTTCTTAACTTTTACATCTCCAAGTCCACCCCTGCGGTAATGGTCTTTTAACTCATCAAGATTATTATAATCAGGAAGGAATTCCTTGAAATCTTCTTCTGAACTGAAAGCATCAAGATAAGTAAATACACAGTTACCTTCAATCTTACCTGGGTCTTCAACTCTGATATGGTCTGGATCTGTATACATGCTCATAACTTTACGTTTTACTTCTTCAGGTGTATCTGAAAGATATATGCAATTGCCAAGAGACTTGCTCATCTTAGCTTTTCCATCTGTACCCGGAAGTCTGAGACAAGCCTTATTATCAGGAAGAAGAATATCCGGCTCAACAAGTGTTTCACCATATATAGAATTAAACTTTCTTACAATCTCTCTTGCCTGTTCGAGCATTGGTTCCTGATCTTCACCAACAGGTACTGTTGTTGCCTTGAATGCAGTGATATCTGCAGTCTGGCTGATAGGATATGTAAAGAATCCAACAGGTATGCTTGCCTCAAAATTACGAAGCTGAATTTCACTCTTAACTGTAGGATTTCGCTGGAGTCTTGATACAGTAACAAGATTCATATAATAAAATGTAAGCTCTGTAAGCTGTGGAATCTGTGACTGGATAAAAATATTAGTCTTTGAAGGATCAAGCCCACATGAAAGATAATCAAGTGCGACTTCAATTATGTTTTGTCTTACTTTTTCCGGATTATCAGCATTGTCTGTAAGTGCCTGTGCATCCGCTATCATAATAAATATTTTATCGAATTCACCTGAATTCTGTAACTCTACTCTTCTTTTTAAAGAACCTACATAGTGACCAAGATGAAGTCTTCCTGTTGGTCTGTCACCTGTAAGTATTATCTTAGGATTATTATTTTTTTTATCATTGCCCATAGAACTGCTGTTAGACATAACGTCTCTCCCTTCTTAATGTTCGTATTAAATGTATTTTAACACAATTATTTCAAAATAACAATTGATAAATCTTGCAAATACATGTAGAATAGCATACAGAAAAAAAATTAGGAGGCATACTATGAAGCATCTACTTAACCCACTTGACTTTAGTGTGGAAGAGCTTAATGAATTACTTGATTTAGCAAGAGATATATCAAATAATCCACAAAAATACAGCCACGCATGTGATGGCAAAAAGTTAGCAACACTTTTTTATGAACCAAGTACCAGAACCAGACTCAGTTTTGAGGCCGCTATGTTGAATTTAGGCGGTTCTGTTCTTGGTTTTTCTTCTGCCAACTCAAGTTCAGCATCAAAAGGTGAAAGTGTCTCTGACACAATCCGTGTAATTTCATGTTATGCAGATATCTGTGCCATGCGTCATCCAAAAGAGGGTGCACCAATGGTAGCTGCCCAGAAATCACGTATTCCTGTAATCAATGCCGGTGATGGTGGTCATCAGCATCCAACACAGACTCTTACAGACCTTATGACAATACGTGAGCTTCGAGGCTCACTTGACAATTTTACAATTGGTCTTTGCGGAGACTTAAAATTTGGACGTACTGTTCACTCACTTATCAATTCACTTATCAGATACAAAAATGTAAAGTTCATACTCATCTCACCTAAAGAACTTCGTGTACCTGACTACATAATTGATACTTTAAAAGAAAATAATGTTGAATATGAAGAAGTTGAAAAACTTGAAAATGTAATGCCTCAACTTGATATTCTTTATATGACAAGAGTCCAGCGTGAGCGTTTCTTCAATGAGGATGAATATCTTAGAATGAAAGATTTCTATATACTTAATAAGGAAAAAATGGCTCTTGCAAAAGAAGATATGTATGTGCTCCACCCACTTCCTCGTGTAAATGAAATTTCTGTAGAGGTTGATGACGACCCTCGTGCCGCATACTTCAAGCAGGTTCAGTATGGAGTATATGTAAGAATGGCTCTTATACTTACTTTACTCGGTCTCAATAAATAACAATAAGAAAAAACAAGGAGGACAAATCCTCTCCTCACAGGAGTTCGGATTTTTCCTTCGGAAAAACAAGGAGGACAAATCCTCTCCTCACAGGAGTTCGGATTTTTCCTTCGGAAAAACAAGGAGGATTTTATGTTAAACGTAGGACAATTAAATGAAGGTTTCGTGCTTGACCATATAGAAGCCGGCAAATCTATGATGATTTATAATAATCTTGGACTTGACAAACTCGACTGCTGTGTTGCCATCATCAAAAATGCACGCAGCAACAAAATGGGCAAAAAAGACATCATTAAAATTGAAGGTGGTCTTGATCTTGTAGACCTCGATGTATTAGGCTTTATCGACCACAATATCACAGTAAACATAATTAAGGATGGTCAGATTGTTGAAAAGAAAGCTCTTTCTCTTCCGACACAGATTACTAATGTAATTAAGTGTAAAAATCCTAGATGTATTACTTCTATCGAACAGGAATTAGACCATGTTTTCATTCTTACTGACGAAGAAAAACAGGTTTACCGCTGTAAATATTGTGAAGAAAAATATTCAAGATAATTTTAATACAAAAAAGCTCCACCCGGTATAAACAACCGGACGGAGCTTTTTATTAACCAACCTGTTCTGATAATTCTTCATTATCATTAAAAAATTCTTTATAAAATTCTGAATTTTCAAAATTCATTCCACATGTATATGTGAGTTTTTCATCATATACTTTTTCATATATATCTTTCCATAAACGATAATTTTCTTTCATCATAATCATGGCATTTTCATGCTCCGACTTTGAAGCATCGGGATATATAGGCGGTGCAACATGAATTGTATATTCCTGAACAGGAAAACCGTCTGAATCTATTATATCACTGTCCTGCATAGTCATAAATACCGGCAGTACAGGAACATTATTTCTTGCTGCAAATTTATATGCACCGGTCTTTAAAGGCTTAGGTTTCCTATAATTCCACCACATGCTCTGTTCAGGATATATAAGTATAAAATTGCCCTCTGACAGAAGTTTATTTACGGCAGAAATAAATTTCTTCATAGTATCCATATTACTGCTCAATGGAAGTGTATTACAATTTCTCATAAGGAATCCATAAAATCCCGGAAAACTTGTGTAATTACCTTCTTTAATAATACGATACAATTTTCTTGACTGTTGTTGTGCTTTGTCATAGACGAGCTCCATTGCAAAGCTGTCATATGCATTAAAATGATTGCATGTAATAACTGCACCACTGTTAAGAGCTTTAAAATTTTCCACTCCCTCATAGCCTTTTATTATTACCTTTTTTTCTCTTATCATAGAATTAAGATACCATCTTGCAAACTTAAATGCATATCTTGTTCTGAATTTTTTCAAAAATTTATTAGATGTATAATCTATCTCTTCCGGAAGTAATACTCTTGAAGGCGGATCGTCCTCAACATCTTCATCGAAACGCCCCTCTCTTTCATATTGCTCTATTTTCTCAACTATTTCTCTTCTCTGCCTAGACTGTACCTGACTTCTATCGCAGATATTTTTATAATTATTCTCATTATGAATCTCATCATGTGCAAGTTTATAAAGATTTTCACCGTATTTCTTATCCTGTTCCTCATCTTCTCTTGTAAAGTTATTAAGAACATCTTTTATTTCGTCATATACGGTTGTTTCTTTTGCATACTGCCAGAAATACTTAGCCAGCTTACAATCCTCATAATGCCATGGCTTAGCTGCAAGATTATAGTGAATAAGGCAAATATCTTCCTCATCACATGCAAGCTTACCAAATGTCTCACTATTCCACTTAGGATCTATCCAATAAACATGATTTTTACAGATAATATTAAGATAATCCTGATCCTGTGCAACAACAAATGTATATGCATGAAGCAGCTCAACAAATTGTCCGAGTATATCCTGCTCTCTGAACTGATTTATATTAAGTACAAGAACTCCGGCATTAAAATAATGATTTCTGTCAATATCAAGAACCTGTTCAGCATAATTACCGAATATATCAGCCTGGGAAACAACCGGGTCACATGAAGCTCCGACATAATTATCACCTATATCATAATCGAAAAGTTCTGATATATCTCCAAGCACTACAGTATCACTGTCAATATACAATGCTTTTTCATATTCTGGAAACATTTCTGCAAGAAATAATCTGTAATATGTTGTATATGAATAATAATCTCTTAAAGGAAGTCTTTTTTCGAGTTCTTTTAAATATTCTGTTACATCATTGAAATATATATGAAATACATCATCTGCCATATCAAGTACGACCTGTTTCTTGTCATCATCTATTCCTGTATTCAGAATATGGATATTGTACTGTCTGTCTCTGTCTGCATTCATCATAAGAGACTTTAATGAAACCATAGTGTACTTTACAAATCCATTATCGCATGCAAAGAAAATCGGTATTATGTTGCTATTCATTTGTATTACCTTTTATATCCCTTTCAAATTTCTTTTTTAAATATATATATTCAAAGAATATGTCATCAAATGCATCATATCTAAATATTCGATAAACTTTACTAATCTGCCATTGTTTAATATTTTCTGTATGAGGATACGGTGTATAAAACAATCTCTTTGAAAAATGCCTTACAACAGTATGCTTATGTAAAAACTTCTGGTCATTAAACTTCTGAGGAAGCATAAGCTTTTT
This sequence comes from Lachnospira hominis (ex Hitch et al. 2025), assembly GCF_040096395.1. NCBI lineage: Bacteria > Bacillati > Bacillota > Clostridia > Lachnospirales > Lachnospiraceae > Lachnospira > Lachnospira hominis (ex Hitch et al. 2025). The sequence goes on along the minus strand of NZ_JBBMES010000001.1, from coordinate 237,993 downwards.
TGTTGTACTCCTGTAGATAGCAGACTGGTCAGCAAATAACAGTTTTTTTTCTGAAAGAAGCTTTCTTGCTTTTGAAAAAAGTCCTGTCTGCCTTATTTTTTTCATATTAAGCAAAAGCACACCTGCATTAATATAATTAGGATTAATCAGATATTTTCCATAGTGGTCTCTTGCTGCAGCATACTCGTAATCACTTATATCATGATTATACAAAAGTGTTATGTCCCTGTTAAATAAAATATCTGCATCAAGATATAATAATTTATCAGGTATCTCGTCCATCTCGTCAGCGAGAAGTCTTAAAAGTGTGTACGGAGAACAATATGTAAGCTCATTCGGGCAATTCGCAAATACTCTGTTATAATTTTCTATTACATCCATACGTACCACTTTGCTATCTTTGTTGTAGCTTTTGGCAATCGAATCAAGATATTCTGTCTTTTTCTCCGAAATTGCAATATAGCTGCTCTTTATATGGCTTACATCCATTGTAAATATGTAAAATGTAAATGGCTCTTTTGTTGTAGTTCTTAAAAATATTGAAAGCATACATGTAAGTATGCCATCAAAAACCCCATCATTACCGGCGAATAATACATTAATCATTATTCGTTCTCCAATCTGATATACTTTATTATCTCAACATTATTATTTTTGCTTCTTGCTGTCATTGCATCATAGACTTTATTTCTAAGATATACTTTCTGTTCCTTAATTGGAATCGATGAATCTGCAATAAATGGTCCATCTATATATGTTATCATTTGCGGTGTCTTTCTTAGTTTTCTCTTTCTGTATACATTAGTAAAACAAAATACCGGAGCATGATACTGAGCCGGGTATCTGAAAGACATATCCTTAAACGGCCTTATCTTCGTATAATATGGCCATATGTGGGCTTCTGGATAAATAACAATGCTGTCTTTTTCATCTAGCCTTTTCTCTATAATATCTGTAAAATTCACAAATGCCTCTTTATTTCCAGGAAGGGGAACAGCTCCAAGATATGGTGTTATCTTTCCCAGAACAGGCATTGAAACATTATTGGGATGCACAATTACATATGTATCTTTTGGAAAACTCACCATGCTTGGAATAAATGCATCAGCTGCAGCATTAGTGTGATTTCCATATATGAATATTCCTTTATCTGAATATCCTTTTAATACTTCTTTATTTATAATTTTATGTCCAAATTTTATTTTCAAAAAAATATATGCCAGAGGTCTGGCAATAATCTTATACCAAAATGTATGTAATATTTTCCCTTTTGTTTTCCTGTCATAAATGTAATTTTCATCAATAGATATTGGTTTTATCTGTGCCGACGAAAACTCATCTGACAATTCATCTTTATAATATATAACCCTGTTTTTTTTCACAACAAACCATACCTTAATTCATTTTCCGGCAGAAAGAAAATATTTATTTTTGTCATCTGTAAAATGTTTTAATAACTAATTTATTATAATGAGCAGCACTATAAGCCGGGTTATGTCCACATATAAATGTGTGATAATCATCTATCTAGTTGCATCGTCGCCGATACACTCAAGCGTCCTACCTAAAAGCACGACGGGCAGCCGTATAGCTTTTTCTTGGACTTGCTTCGGATGGGGTTTACATGGACCATTGCCGTTACCGGCAACGCGGTAGTCTCTTACACTGCCTTTCCACCCTTACCTGTAAAACAGGCGGTTTATTTCTGTTGCACTATCCTTGGAGTCACCTCCACCAGACGTTATCTGGCATCCTGCCCTGCGAAGCCCGGACTTTCCTCACCTGCTGCCTTTCGGCAATTGCAGCCGCGATTATCCGCACTACTCAATATCTTTAATTTTAATTATTCTGATTTTTTGTTCCTTCAAATACCATTCTGAATACCTCTATACGAAATTCATCTTCAGGTCCTATTCCAACAAAACGACTTCCATACATAATCTCACCATTCTCATCTGGCTGCTGTCTTACTATTTCAATAACAACATCAAGAACCTCATGGTTCGGCATTTGAATTGAAGTATTGTAAAAAGTCCCCTTTTTCAAGGTTTTTTTTGTAATAAAAGCTATACCACCCTTTGAAATGTCTACTGTTTCAACACTTATATCTTTTTGCTCACATGCATCATTTTCATCACTGATACCATTGAGTGACAATGTCACATTAATCGGGACTCTTGATGCTCTTCTTCTTTCTGCTCCCACTATTTTTCTCCTCCCATATCTTCTGCATTATTTTATAAACATAGCATCTCCAAAACTGAAGAAACGATATTTTTCTTTTACTGCAGTTTCATACGCATTAAGTACATTCTCACGTCCTGCAAGTGCTGACACAAGCATAACCAGTGTAGACTCAGGCAAGTGGAAGTTTGTAATAAGACAGTCGATTGCTTTAAACTTATATCCAGGATATATAAATATCTGTGTCCAACCACTGCACGCTTCTATTGTACCATCCTCTTTAGCCACCGATTCAAGTGTTCTTGTACTTGTAGTTCCAACAGCAATAATACGCCCATTATTTTTACGTGCGTTATTAATTTTTTCTGCTGCTTCCTCATCAATTCTGTAAAATTCAGAATGCATATGATGATCAAGTACATTTTCTTCTTTAACAGGTCTGAATGTACCAAGTCCGACATGAAGAGTTACTCTTGCAATATCAACACCTTTTTCTTTTATCTCTTTAAGCAGTTCCTCTGTAAAATGCAGTCCTGCTGTCGGTGCTGCTGCCGAACCTTCATGTTTTGCATATACTGTCTGATATCTGTTTTTATCTTCCAGTTTATGTGTTATATATGGCGGAAGAGGCATCTGTCCAAGTTCATCAAGTATTTCCTCGAATATGCCGTCGTACTCAAATCTGATAATACGATTTCCCTCTTCTACAATATCAATAACCTCACCAATAAGTTTATCACCGCCAAAATGAATACGAGTTCCTATTTTTGCCTTTTTGCCCGGCTTAACAAGAACTTCCCATGTATCCTTCAAATCAGCTTTACGGGTGAGAAGCAGCACTTCTATTGCTGCCCCTGTACCCTCTTTTTCACCTATAAGTCTAGCCGGAATTACCTTTGTATCATTAATAACAAGGCAGTCTCCCGGATTAAGATAATCAACTATATCCCTAAATATTTTATGTTCTATTTCGCCTGTATTTTTATCAAGGACCATAAGCCTTGAACTTGAGCGGTCAGAAAGCGGATCCTGTGCTATAAGTTCCTGTGGCAGGTCATAATAAAAATCATGCAGATTCATAACTTTTTCCATGTCTGACCTCTAGTTACTTCTAAGTTCTATTCCCATTTCTGACAAATCATTAAGAATCTTCTCCATGATAGGAGCTATATCTTTATCTTCCAATGTTCTGTCATTTGCCCTGAATGAAATTGAATACGCAACAGATTTAAATCCAGCTTTAATCTGTTCGCCTTCGTATATATCAAACAGCTTGAAGCTCTCAACAAGCTTACCGCCGCGTTTTTCAATGACTTTTTCAACAGTTCCTACAAGCATGTCTTTAGGCATAACCATGCTTATATCTCTTGTAACAGCCGGGAATTTGGCAATTCCTGTATATTTTCTGTCAAATGAAGCCATCGGAGTAATCTTTGATAAATCAAGAACAGCAATATATGTTCTCTCACCAAGACTATAATTATCAGCAACATCAGGATGTACTTCACCAAGATATCCGATAACAGTTCCATCATAGATTACATTTGCCTGACGACCCGGATGAAGATATGGCTTGCCTGCCTGTGGATCATATTCAGGCTTATTTCTCATTCCTATTCTTTCAAGAAATTCTTCTACAACGCCTTTCATTGTAAAGAAATCTCCATCTCCAAAGAAACCAAGAGTAAAATCAACGCTTTCTGTTGGAAGTTCTTCTTCATTATCAGACGGAATATAAACTGTAGCAAGTTCATACAGCTTAACATTTTTATTTCTTCTGTTATAATTTGTTGAAAGTGATGTAAGCATACCATTAAGAGGAAGTGTTCTCATAATAGAGAAATCTTCTCCAAGTGGATTTGAAATCACAACTGTCTTTCTAAGTGGTGAATCCTTAGCAATCTTTAATTTATCAAAAACCTTAGGACTTTCAAATGAATATGTCATAGCCTGTGAAAATCCACAGAACTGTGCTATCTCGCCTGCAACATCCTTAACTGTCTGCTTGAACGAAACCTTACCCATTGTTGTAGCACCATGAGGAAGTGTTGTAGGAATGTTGTCATAGCCATAAAATCTTGCAACTTCTTCAGCAATATCAGCTGTTCTTATTAAATCCTGACGGAATGTAGGAATAATAAGCTCATTTGATTCTTTATCATATTCTATTTCAAGACGCTTGAAATAATCCATCATATCATCAACGGATACATTTGTACCAAGAAGTTTATTCACTCTTTCAGGTTCAAATACAATTCTTCTGCATTCTTTCTTAACAGGATAGATATCAACAGCTCCACCGACAACTTCTCCGGCACCAAGTTCTTCTATAAGCTGGCATGCTCTGTCCATTGCAGCCATTGCATTTTCAGGATCAAGACCTTTTTCAAACTTGCCTGATGCATCTGTACGAAGACCGATTCTCTTAGTTGTCTTTCTGATGTTTGTTCCGTCAAAAGTTGCAGCTTCAAAAAGCATTGTCTTAACATCATCTGTAATCATTGAATTTTCGCCGCCCATTACACCGGCAACACCTACGGCACGTTCACCGTCACAAATCATAAGTGTTGATGAATTAAGTATTCTTTCCTGACCATCAAGTGTGACGAATTTTTCACCATCAGCAGCTGTTCTTACAACAATCTTTTTACCTGCAATCTGGTCATAGTCATATGCATGCATAGGCTGACCATATTCTTCCATAACATAGTTAGTTATATCTACTATATTGTTAATAGGTCTGATTCCTGCTGTCATAAGTCTGTGCTGCATCCACTTTGGAGATGGTGCAAGTTTGATATTTTTAACAACTCTTGCAACATAACGAGGGCAAAGTTCTTTTGCTTCAATATCCACACTTATGTAATCGTTAACATCCTCTGAATTGCCTGTCTTAGATGGCATTGGAGGATTAAATGGTTTGTTGAATGTAGCTGCTGCTTCTCTTGCAATACCGATTACACTATAGCAGTCAACACGGTTATTTGTAATCTCATATTCAAATACAGTATCATTAAGACCAAGATACTCTACGGCATCAGAACCTACAACTGCATCATCACCAAGAATATATATACCATTTTCCGGTGCATCAGGATAAAACTCTCTTGATGAACCAAGTTCTTCAATTGCACACATCATGCCGCATGATTCTATGCCACGAAGTTTACCTTTCTTTATCTTAATTCCGTCCTCAGGAAGTGCAGAACCATCATGACCTCCTGCAACACGTCCTCCATCAAGAACTACAGGCACTTTCTGACCCTTTGAACCAACTTCAATATTAGGTGCACCTGTTACAATCTGAACTGTTGAATCACCTACATTTACCTGGCATATAACAAGCTTGTCTGCATCAGGATGCTTTTCTACTGATTCAATCTGTCCAACTACTATTTTATCAAGGTTCTTATCATATGCTGTGAAGCATTCAACCTTTGTTCCTGAAAGTGTCATGGCATCACGGAACTGCTGATCTGTAACATCATCAAGTCCGGGTACCATTGCTTTAATCCAATTTAAAGATGTATTCATGATTAATTATCCCTTCTGATATCTATAATATATTCACAACCTGTTATCTTAATTATTAGAACTGCTTTAAGAAACGTGCGTCATTTTCATATAAAAGTCTCATATCATCAATTTCATATTTGAGAAGTGCTATTCTTTCAAGACCAACACCAAATGCAAAACCAGTATATTTATCTGTATCAATTCCGCTCATCTCAAGTACGTGAGGATGAACCATTCCACATCCTAAAATTTCAATCCAGCCTTCACCTTTACACATACGGCATCCTTTACCGCCACACTTAAAGCATGAAACATCCATTTCAGCACTAGGTTCTGTAAATGGAAAATGATGCGGTCTGAATTTAACTTTTGTCTCAGGGCCAAATACTTCTTTTGCAAATTCTACAAGTGTACCCTTTAAATCCGCAAATGTAATATTTTCATCAATAACAAGACCTTCTACCTGATGGAAACATGGTGAATGTGTTGCATCAACTTCGTCTGCTCTGTATACACGACCCGGAGAAATCATACGAAGCGGAAGTTTTCCTTTCTCCATCTCACGAACCTGAACTGATGATGTCTGTGTACGAAGGACAATCTTGTCATTAATATAAAATGTATCCTGTTCATCTTTTGCCGGATGATTGGCAGGTATATTCAACGCTTCAAAATTATAGTAATCATATTCAACTTCAGGACCTTCTACAACTTCGTATCCCATACCAACAAATATTTTCTTAATTTCTTCAAGAGCAAGTGTATTAGGATGACTGTGTCCAACATTATTCTTTTTTGCAGGAAGTGTTACATCAATAACTTCTGCTTTCATCTGAATCTCTCTCATCTTCTCTGAAAGTTCTTTTCTTGCATTCTCAAGAACTTCCTCTATAGCCTGTCTTGTCTCATTGACTATCTGACCAACCATAGGTCTGTCTTTTGGCTCAACATCCTTCATTCCTTTAAGGACTTCTGTAAGTTCGCCTTTCTTGCCGAGGATAGATACTCTTACCTCATTTAACTTTTCAAGTGAATCAGTAGAGTTAATCTGTTCTAACGCTCTCTCCCTGATTTCCTGCAATCTTTCCTTCATCATGATTACTTTTTCCTCCAATTTAAAATAACTGAACTGTAACTAATTTTAACACATGTACCGTAATTGGCAAGCAAAATTTAATTTATAGACCTTTTTTCATATTCATCAAGTATTTCCAAAGTCTCTTTTGTATACTCCGGATGTAATTTATTAACTTTTCTTATGTTATATTTTGCTTCTTCAATCCTGCCTTCATTATACTCAATCTGATTTCTCAGTTTCTTACGACGTGCCGCAAGTTCATGCCTGATTTCAACCATTTCATTGCGTATATATAGTCCTTTGGTCTGTGAAAGCCATACAACTGTGTCTGAAATTCCTATTCTTTTCAGAAGCATAAGCAGCTTATTTTCTGCATCATTAAGATTAGCTGTCATCATCAGTACATGCTTTCTTTCTTCTTTCATCTGAAGATATAATTCAAATTTTCTTCCAAGTTCATATGAGCTCTTTATTTTGTATTTATCATATTCATATGAAAGCACATTTGCCGCATTAACATACTTTATCTTTATCTTGTTTAATGCCGCCGTAATTTTATTTATCTTTATTTCGACTGCCGATGCCTGTCTGTGAATAATACTCAGCCATGCAAATATTCCCACAGCAACTATTGCACCAAGAAATGTCACAACAAAGAATAAATATAACTCATCTTCATTATCAAGTGCAACCATAACTATTGTAAAAATAGAATAAACTACCGCAAGACAGGCAAGAACTATAATTGCAGCCTTTTTGATTGCAGCATGTTTCTTTTTCAGATTCTTGGCTTCCATTCTAAGAGCCATCCTCTCGCCCTCAAGAGACTGTAAATCTCTTTTCACTGTCTCATAATATGTTTCCTGCTGCTGTATAAACCTAAAACTCTTAGGAAGTTCCTGTGCATACATGTCCATTCTGTTATATGCATTATTAGACAGCTTGCTCTCGGAATTTTTAAGAATCCGCCTGTCAACCGCAAGATTGTCAACAAGTTCAGCCTGTTTTGCAATCTGGTCTTTCAGATTATCCGGTGCATTTTCATACAGTTCAATATCAGCAAATCTCTCTGATACCTGACTGTACTCCTCCATTATCATTTCAATATGCCTTCCGGCATCTTCCATAATCTCGCACTGGCCTTTAACATATTCTTTCAGGTCACTTCCATCAAAAGCCCCCAGTTTTACGTTATCACGTTCATCACCCACAAGCAGTTCATCATCGCTGAAGCCGTCAAAGCCCTCATCATCTTCCGGCGTTTCATATCCTGAACTCTCATCATACTCATCAAATTCCTGATTATCAGTGTCTTCGTTTTCTTTGCCATAATCCTCTTCATCAAGATATGACTTTATTGTTCTGGCATGCTTATTCAGTTCTTCATCAAATTCGTCATATTCTTCATAATCATCTTCTATTTCATCTTTAAAGAAGATATTCTTAACTGACTTTAAAAATCCCATATGTACCCCATTCTATGATTTGTACTTAATATACTGTTTCTTCCAATCATCAAGCAGACCGGTAAGTGCATCATTATACTCCGTAATATCAGCCTCCTCTTTAAGCTTTTCAATCTGCTGGAGATGTCTGTATGTATCAGAATATCTTGCATTGTCTGCCAGTTTTTCAAGTTCGCTTTTCAAAGCTGCCTCCTGGTCAGATGCATCATCACTTTCTATTATATTATTTCCCATAGCTAGTCTTTTAGCTGCCATAAGACATTTTAGCGACTCTTCGTGCTGCCCTATTTTGTAGGCTTCCTCAAAATATGGAACAGACTGTTTGTATAAAAACATTCTTGCATGTGCAACCCCCATATTATGATACACTCTCGCATAAAACAATCCCGAAAGTGACTTATCATATGTGCCCTCAATTATTTTCGCATAATTTTGCACTGCACCGTAATAACATTTATTTTCAAGCAATGTATCAGCTCTCGCTTTAAGTCTTTCATAAACATTGCGGCTGTCAAGTGTTCCAAGCACACCGCTTAACTGTTCTATCTCTTCATTGCTGTAATAATCAACATATTTTAAAACACTTACAACAATCTGTGCAAGTCCTGCATTCCTGCTTTTCAAATCTGCAATTATCTGTACCAGCTGTTTCTGCCCTGTCTCCTCAACAAATGAATTGAAGTCGTCATCAAAGAAGTCAATGCTTATAAAATAAATATTATTATATATAAAATAGCACAATTCCTCAAGTGTATATATTTTAAGTCCTATATCCTTTACAACAAGCGGCTGTTTTGCCTCTCTTGCCCTGCATAATATTATCTTTCCCATTTACGCATGACCCTCATTTCAGTAAAAACGTTTTTTCTATTATTTTTCCGGAACTTTTTACTATGTCACCAAAGCCTTTATCCTTTATTAACACATGACATTCCTCATCAGACATAAAATCAACATCCATTTCTATTCTTGTCATTTTACCTTCACGGAAAGGCAGTGAACTTATGTCAATTTTTTCAATATATTCTTTGTTAGTATCAACAGGTCTCAGATAAAAATTAATATATCTTACATCATCTATTATAAAAAACAGCTGTTTTTTTACACTGTACCAGTTTGTTCCGGGTCTTACAATTTTCAGACGCATATCGTTTCCACGCTCGCATATGTCCATCTCTATACCAGTTGTAATCCTGTTTTTGCATGCCAGAATTGTATCAGGAGGAAGTATCTGTTTTACTTTTGTACATGCCCCAAGAACCGCACCTTTCACATAAAGATTCTGCCCTGCAAAAACTTTTCTTGAATGGCACAGAAATCTTGTGAATTCATCAGGAAATTTCTCCATCTCAAATCTGCTGCCTGTAAGAAATACACTTGAGACATTATACCTGAACAGCAATCCTTTAAGCCACTCTGTTATCTCATGCTGATTAACACACAGATTGCTATATGAATCCTTTTCTTCATCATATTGTATGGCATCAGAAAAATACCTGTTTTCCATTATAACATCACAACCATTAAGATTAGATTTCATGCAGATATATGATGCAATATTATCATTACTGTAGTCAAGAAGCATAACACCTGCTGAATACAGACCTTTTTTCTGGCTGTAAGCATAAAAAGCAAAACTTTCCTCATGGCTTATAACTGACCACTGTTCACTGTTAAACTGCAGCCGTTTCATGACCTCCGATATAAAATTAAGCTTTTTAATTTCATAATCAGCGATTGTTATGCATATCAATCCCGCTTTTCTGCCCTGTGCACATTTTGATGCACATTCTATTATCGATGCAATAAATTCACAGGCTGCCTCAATATTACCGCTCTGTTCCCAGCCTGGCATTTCAAACGGATTTAAAAAAGCGGCCTCGTTTTCAGGTCCTGTAACATGTATCACCATCTCTGTCTGCTCATCCCAGATTGCAGCCTGTGTTATTTTATCCTGTATATCAATCCCGACTATCACTCCATTTACATTATTCATTAAATTCCTCACCTACATTGGTTTAAAAATCTGTTGTGTTACATAATCCTGAACACAATAATCATACATACACTTTTTCATTTCTGCCGGATCATGCTGCTGCCTTGCCGAAAGAATTTTATTAATGCTGTCAAATCTTCCTGCGGTCTCTGATTTATTGATAACATTATTCTGCATATGAAATATATCAGACTTTCTTGTTTCACTTCCAATTTCTTCAACAAAATAATATCTGACACTCTCCGAATAAAAAAGTGTAAATCCTTTTACAAAATAACCTCCACAACTTGAAAGAATCTCAGTATATTCATTACTGCTTTCTCCAAACCAGTAATGAATCTCCACACGCGAATCCGGATTACCTGCATACTCCGCAAATGTCCTGTCTGTCATATTATATGGAAGTGCAAATACTTCAGAATAATTTTTATAAAATTCAAAACACTTGTCCACTGCACACAATGTTTTTATAATTTCATATATAAATCTGCTTTTTGACTCTGTAAGTTCTCCGGTTCTTAAAGAATAATATTTTAAGTATGCAAGGACACAGACATCAGGAATTGCACGTTTTTCCATAATAAGCTCTTCTATCACGTCAAAAACTGCTATGTCAACTTCTCTGTGCTTTACAAAATACATAAAAGCATTATATGCAGCATAAGCCGCAATAACTGTCCTGTGTCCACCATTTTTTACATATGAATCAAATACATCTGTAAGCCTTTTATCACTTGATTTTGTAAAAAGCATCTGTGCGACAATTCTTTCTTCTATATCACCTGTAAATACATCATAATCTTTGCATGCATTCCATATATCAAGCATCTGCTCATTAGTTCCATTAAATCTTTTTTCAAGATTTTCAAGAATATCAGCATTATATTTTTTATTTTCAAAAGCATATTCACACAGCTGCGTAAGTTCATCATCATCTTCTGTCCCTGCAAATCCCAGCATATGACGTGCAAGTTCTGATATTTTTCCTGAATTGGCATTACATATTCCGTACTGCTTTATAATTGAAAATGCAAAACTATAAGCATTATTATCGACACTTGCATATATAAGTCTCACTGCATCATTTTCATCTAAATCATCAGTATCTATAATCTGTATATCTGCCAGATAATTTTCTTTATCATATGATTTTTCAAAATATTTTATAAGCCAGCTGTTAAGCTTCTTTTTACATTTTTTATCACAATCAGCATCATTTATGATACATCTGACAGCTTCATATATTTCTTCATTAAATATATCTTTTTTCTGCTCGTACAAAATTATATTTTTATATTTTTCTATATCATTTTCTTCATATTGATAAGCAAGCATGCTCGCGTTTATCATTTCGTAGTATTTATTTTCAAATACTTTTTCAATGTCATACCTGAAGCTGTCCTTAAAAAATTCTCCTGATTCTGATTCAAATATAATAACGGCATCTTTCGTGTAAATCGGGACAAATGCACATTTATTAATGATTTCGTAACGTTGTAACGTCTTATATTCTTTATGTTTTACCCATACAGCTTTTACATTTTCCTCATAACATTTTATTTTATAAGTGTATAAAATTTTCATCATTGATGATGCTGTATACTCATCAAATAAACATTTATTCCATATTCTTTTATAAATTAATATAAGATGATTATTAATTCTGCCATAACGAAGCTGTTCATACGCAAATTTATCAATAAGCGGCATGTACATCTCCATTATCTTCTCATTTTCCGCTTCATTAAAAAGTACATCTGCATATAAAAATGATTTATTTTCATAATCAAGAGAGGCGTCATATGCGAAATACATTAAAACAAGCTTTGAAAAACGCGGATATTTATTTTTATCAAGACTTTTTATGTAATATTCATATAATCTTGTAATTTTTATCCCTCGAAGAATCCCTTTCTCATAATAAATATTACTTTCACGGCTTATACTTCCGGCACAAATCAGATATGAAATAATAGACGTAAGTACCTCATCTTTTTCATATATTTTGTAAATATTTTTCAACAGTTCTATTTTTGAATTGCTGGCATTTTTGTCAGAAACAGCTATCTGTGCGGCATGCAATGCAAGTTTTTCATTTATAATATTATTCTTACATCCAAACGTAAGAACCTGTATCTCAAATTTATCAAGAACTCTTAAAAGATGCGGCTGATTATTCATAACATTTAATGCTTCCATATACATCACACCACTTTTACATCCTGAACGGAAGCTTTCTTTTATCCTCATAAGCTTAATGCTCTGATTATGTCCGAATGTCAGATCAACATAAAATCTTATCCACAATATACGCCAGTCATCATTGCCATTTTCATATAAATTTTTAATATCTATGGCAGCCTTCGCAGTATATACTGCATTACTTATAAGCATTGATTTTACATAAAGATAATAGCTGTATAAAAATGCATCATCTTTTGAAACCTGAACCTGCTCAATAAGATTTTGTGCCTCATCATTCATCTTACGCAGGTTATAAACCTGTGCCTGCATAAGCATGTACAGCGGATTGTCATAATCGAGCGTTCTCAGCCTTTCTATAAGATTAGCCGAACGCTCAGCCCACACACCTGTATTAAATTTTTTCATGCGGTAATCGAGATAATTTTGGGTAATCTCATACATGAGTTTTCTCTTATCATGATATATCTCATTTGTATTTTCATCCGGATACTCTGCATATATTTTTTTTACTTCTATATCAGTTACAATTTTACGATTATATGTATTTATTATTATTCTTCCATAATTATATCCATCATGAAGTTTTTCATAATTAATTATATATGCAAGTTCACATTTATTTCCTGTAAAATTCTGTGCCGAAATATGCTCTGTTTCCATTGAAATAAAATCTGCTTCAACGCAAATATCTGCCTCAATATATCCCCACGCATTCTTTTCTAAAGCAATAGTATCTCTTCTGTCATCGCTGCATATATATGAGCGTTCTTTATCTGTGCATAAATTTATTGAAACAGGAGATTTCTTCCCGGCAGCAACGAGAAACTCTTCTATCGCACGCCCGGTATTATTCTCTTTTTTCAATGCTTCATATATATTAGATAGTTTTGTATCATTTTCAATAAGGATATTGAAATTATCACTAAGAAAAACTGCAACAGCCTCTTCAGGATAATCTCTTGTGAAATTAGCAAATTGAAATAAATCTGCAATATCATTTTCGTTAGTCTTTAAAAATTGTGCCGTAACTGTAAAAGCATATTCTAAAAAATATTCCCCCGCATTGCTTATGACATCAAACTTGCCTTTTATAACATCATCTTTCTGAAGTCCATTAGTATCAACAATATAATGTATCGTACTTACAGTTCCAAGAAACATATTGTCGATGATTTTAACATGCTCATTTGATGACCAGATAACGCCTTTTGTTACTTCCCTTGAGACTATATCAAACGACTGCTCACAGACTACATTTTTTGTGATATTTAATTCTATATTATCCTGTTTAAAATGCAGCTTAGGATTATCATATACAAAATGACCACATGCCAGCCGCCTAAGATTATCTCTCATTAAGATTCAGCCTCCGCCTTAATTTTATCAAGATGTTCCTTTATTTTTTTCTCATATCCGTTATCTGTCGGCTCATAAAATACAGTGCCTTCAAGTTCATCCGGAAGGTATTGCTGTTTTACATAATGATTTTTGTAATCATGTGCATATTTATATCCAATACCATGTCCAAGCTTTCCTGCACTCTTATAATGTGCATCCTGTAAATGCACAGGAACACCATATGTCTTTTCATTTTTCACAATATCAAGTGCTTTGTCTACAGCCATATAAGCGGCATTGCTCTTAGGAGCACATGCAACGTATGTTGCCGCCTGTGAAAGAACTATCCGTGCTTCCGGCATACCAAGCCTTTCTATTGCAAGACATGCGTTAGTTGCAACTACAAGTGCCTGCGGGTCAGCATTTCCGACATCTTCACTTGCACATATCATTATTCTTCTCGCAATAAACTTTATATCTTCTCCGGCATATAACATTCTTGCAAGATAATATACAGCCGCATCAGGGTCAGAACCACGCATGCTCTTAATAAATGCTGATATAGTATCGTAATGGTTATCACCATCTTTATCATACTTTAATACACGCTTCTGTATACACTGTTCGGCAATCTTTAAATTAATATGAATCTTTCCATCCTCAGATGGCTTTGTTGTAAGAATACCAAGTTCTATGGCATTCAATGCACTTCTCGCATCACCATTTGCCACATCTGCAAGAAATGTAAGTGCCTCATCATCTATATCTGCATGAAGACTTCCCATTCCTTTTTTCTCATCATATACTGCACGTTTTATAAGTGTTTTTATATCTTCTTTGTCAAGTGGCTTTAATTCAAATATTATTGACCTTGAAATCAAAGCTCCGTTTACTTCAAAATATGGATTTTCTGTAGTCGCACCAATAAGGATAATTGTTCCGTCCTCAACAAAAGGCAGAAGATAATCCTGTTGTCCTTTATTAAACCTATGAATCTCATCGACAAACAGTATCGTCTTTTTTCCGTACATTCCAAGGTTATTTTTTGCCTGTGCAACGACATCTTCCATATCCTTTTTTCCGGCAACAGTTGCATTAATCTGCTTAAAATCTGCACTTGTAGTATTGGCAATCACCTTTGCAAGTGTGGTTTTTCCTGTTCCCGGAGGTCCATAGAATATAATTGAGCTTATCTTATCAGCCTGAATTGCCCTGTATAAAAGTTTATCTTTTCCTATAATATGCTGCTGTCCTACTACTTCATCCAAAGTTTCCGGTCTTATTCTTGAAGCCAGCGGCGATTCATTTTTCATCGTATTTTGTCTGACATAATCAAATAAATCCATTATATACTCCACTTTCATAAGTCATTTGGATTTATTATAACATATATATTGAATTTTTTACAGCCGCAATATTTTTCAGCTCACATTTTGGGTCATATACCAGCAATCTATTCTTACAATATCATTTCAACAGCCTGCCAAGCACCTTTTTTATCTGTGTTAAAAAATCTGCTTTTTCTATATTTTCAGATGAAATAACATTGACGCTGCCTATTTTTTCTCCATTATAATAATATTCAAGTGTTCCAATTGTATCTCCTTCATATACAGGTGCGGCAATATTTTCATTTATATGGAGTTCTTTTGAAATATCTTCATGATTAACCGGATTAATAAACATATATGAAAATTCTTTTTCATACCGGCAATTGACATAGTCTTTTTTACCTTTTGAAATTCTTATATTTTCTAATAAAGGCATACCATCATCTTTATATATATCACATGTATTAAATCCATAATTCAAAAGATTAACAGCCTCAGCAAATCGTGTCTTTGAGTCCGGTGCAGCCATTATTACAGCAATAAGGTCAATCCCATCCTTATTTGCCGATGCTGACAGACAGCATTTTGCAAGCCCTGTCGAACCAGTCTTTAACCCAGTCGCCCATTCATATTGCTTAATAAGCTTGTTGGTGTTTGTAAGTCCAAACTCGCTGTCACCTCTTCTTGTACTGTGAATAATGGTATCCATCCATATTGTGGAATAATCATGAATCTGCGGATATTTTGTTATCAGTTCACGGCTCATAAGTGCTATATCACGGGCAGTTGACATATGTCCATCCGTATCAAGTCCGCAGCAGTTCACAAAATTAGTATTGTTCATTCCAAGCCCCATGGCTCTTTCATTCATCTTTGCAACAAATGCACTCTCTGTGCCCTCTATGTATTCTGACATGGCTACACATGCATCATTCGCACTTGCCATACTTATGCATTTAATCATCGTATCAACCGTCTGCTTTTCTCCTGCCTCCAGAAACACCTGACTTCCGCCCATAGATGCCGCATATTCCGATACAGTAACTTCGTCATCAAGTCCGATTTTGCCATCCTTTATAGCATCAAATATCAATATCAGAGTCATTATCTTGGTAATACTTGCCGGATGCAGGCTCGTATCTGCATCTTTTTCATATATAACCTGACCTGTTGATGCCTCCATAAGTATCGCTGACGGTGATTTTAATTCTATTCCTGAATTTTCCCCCTGTGTCCGTTCCTGTGCAATACATGTGACGCGGCTCATTCCCGCATAGACTGATGTAAATATTAAAATCAGACACATTATGCACATTATAAGTCTTTTGTTTCTACTCTTAATAACAAACATTTGCTCACCCAATACACAATATTCTGGCTATAGTTTATGTATAAAGTGGTGGTTTTATGATTAATTCAATTACCTATTCCTTCTCCAACAATTTTTTATATGTATTATCAATTCCCAATGCTCCCAGCGGAGCTGTGATAATAATTGCAAGTACAGCCACTGACAAAATAATTTTGCCACAGGCAAGTCCTGCTGCAAGAGGCACTGAACCGATTGCCGCCTGAACCGTGGCTTTCGGAAGGTACGCAATAACGCAGAATATTCTCTCTTTCATATTAAGTTTAGTCTTTATCGTACATATCAAAACACCCGCCGTTCTGAAAATCAATGCAATAAAAATCATAAACACTGCCGCTATTCCTGCACTAAGCGTATATCGTATATCAACCGCAGCCCCAACAAGCACAAAAAGAACCACTTCAGCTGCAATCCATAACTTTCCGAATTTCTCTGATAATCTTTTTGAAACAAACGCTGTACTTTTTATTTTTATAACACATGCCATGCTGACTACAGCAAGTAGTCCTGAAACAGATACTTTTCCCTCAAGCCAGCCTTCAACAGAAACAAGCAGCATTGAAAAGCCAAGCACAATTATTACTTTTGTACTGTTTCTGACACAATGCTTATGTGCATATGATGTCTCAAAAAATAAATATAATCCATATCCTGTAACTGCACCAAGAAGTATTCCCAGAACAATTGAAACAGGAATATTTACAAAATCAACAATATCAGCACTTCCACCCTGTGCCATGCTTAAAAATGTCGTAAATAATACAATAACAAAAATATCATCGCATGACGCTCCTGCCATAATCATCTGTGGAATTGCTTTTTTCGTCCCATATTTTTCTTCCATAAGCATTACCATTCTCGGTATGACAACCGCAGGTGAAACGGCTCCAAGCACTGCTCCCATTACCGCCGCCTCTATCCTGTTAATTCCTAATAACAATGGTGCAAATAATATATATCCTGCTATTTCACATGTTGCCGGAACAAATGACATAAGAATTGCCGGTCGTCCCGCCTTCTTCAAATCCTTCAAATCAAGAGACAATCCTGCTTTAAGCAGAATAATTATAAGTGCCAGTTTTCTTAATTCAGATGAAATAGAAAGTATTGACGGGTCGAGAAAATCTAGAACATATGGTCCTAATACAATACCCGTAACAAGCATTCCGATAATACGAGGCATTTTAAGTTTCTGGCAGATTGCACCCATTGCAAGTCCAACCAGAAAAATAAGTGATAATGATGCTAACATATAATTCTCCTTAAATTATTCAGCAGGGATTCTATTCATTGTCCACATAAAAAAGCTGACAACCCCTGCGATTCTAAAATCGTAGAAGTCATCAGCTATAATAAGCAGTTTAGGTTTCCCATGGGAGAACTTCATTCCCAACTTGTAAAATAATACTTCTTTTAAAGCTTTATGTCAATATACAACTGTCAACTTCGTTTTTTAACATAAAAATGCTGCATTTCCGGCGGATTATCAATCTTTCAATCTTTTTTTACACTATATCAGAAGACTGTATGAATGCAGTAAACATCTTATCAGACACAGAAATTGCTGTTGAGCGTGTTCAGAAATTTGCAAACAGTTCTGCTACCACACCTTCCGATTCAGACAATATGATGCAGAACATGTCACAGGAAATATTTAAAAACATTTGATTATATGTTATTAATATGTGTTTATATAATAAAAAGAGATGTAACTACGCAAATCACAGTTACATCTCTTTTACATTTTCTACTTATACTCTGTTCCCAGCCAGAAACGTTCAACGTCTCCAACCACTGAACCATTCTTTCCTTTTACTGTACATGAGCATAATTTCTTATCTGAATTGTAATAATACAGTTTATTTTTATAAAATAATGTGCTCACAGTATCTGCATCTGAGCCAACATCTGTCATCTTCACCTCATCCGCTGTAAGCGACTTTTTATAATATTGGACATTATCACGTATATACGTAAGTTCAGATGATGTGTTTTTTACAATGCTTAAAGAGCCATCAGTAATATTTTCAGCAATAGTTTTAACTTTACCGGAACTTATGCTTATTAGATTATTATTTTCATCAACTGCTGCAATCGTATCAGCTAATTCAAGAAATACATAATCTGACGCACCTCCGAGCTTTGACACAACTGTAAATACCGGCGTTACATCCTTCTTGACAGACGCATAGCTTACCTGACCAGAATTGATTACATATACATAATCTTTATCATATATAAGCTCAACACCGGAACCATTAAATTTACCAATAAACATATCCTCTGTATTCTTTGATGATATGCTGTGATAATAACAGTTTCCGTTGACACTATATATAAATCCTTCCGCCTTATCTGACTGATTAACCGGATTTGCCTTATAGGAATATCTCACAGAAGATTTACTTGTAAGGGCATAAATATTTTTTGCATCTTCAGATATTTCCTTTTTCTTCTCATCTTTATCATAATTAAGTGTATACAACACATTACCGGTTGAATTATATATAATCGTATTTTTGGCAGAATATATATACACATTTGCAAGCGACGACTCAACTTCTGTTATAACACCATGCACATCACCATCTTTGGATTTATCCAGCTTACTTACCATAAGTGATGTCTGTCCTAATGCCCCCTGGTCATTTACAACCTGGGTATCTTTATAAATTATAGTTCCTTTATCACTTATATAGAGTATTTCTTTTTTATTTGAACTTTCAGCAAGTCTGAGACTCATTGAATTGTTCCATACAAAAAGCGTGTACTTGTCTTCCACAGAATCATAAGTTATGGCAGTAAAATATTTTCCCTGATTGGAAGCCATTTTCTGTATAATATTATTTTTATCTATTTCATCAGAAAATTCCGGAATATAAAATGAATTATTATCAGCCTCAAAAACAATATCATCTTCGCTGCAGACCAGCTTACTGTCTATCCCTGCAACATTATATATTTTATTATTGTATTTCATATACAAAACATAATTTTTACGTGTTGCAAGCTTAAATATGCCAAATCCTGCAAGAGAAGCCAGCATTAAAACTATTGCTGCTGCAATTATTCTTACTATCAGCTTCTTCTTGCCTTTTACAGCCTTTTTCGCCTGTGATGCTGTTTTTTCAACCGCATCCTGTGCAAATTTACTTCCACTTTCTTTAAGACGCCGAAACATTTCATCAGGCAGCACTTCTTCCTGCCCACCATTTTTAACATCTGCTGTATTATTTTCAGAAGTCTCTTTATCAGAAGAAGCAGACCCCTTTCCGGCCTGCTTCTCCTCATACGCCCTCTTCCGTTTCAGATAATCTGCATTATTAACAATGACTTCCGGTCCATTGCATCTTGGACACTTATCACCTTCATATTCCTGACCACATTTTGGACATATCATATAAATAACCGTGCCTTTCCGCATAATTAAAATTCAAATTTTTCTGCGAAATATGCTTTCAAATCCTCAATCTTAACTCTCTCCTGTTCCATTGTGTCTCTGTCACGTACTGTAACAGCTCCGTCTTCCTCAGAATCAAAGTCATAAGTAACACAGAATGGTGTACCAATTTCATCCTGTCTTCTATATCTCTTACCAATATTGCCTCTGTCATCAAATTCACAGTTATATGTCTTTGAAAGTTCTGCAAATACCTTTTCTGCCCCCTCATTTAACTTCTTAGAAAGTGGAAGAATACCAATCTTAACAGGTGCAATAGCAGGATGGAAATGAAGAACTGTTCTCACATCGCCGCCCTCAAGTTCCTCTTCATCATATGCTGAACAAAGGAAAGCAAGTGTAACTCTGTCTGCACCGAGTGATGGTTCAATAACATATGGAATATATTTTTCTTTTGACTCATCATCAAAATATGACATATCCTCACCTGATACTGTCTGATGCTGAGTAAGGTCATAATCTGTTCTGTCAGCTATACCCCAGAGTTCGCCCCATCCAAATGGGAATAAAAATTCAATATCTGTTGTTCCCTTGCTGTAGAAGCAGAGTTCTTCTGGTGAATGGTCTCTTGCACGCATCTCATCATCCTTGATGCCGAGAGCTTTAAGCCAGTTGATGCAATACTCTCTCCAATATCTGAACCACTCAAGGTCTGTGCCAGGTTTGCAGAAGAACTCAAGTTCCATCTGCTCAAATTCTCTTGTTCTGAATGTGAAGTTACCTGGTGTAATCTCATTTCTGAATGATTTACCAATCTGACCGATACCAAATGGAATCTTCTTTCTTGATGTTCTCTGAACATTCTTAAAGTTTACGAAAATACCCTGTGCTGTCTCTGGTCTTAAATATACTGTATTCTTAGCATCTTCTGTAACTCCCTGAAATGTCTTGAACATAAGGTTAAACTGTCTGATATCTGTAAAATTATGCTTTCCACATGTAGGACAGTTAATTTCATGCTCATCAATAAAATTCTTCATCTGTTCCTGAGTCCAGCCGTCAACTGAACCGCCAATGTCAAAATTATTATCTGATGCCCAGTCTTCAATAAGCTTATCTGCACGGAATCTCTCATGACATTCCTTACAATCCATAAGAGGGTCTGAGAAACCACCAAGATGACCTGAAGCTACCCATGTCTGTGGATTCATAAGAATTGCACAGTCAACGCCGACATTATATGGGCTTTCCTGTACAAACTTCTGCCACCATGCTTTCTTTACGTTATTTTTAAGTTCTACACCAAGATTACCATAATCCCATGTATTAGCCAATCCGCCGTATATTTCAGAACCAGGATATACAAATCCTCTGGCCTTTGCAAGAGCAACAATCTTTTCCATTGTCTTTTCCATTTCTTTTCTACCTCCGTTATGTTTGACTGCAATATGCAGATAATTTTATAACATTTCTTCAAATATGACAAGCTTAAATCTTGCCCGGCTATGTATTATTCTCTGTCCAATGATACTTTTATTCTTCCCATGGCCTTATTCTGTATTTTGCACCTATATCATCACATATTTTCTGACACTGTGCCTCTTCTTCATGGGAAATTGTCGTATCAACTGTTGTAAGGACAACATTGGGAATATATTTTGTACATTCTTTTGCAAACGAAAGCATTGCATCAAATGATTCATCACCAAATTTGCTTCTTACAAGCTCATTATATCTTTTTTTATCAGGATCATTAAGACTTATTGAAACTGTATCAATAAGTCCTTCCATTTCAGGTACGATATCCCTTTTGTTAATCAGATTTCCTACACCATTTGTGTTAATTCTAATTGGCTTGTTATATGTCTTTTTGACATATGAAGCAACTTCCTTTAACACATCAAATGCCTCTGTAGGCTCGCCAAATCCACAAAAAACGACTTCGTCATAATCTTCCATATTGAATTTTGCAAACTCATCTATAACCTCTTTTGCCAACGGTTCTCTTTCAAGCCATAATCTGTCCGACTCACCGATTCTATCCATTGTCTGTCTAAGACAGAATGTACAGGCATATGGACATCTGTTAGTAAGATTAACATACAAATTATTATGTACCTTATATAATATTTCCATGAAGCACCTCCAAATATTTATTTTAATGAATATAACAGCTCTTCAAAGCATACACCATCAGTCAATGGTATATCAAGTTCAATTGACTTCATGATACATTTTTTTATAAACGAAGAAGCTTTTTTTACTGATTTATGAAAATCCACACCATTGACCGCATCTGCTGCAATTATTGATGTAAATATATCACCTGTTCCACTTCTTTGTGCCCCAATCTTTAATGCTTTAACAAAATAACCTTTTTTCCCTTCTTTTTCTCTTTCATAACAATAATTTGAAATAAATGTTCCTTGAACAATTCCTGTTATAACTACCTTTTCAGGTCCCATCATTGAAAGTTTTTCTGCAAGTTCTACTATGTCTTTTTCATAAAGCATATCAGAATATGGGGTATCAGTAAGAATACAGCTTTCAGTAATATTAGGAGTTATTATGTCTGCTCCTGCAACAAGTTCCTTCATAAGACCACACATTTCATCTGTATATGTAGAATAAATTTTCCCATAATCGCCCATAACCGGGTCCACAACAACTATTGTATCATCAGTTTTAAATTCTTTTATAAAATCCTTAACAATAGAAATCTGTCTGGCTGAACCAAGAAATCCGGAACATATTCCGTTAAATGATAAATCCAGCTTTTTCCACTCTTCCACATATCTTTCCATCCTGTCAGTATAATCATCAAAAAAATAACTGTCAAACCCTGTGTGATTAGAAAAAATTGAAGTAGGTAATGGACAACATTGTACTTTGAGTGTGGATATAATAGGAAGTTCAACCGCAATTGAACACCTCCCAAATCCGGTAAAATCATTAATCAATGCAATTTTTTTCTGATTATTATGTGAAATATTTTTAAGCATTTAACTCCTCCTGTATTGAAAGCATTTCAAATGATTTCATTTTTTTATCTATAACCGATTCCTTTACCGATGTAATAACTTCCATCAGCTGCATTAATACATTTTTATTTACAGCAAAGGAAAAAAGTCTGTTTAATGGTGTTCCCGTTATATACTGAAGTGCATGAACTGTCGAATCTTCCAGTTTTACTGACATATGTGCATAATCTGCACAATCCGCACAGTAAATTCCAAGTGTACTCTTTGAAAATGAGACCAAATGTTCTTTTTCCTTGCCACAGCCCTGACATACAAAAAAATCCGGACTTTCACCATTTATTGCAATTATTCTCAGTTCATAGGTAAGGCGGATAAGCGGCTTTGATAAATTTTTACGTCCAAGAGCCTTTAATGCAACATATAACAGATTTATCATAACAGATGCATCAAGATTTTCCCTGCCATAATAATCGGCAAGCTCCGCAAAATAATATGCATAACAGACCGCATCAAAATCGCTTATAATTTCTTCAAAATAAGCTGTTATATTCGCCTGTCTTATCGTATACGAAGTTCTTCCCTCATACACCTGAAATGTTCCAAAAACAAATGGTCTTGTTATTCCTGTAAGAGGACTGTTTGGTCGTCTTGCCCCTTTTGCAAATGCTGCAATCTTACCTCTTTCCTTTGTAAGAATTACTATCCTTCTGTCAAACTCGCCTACAGGCATAGCTGATAAAACTATGCCTGTAACCTCTGTTATGTCACTCATATCAGATTAACCCAAATCGTCCTTCTTTTTGTCATAACCAAAATTCTTAATAAGAACATCGCTGTCACGCCATTCTTTTTTAACTTTCACCCAAAGCTGAAGATTCACTTTTGTATCAAGCTGCTTTTCAATCTCATATCTGGCATTTGCACCGATTTTTTTAAGCATTTCTCCGCCTTTACCTATAATTATTCCTTTGTGGGAATCTCTCTCACATATAATGGTTGCCTGAATATCTGTAATTATGCCCTTCTGGCTTTTTCTTTCTTTCATGCTGTCAATTACAACGGCAATTCCGTGAGGAATCTCTTCATTAAGTGCATGAAGTGCTTTCTCTCTTATAAGCTCGGCGACAATCTGTCTCATAGGCTGGTCTGTTATTGTATCCTCATCATAAAACATCGGACCATAAGGAAGATATTTATAAATTGTATCAATCAGTTCATCAACATTTGCACCGCTTCTTGCTGACACAGGTATTATTTCCTGAAAATCAAGTTCTTTTCTATAGCAGTCAATAACCGGAAGAATTTCTTCTTTTTTGATTGTATCTACTTTATTTATAACAAGAATTATCGGTGCTTTTACTTTTTTAAGTCTTTCAATAATATGCTGTTCTCCCGCACCGATATATGTTGTCGGCTCAACAAGCCAGCATACAACATCAACTTCGCCGATTGTCTTTTCTGCTGCTCCAACCATATATTCACCAAGTTTATTTTTTGCCTTGTGAATACCGGGTGTATCAACAAATACAATCTGTCCTCTTTCATCTGTATGGACTGTCTGTATTCTGTTTCTTGTCGTCTGAGGCTTATTAGACGTAATGGCAATTTTCTGACCTATCATACGGTTCATAAGTGTTGACTTACCTACATTAGGTCGTCCTATCAGCGTAACAAACCCTGACTTTACATTTTTTCCGTCAGCAGCCGCACCGCCTGTAATTCCGCTTGCAGCAAGCATTTCATCCAAATTCATACTTTTCTCCATTCCAAAAAATCATTCTTCTTCACTGTTATTTTGTACTGCTGATACAAATAATGGCTTAATCTCATCAAACATAGATGACTCATCATTTATATTTTTATAATTACCAACAACGCACAGATGATTCTGTTTAAGTCCTGCTTCAACAATTGGTGCCAGTTCTCTTATCTTCTCCGGTGTCGCACCTAAAACTTCATCACGCTCTCTCTGATAATCTTCAATAGTCACATTGCTTATATATGCTCCAAATGAACGAACGCCCTTAGCTGCCGGATTCATTGGTGTATCCATATCTCCTATTGTACCAATTATGAACTTGAGCATGTCTCTGTCACTCACATCAAAATTCTTAATATAATCAACTGATTCATCAAAAATTTCATTTGTCTTTTTAAGGTTAGGATCACGGTAAGATACCATATACATGTCACCATTTTTGCCAAAACCGCTCATACAGCCGTATGCACCGCCTTTAACACGCACATTTATCCAAAGATAATCATAGCCGAAAATAACTTTTAAAACTCTTAATGCACCTGTATACTTATATCCCGCATCAACAAAATTGCCACATCTTGCAACATATTGAACCTGTGATGATGACGTAAAACCTGTTTTAACATTACATGGCTTAAATTTTCTTATTTCTACAGGATAATTGTCTGTATTTAATTTTCCTGCAAAATCACCAAAAGCAGCCTTAAATTTATCATATCCATCATCATTGGCATTAAAGCTGACAACAAGGTTTTCCTTTGTAAATATAAGCTTTATAAGCTGGTTAAGTGTGCCTGCAATCTCTTCTTTTCTGTTATCAAAATCTTTTTCAATCTCCTGGATAAAAAGGTAAAATCCGTATCCTCTCATAAGATTTGAATAATATCCCGATGCAGATAACTGTGACATTCCATAAAGCATAGCTACTGTATGTCCCATACCTGTCATTGAGCTTTCAATTCTCGACTTTGTTCTTGAAATAATCTCTTTAAGTCTCTTATAATCATCAAATTTTGTACAATATATAATTTCATGCATCATTTCAAGCATAAAAGGTATTTTTTCATATAAGACTTTACCTTTTACCTCATATCTTATCTGATACTTATCAAGTTCTTTATTATCTGTATATATTGCAGAATCTGATGAAAGTCCTCCCGAATTAATATTGATTTCATTAGTAAGTTCAGGATATGTGAAATTATCAGTATCCATAAGTCCAAGCACTGATGAAAGAAGTCCTATATATGGTACAAGTTCATCTGATACACTCTTACATTCAAAAGACATCATAATATATGCAATTCTGTTGGTAAACATATTATGGTGAATAACCTTGATACCATTTTCCTCTTTTTCATCGATATAAAGTCTTGCCGGAGTTTTTCCAATATCTTTGAGTGCAAGCATTGGAATTTTTTCAAGATTCTCCTGACTTGAAGGCTCGTCCTGATATTCCTTTAATTCCTTTGTTTCACGCACATACTGCTGTATCTGCTCTTTTGTCAGCTTAGACTTAAAATCTGCAAGCTCAGACTTTGTCTTATCTTCAAGTTCTTTTTCAAGATTCCTTTTCGGAACCAGCGATATAACAGAACCATGATGATTATTTACAAGCCACTCCTCGATTATTTTTTCAAATAATCCTGACTCTTTTTCTTTTTTAATCTGCTCAAATGTTTTTCCCGCCTCAATATGAATAAACGGCTTATTTTCATCATAAAGCCAGCTGTCCATCATTGTGAGATAATACATTAATCCCTTTGGATATGCACCATAATCAGCCTCACGGTATTTGAATTCATAATAATTGATTCCCGCATCAATCATACGCATATCAATACCATTTTTTACAATATCACTGAGCACTTCATTAATTGTATCTGTGAACTCCTGTCTCTTATTTTCATCTGCATTTTTAGCAATAATTGAATAAATCGGCTGATACACAGATGTCTCAAAACTGCTGTAAATATCAGTTCCGATATTTTTATCAATAAGAGCCTGTTTTAACTTTGCTCCGGGAGCCATGATAAGTGCATAATCAAGAATCTGCATTGCAAGATAAAGTTTTGCATCAAGTGATGTTCCAACAACCTTGTTATATGAAAGAAATGCATTATTTTCAAGCGGTTCGTCATCCGTTACAGCATAATTAAATTCCTTAAAAACATCATTTTCAAAACTCTTCTGTGCAGGAATTGATGCGTCAATCTCTACATCATCTGCATCAAAATAACTAAGGTATTCCCTGTCAAGATAATCAAGTCTTTCCTGTACATCCATATCACCATACAGATAAATATAGCTATTTACAGGATGATAAAACTTCTTGTGATAATCAAGAAATTCATTGTAATCAAGTTCAGGAATATGAGCAGGCTCACCGCCCGACTCAAATCTGTAAGGCGTGTCAGGAAATAAAGATACACATGTATATCTTGAAAGCACATCATCCGGTGACGAATATACACCTTTCATCTCATTATATACAACGCCATTGATTTTAAGCTCATCATCCTCATTTTCAAGTTCATAATGCCAGCCTTCCTGCTTAAAAATCTGTGGCTTATTATAAATATCAGGATAAAATACCGCATCCATATAAACATCCATAATATTTTTGAAATCCACATCATTGCAGCTCGCAACAGGATATACAGTCTTATCCGGATAAGTCATAGCATTAAGAAATGTGTTGAGCGACCCCTTGCAAAGTTCTACAAACGGGTCTTTCACAGGATATTTTCTTGAACCGCATAGTGTCGAATGTTCAAGAATATGCTGCAGCCCTGTATCGTTATACGGCGGTGTCTTAAAACCTATAGAAAATACCTTATTATTATCATCATTGGAAACAATGGCAATCCTTGCACCGCTCTTTTTATGTCTTAATAAAAGCCCTGTAGAATCTAAATCTTCAAGCTTTTCAACGGAAATTACATCATATTTTGATAAATTCAGTTTATTTATATCAGTCATAAATCCTCCTTGTTTTGTGAAGAAACTATATTCTTTTTAATATTATCACATTTTTGCATTTATATCCATATTTATTTGTAATTAACCCCGCAATGCGTTTTTTGATTCGGACACTTAGTGTCAATATTTAAAAAACGCACTGCGGGGTTACATGTAAAACTTGCCTCGCAACTAAAATTTTTATTCACTTAACTATTTTTAATGTCAAAGCAAGGTCTTATTCTACAACCGTCATTTTAAAATTAAAAAAATACAAATAATTGTTAAAAAAATCACTAAATTTTTCGTTTTAAAAAAAATTCAAACCACTATTTACACATGACGAAAGTTAAAATATTTACTTCATATAAAATCAATCTGATTTTAAAAAAATCTGTCATATAACATATGACGGATTAAAGTAAGAAAACTTTCGTCAAATCAAAACAGAAAGGAAGACATATATGATAAAATTTTTTAAAATCTTATTAAAAATGATTTTTACACGTTTTTTCAAAAAAAGTTCGATTACCATTGTAATTATAAAATTGAAGTTTTAAAACATGTAAAAAAACAAGGACAATTTTCATATATTGGATTTTTAATCCCGAGGTGAAAATTGTCCTCCATTTCATGAAACGCGGAAAAATAAAGTCTGTTTTCGTATATTGGATTCTTAATCCCGATACGAAAACAGACGTTATTTTTTTATTTATTTGAAAAATCCCTTTTTCCTTGTATGTTTTTCTTCGCCTGTAAGTGCTTTGTCGTATGCAATCAAAGCCTCTTTCTGCTCATTTGTAAGACGTTTAGGAACATCTACGATAACTGTGATGTAATGGTCGCCTCGCACTGCATTGTTTCTTACAGTCGGCATGCCTTTTCCTCTTAAACGTACAACCGTGCCTGAAGCCGTTCCCGGTTTTACTTCGTAAACCACTTCGCCATCTACAGTCTTAACTTTTACTTCACCGCCAAGAACTGCTGTTGGATAAGATATAACAACATCTGACATTATATTATATCCATCTCTCTTAAATTCAGGGTCTGCTGAAATCATTACTGTTACAAGCAAATCTCCTCTTGGTCCGCCATTTACACCCGGCTCACCTTTGCCCTGTATTCTTACACTCTGACCATTATCAATTCCGGCTGGAATTGTAACTTCGATAGTCTTTCTTGTGTTGATATAACCGCTTCCATGACAGTCAAGACATTTTTCTTTAATAATCTTACCTGTACCATTACAGTCCGGACAAGGCTGGACATTACGAACCATGCCAAGAAATGACTGCTGTGTGTATACAACCTGACCTTTACCGCCACACTTAGGACATGTCTCAGGCTGAGTACCAGGTTTTGCACCTGTACCATTACACTTCTTACATGGGTCTTTAAATTCAATATCTATCTTCTTGCTCGTTCCTTTTACCGATTCGGCAAATGTAATTCTGACAGATTTTCTTACATCTGCACCACGCATTGGTCCATTACTGTTTCTTCTTCTTGAACCGCCGCCAAACAAATCTCCAAAAATATCTCCACCGCCAAATATATCGCTGAAAATATCTCCCATGTTGCTGTAATCAAAGCCACCGCCGCCGGCACCTCCATTTTCAAATGCAGAATGTCCAAATTGGTCATACTGACGACGTTTTTCGGCATCACTTAACACTGCATATGCTTCTGATGCCTCTTTAAACTTCGCTTCAGCTTCTTTATCACCGGGATTTGTATCAGGATGGTACTTCTTTGCAAGCTGCCTGTATGCCTTTTTTATTGCAGCATCATCGGCATCTCTTGAAACGCCAAGAACCTCATAATAATCTCTTTTATCTGCCATATTAACTCCATTTCTGTGTTTGTCTAATACACATGTAAAATTTTTGCTTTTTTCACCAAAAACTGCACAGGGCTTTCTGCCCCATGCAGTTTAATTCAAGCTCCAATGTTTAACGAATCGATACACGCTTTGTAACTTTCACTACTGCATGTAAATCTGTTTAAACATCAATTGATTTTACACTTCTTTGTAGTCACCGTCAACGACATCATCGCCATAAGGATTACTGTTAGAAGCTGAACCATTGTTCATATCAGGACCTGCACCGGCACCCATATCAGGGCCTGCACCGGCTGCACCCTGCTGTGCTTCATAAAGCTTAGCAAAAAGCTTCTGTGCACTTTCCATAAGTTTTTCCTTAGCAGCCTTAATCTCATCAACCTGTGAATCTGTCATATTTTCAGCATCTGTGCTGTCAACAAGACTCTTTAATGCATTGAGGTCTGTCTCAACAGCAGCCTTATCATTAGCATCAAGCTTATCGCCAGCTTCATCAAGTGCTTTCTGTGTCTGGAATACGATTGAATCCGCATCATTTCTTACTTCAATTGCTTCCTTACGTTTCTTATCCTGTGCCTCGAATTCAGCAGCTTCCTTAACAGCCTTATCAATATCAGCATCTGACATGTTAGAACCTGCTGTAATTGTGATGTGCTGTTCCTTACCTGTTCCCAAATCCTTAGCAGATACATTTACGATACCATTAGCATCAATATCAAATGTAACTTCAATCTGTGGAACACCTCTTCTTGCTGGTGGAATACCATCAAGTCTGAACTGGCCGAGTGACTTGTTATCCCTAGCGAACTGTCTTTCACCCTGTACTACATTGATATCAACGGCTGTCTGATTATCAGCAGCTGTAGAGAATATCTGGCTCTTCTTTGTAGGAATTGTTGTATTTCTTTCAATAAGTCTTGTAGCAATACCACCCATTGTCTCAATTGAAAGAGAAAGTGGTGTTACATCAAGAAGAAGGATATCACCGGCACCGGCATCACCTGCAAGTTTACCACCCTGAACAGATGCACCAATAGCAACACATTCATCTGGATTTAATGATTTGCTTGGCTCATGTCCTGTAAGCTGTTTTACTTTATCCTGTACTGCCGGAATTCTTGTAGAACCACCTACAAGTAATACCTTTGAAAGTTCAGAAGCTGTAATACCAGCATCATTTAATGCATTTCTTACCGGCTCTGCTGTCTTCTCAACAAGGTCATGTGTAAGTTCATCAAATTTAGCTCTTGTAAGAGTCATATCAAAATGCTTTGGACCTTCAGCTGTAGCTGTAATATATGGCAGATTGATATTTGTCTGCATAGCACTTGAAAGTTCCTTCTTAGCCTGCTCTGCAGCAACTCTTAATCTCTGAAGAGCCATTGTATCTTTAGAAAGATCTACGCCTTCCTTACTCTTGAAATCATCAAGCATATACTGTGTGATTCTCTCATCAAAGTCATCTCCACCAAGTCTGTTATTACCAGCTGTAGCAAGAACTTCGATAACTCCATCACCAATTTCAATGATAGATACATCAAATGTACCACCACCTAAATCGTATACCATAATCTTCTGTTCTTTTTCATTATCAAGACCATAAGCAAGAGCTGCTGCTGTTGGCTCGTTGATAATTCTCTTAACATCAAGGCCTGCAATCTTACCGGCATCCTTAGTTGCCTGTCTCTGTGCATCGTTGAAGTATGCAGGAACTGTAATAACTGCTTCTGTAACTTTTTCACCGAGGTAGTTTTCTGCATCAGCCTTTAATTTCTGGAGAATCATAGCTGAAATTTCCTGTGGTGTGTATTTCTTACCATCAATCTCAACCTTGTAATCTGTACCCATATGTCTCTTAATAGATGAAATTGTCTTGTCAGCATTTGTTACTGCCTGACGTTTTGCAGGATCACCTACAAGTCTTTCACCATTCTTTGTAAATGCTACGATTGAAGGAGTTGTTCTAAGACCTTCTGTATTTGCGATAACAACCGGCTTACCGCCTTCCATAACTGCTACGCATGAGTTTGTTGTACCTAAGTCAATACCAATAATCTTTCCCATATTAATCTTCCTTTCTGTGCAATGCACATTAAATACTAATTTCAATTGTCATAATGTAAATGCTGCAATTAATCACTCAAAATCCAACTAATTGGCAACCTTTACCATGCTGTGACGAATCACAGTATCTCTATATGTGTAACCCTTCTCAAATTCTTCAACTACTATTCCTTCGCCTACTGAATCATCTTCAACATGCATTACTGCATTATGAACATCCGGGTTAAACTCCAAACCAACTGCCTCGATAGGTTTAACTTCAAGATCTTCAAGCATCTTCATTGTCTGCTTGTAAACCATATCCATACCTTTGGCAAATGGTGTTTCCTTTTCTTCATCCGTGATTGCTTTAAAACCACGTTCAAAATTATCAACAATAGGAAGTAACTTTTTAATTACATCTGAAGCTCCCATTTCAAACATTGCTGACTTCTCTTTATCTGTACGCTTTCTGTAATTGTCAAACTCAGCCATCTGACGCTTAACTCTGTCCTGCAGTTCATCAATAACAGCGTCTCGTGGATCTTTCTTTTTATTATCAGATTTATCATTATCTGTATCACCTGCCGCTTCCGCATCGCTTGCAGTGTTATCTGCATCTGCGTTATCAGCCTGAGTTTCTACAGTTTCAGCGTCTTTTTTTTCAGTCTTATCAATATCTTTTTCTAATTTTTCATCTTTCTTCTTTAAATCTTTTTCTTTCTTTGACACTTTTATATCCAACCTTTCCTATGATTTCTTAAAGACATCATCCAGTTGATTCTGAATTGTCTTAAGTTTTTCAACAACTTTATCATAATCCATACGTTTCGGTCCGATAATACCTATCGTTCCACGCATGCCATCCTGCAGCTCATAAGTTGCTGTAACTACGCTACAGTCTTTCATTGACTCAACCGGTGCTTCATTTCCTATATATACCTGAATTCCTGTATTATCGGAATTATCACTCTCTGTATCTTTTACAAAATCAGTAAGTGACTGTTTTTCCTCAAGTGCATATATAAGCTCACTTGCTTTCGTCGAATCGCTAAGCTCAGGATATTTGAAAATATTAGTTGCACCGCTGGTATATATCTTTAAATTATCTTCTCCGCTTATTGTCTCAACAATAGCATCAACAACTTCTTTTACAAGCTGCATATGCTCTCCTGCCTGATTCTCCATCTTAGATACAATACTAAGATTCATCTCCTGCAATGAAAGTCCTGTAAGGCTCGTATTCAAAAGAATGTTAAGCTTTAAAAGATTCTCCTGTGATAAATCTTCACTTACTGTTATTACCTTGTTACGGATTATATTGCCTTCCATAACAATAACCGCCAGAATCTTATTTGTTTCAAGCTGCGAAAGCTGGACAAATTTAAGCTTGTTACCTTTAACCTGTGGTGCACTGACCATTGTTGCATAGTTAGTATCTTTTGCAAGCACTTTTGCAACATTCTGAAGAAGTTCTTCAACCTTATCGACCTTCTGTGAAAGGATACCCTGCATTGACTCAACTTCTTTTTCTCTGTCTGTCACTACCTGCTCCCTGTTCACAAGTTCTGTCTCTTTCTGACTCATCATATCATCCACATAAAATCTGTAGCCTTTATCTGTAGGAATTCTTCCCGCTGATGTATGAGGCTGGACAATATATCCAAGTTCTTCAAGGTCTGCCATCTCATTTCTGATTGTGGCCGAACTCAGTTTCAAATCTGCATATTTGGATATGGTTCTTGAGCCAACCGGTTCGCCTGTTTCAAGATAATTTTTAATGATTGCTTTCAGAATCTTAACTTTTCTGTCATCAAGTTCCATTGACTCTCACTCCTTATCCATAAATAAATGCTGCTTATTTATCTCATGTTAGCACTCGTTAAATTTGAGTGCTAACATTTGATATACATAAAATAACACTACCTCATATTAATGTCAACACCCTTATTAAATTTTTTTATTAAGAAATTCTAAACTTTAAAAATCTCATATTAACTGCCTGGTTTATTTCATTATAAATGCTGCCAAATTCTGAATTTACCGCCTCATCCATCTCTCCGCAGATGTCCATACCTATAACTTTACGCATTTCAAATGTGTCCTCAATTATTGCAAAAAGCTCATCAACACTCATGATTCCCTGATTCCAGTTTGTTTTATATTCTTTTTCATCAAGCACATCTTTATCAACCGAAATATATACAGGTCTTTTTCCTGTCCAGCATTTATCTATAAGTTCATTTTCAAGACCATACTGTTGTCCTCTCTTTTTAAGTATTGTCTGCTTTGTAATAAACTTTACCCCCAGCTCCTTCATTTCTTTATCTATATTATCTTTGTCAACACCTACAACAGTTACTTTCCCTTTAAAGCCGGAATCTTCCACCAGATTTCTAATCCAGCCGCCGCATGATAAAACATCACCAAATGCCGGCTTTTGCATATCAGAATGATTATCAAATACTATCAGGTCAAACGGCTCCTCTATAAGACTTAACCATAAAAGTGTAAGATAATGGTAATTGCCTCCATCAATAAAATGAATACCTTTTGTCGGATATTCTTTCATCATTTCACGAAAATTTTCTTTTGCCATATCATCACAATATCCGTTTGTCCCTGTCATACTGACAGCATCTATAACTCCAGCACCGCCTTTTTTTAATTTATCAATAAATAAAGGTTGTTCATCATAAATTCCCGATACATTAACTAATGTTACATTCCCATAATCGTCCTGCATATAATACCCCGCTTTCATTTTTGTCTTTCAAATTTTCCATATAATTGAAAACATATTCTCCCCTCTGATACAAGATATGAAAAAAGCTTCTGCAAAACAGATTCCAATCCATTTTGCAAAAGCTTTATGCTTTATAATTAATTCCGATTAAATTCCAAGAATCTTTTTAACGCTTGAACTCATCTCATTAACTTCACATACTGTATCATGAAGAACAGGTGCTGTTCTTATATCTTCAATTGCCTGTGGAACGGCAACATTAGAAATCTTGCTTAATTCATCTACAAGTTCAAAGTCAGTCATGCTGTCATACTTTGAATCAATAGCATCCATAACGCTTCTTGTAAACTTATATGGACTTGCTGTTGATGCAATCACTGTAACTGTATCATCGCCGGTCTCTTTCTTATATTTCTCGTAAACTGTAGCAGCAACTGCTGTATGAGTATCGATAACATAGCCTGTATCTTCATAAAGCTTCTTTATTGTAGCTGCATCTTCAGCTTCAGTTGCATAATTGCCATAGAAATCAGATAACTGTGCTTTCATCTCAGGTGTAATCTCGTACTTGCCTGTGTTCTTTAATGATTCCATAAGCTCTGAATTCTTCTTTGCACTATTTCCGGCAATTCTATAGATAAGACGTTCAAGGTTACTTGAAATAAGAATATCCATAGAAGGAGATGTTGTAAGAACAAACTCTCTGTTTCTGTCGTATTCACCTGTTGTGAAGAAATCATATAATACTTTATTCTCATTTGATGCACAAATAAGCTTGTTAATAGGAAGTCCCATATTCTTAGCATAGAATGCTGCAAGGATATTACCAAAATTACCTGTAGGAACTACAGCATTAATCTTGTCTCCGGCTTTAATCTCACCATCTGCAAGAAGTCTTGTATAAGCATATACATAATAAACAATCTGTGGTACAAGACGTCCGATATTGATTGAGTTAGCTGATGAGAACTGAAATCCTGCCTCTGCCATCTCTTTTTCAAGCTCTTTGTCTCCGAAAATCTTCTTTACACCAGTCTGTGCATCATCAAAGTTTCCTTTGATTCCGATTACATATGTATTATCACCCTTCTGTGTAACCATCTGTTTTTCCTGAATCGGGCTGACACCATTCTTAGGATAAAATACAATAATACGTGTTCCCTTAACATCGGCAAATCCTGCAAGTGCAGCTTTTCCTGTATCGCCTGATGTAGCTGTAAGAATAACTATCTCATTATGTACGTCATTCTTCTTAGCTGAAGTTATAAGCAAATGTGGAAGTATTGAAAGTGCCATATCCTTGAATGCAATAGTTGCACCATGGAAAAGTTCCAGATAATAAGCACCATCAGCTTTGACAAGCGGTGCGATTACATCTGTATCAAACTTTTCATCATATGCCTTGTCGATACAAGCCTTTAACTCTTCTTCTGTGAAATCATCCAGCATAAGCTTCATTACTTCATATGCCACTTCTTTGTATGACATCTTAGATAACTCTTCAAGGCTCTTGTCAAATGAAGGAATACTTTCCGGTACAAATAAACCGCCGTCCGGTGCAAGTCCCTTTAATATTGCCTGTGATGCAGTAACCTTTACGCTGTCGTCTCTGGTACTTTTGTAAAACAAACTCATTCTTCTTTCCACCCTTAATATCATTTACTAATTTTTATATGGAAAAATCAACATCATTGACATATAATAAAACCATATAATCATTTGTTATTATACAACATAGTTATGAATAAACACAACATTATTTTGCAAATTTACACATTCATTTAAAAAAAGGAGAAAATATATGCCAGCCGGAGTTTATACTGCATATAAAAAAGACGGTACTGTTTACTATCGTTCTTCTATAACACACAAAAACAAACATATAAGTCTCGGAAGTTTCTCTTCTGAAAATGAAGCCGCCGTAACTTACAATGAAGCATGCGAAATATTGTCCCGCAGCGATTTGCACATCATAAATACAGAACTCCACACAACATCTTATTCTCCAGACATGAATATACCTTTTGAAAAATACATAATACTTATTAATTTCAGAGATAACGGAATATATATAAAGACGCCTGTTTACCTGTGCAAAAAGTTTTTTCTCTATTTTCTGTCACCTGATAAAACGCTTATTTTCAATACGGACAGCCTGTTTTATTATTCAACCCACAAAATCATTGCACGCGGCGGGTACTATTATGTAAATGATTTTGGAATGCAGACAAGTATTCTCTCCCGTTATGGAATCCGTGCACACTCTGTCGAGGGGCGTGACTACATTTTTAAAAATGGAGATTCATGTGATTACCGTTATGAAAACATCTGTGTCATCAACCGCTATAACGGTGTGAGCATGATTGAAAAAAACGGCAAAAAATTATATCGTGCTGCCATCCACATCAACGGAATGTACCAGATTGGAACATATGAAGCTGAAAATGAAGCTGCAATTGCATATAACAAAGCTGCTGATATGACCGAAAAGAAAACATCTGTAAAATATGAACGTAATTACATTGAAAATATTTCTTCTATACAATACGCTTCAATTTACAATAAAATAATCCTGCCTTCAAAGTTCAGAAAATACATTGATTCATTGTAAAATTTCCATGCAGTAAAAAACTCCTGCGAAGCCGTAAAAGCTATCGCAGGAGTTATCATATTACTTTTTAATAACGCGGAGTTCACGTATAAGATTTTTAAGATTCTCCGCTTCGCTGCTCATCTGCTGGCTTGCAGCAGCACATTCCTGTGAAGTTGCTGAATTTGTCTGAACAACATCATTAATCTGGTTAACGCCTTCATTAATCTGATGAATCACATCCGTCTGTGCCTTCAAAGTCTCAGCTATATCATTTACATCGACTGTAATCTGCTTAGAATTATCAGCAACTTTTTCAAGTTTTCCTGCTGTTTCATTAGCAATTACCATACCTCTTTCAACCGCACTTACAGAATTGCTGATAAGTACTGCTGATTCTTTTGCAGCCTTGGCACTGTTCTCAGCCAGAACTGTTACCTGGTCTGCAACAACTGCAAAGCCTTTTCCGGCTTCGCCTGCTCTTGCTGCCTCAATTGAAGCATTAAGTGCAAGAAGATTCGTTCTTGATGCAATCTCGTTAATTGTTGCAATAATCTGGTCTATCTGCTGAGATGCCTCATTGATTTCATTCATAGATTCAACCATATCCTGCATTCTTGCATTGCTTGTAACAATCTCTTTTCCGAGATTATCAACACTGGTGCTTATATTCTTTGTACTCTCGGCATTCTTGTCAATCTGTTCAGCCACATTAGTAATACTAGCAGTCAGTTCTTCAACAACTGCAGCCTGATCTGTTGCACCCTGTGCAAGATCATTAGAACTTTCAGCGACCTGTCCGGCTCCTCCTGATACTTCATTAGCTGCTCTCTGTATTCCGATTACTGTATCAGACATACTGTTTTCAAATGCAACAAATGAATTAAGAATGTCAACAAAATCACCTTTCCATTCAACTTCAGGCTGAACTGCAAAGTTACCCTTCGAGAATTCTTTCATTGAATATCCAATATCGTCAACATATGAACTTAAAATTCTTATTGACTTTCTAAGATTATGTGCAAGCTGTCCAATTTCATCATCAGAATGATAATCAAGCTGACTGTGGAGATTTCCCTGTGTAAGTTCTGCTGCGACTTTTTCAATCTCACCAAGTGGCAGCATAATAGAATTGACAATATTCTTACTTGTCTTTTTTGAAATAATTATTGCTACAATAACAAATATAATTATTGCTGCAATTCCTGCTATAGCAAAGAATAATGTAAACCGGATTGCATTGTTTCTTGTTACATCAGTATCGGCATCAAGTTTATCTCCGATGCTGATTACATTATCAAGTGCCGGTGTACACTTATTAAGTATATCATTTGTTGCAGCAGAACTATTTCCTGCCTTTATTTCTTTTATAATTGAATATCCAATTGTTCCCCAGTCATTTAAAGCCTTTGCATACTGATTATATAAATCCGTATCAACTGTATTAAGACCTTTTAATATAAGAAGTTCTGAGTTAACATTATTTAATATATCCTTGACATCACTTTCATATGTATTATATGATGACTTATCTGTATTAAGTGCCATTTCACGAATACTTCTTGCTGCGGAATTAACATCAATTATACATGTCTTTACTGCTCTGTCTGCACGCTCAACCTTCTGTACATAATTAAGCATGTTAGCAAGAAGCAACACAATTACTATAAGTGACAAAATTCCAGATGCTATCATTATTTTGATTACTTTGTTATATCCGTTTCTCATCTTATGGGCAATAGATGCGTTTTTTTTGCTTTTCTTCTGCATTTTATTTCCTTTCATTTAAACCATATATTTATAGAGAAATTTAATCATTATAATACACTAGTTGTCAGCTGATTGATATATTACATTATTACTATTTTTCTTATATGCATATGACTAAAGTACCGGCATACGAAATATGCCGGTGCTTTATATTTTAATAATATTTATTTGTCTTATTACTTATTATTAATGTAATTAATAAGTCCTTCTGCTTTTATGATTTTCTGCATAAATTCAGGGAATGCCTGTCCTTTGAAGCTCTGGCCTGTTGTCTTGTCTGTTATGACACCGCTGTCAAAATCGACCTCTACATCATCACCTGCATTGATAGCTTTTGCAGCTTCAGGACACTCAATAATAGGAAGT
The DNA here is from genome assembly GCF_040096395.1 of Lachnospira hominis (ex Hitch et al. 2025). Classification (NCBI taxonomy): domain Bacteria; kingdom Bacillati; phylum Bacillota; class Clostridia; order Lachnospirales; family Lachnospiraceae; genus Lachnospira; species Lachnospira hominis (ex Hitch et al. 2025). The sequence goes on along the minus strand of NZ_JBBMES010000001.1, from coordinate 199,051 downwards.
CCGATATTAATTGAATTTCTGTAAAAAATTCTTGCAAATGTTTCAGCAATAACACAGCTTACGCCTGCTGCCTTAATTGCAATAGGAGCATGTTCTCTTGAAGAACCACATCCAAAATTCTTATTTGCAACAATTATATCACCTTTTTTTACATTTTTAACAAAATCCTTATCAATATCTTCCATGCAGTGTGTAGCAAGTTCTGCCGGGTCAGATGAATTCAGATATCTTGCAGGAATAATTACATCTGTATCAACATTATCGCCATATTTAAAAACTCTTCCTTCTGCTTTCATCACTAATCCTCCATTAATCTATATTCAAATTATATTATAAACCAAGTTCTGATGGCTGGCTTATTTTACCTGTAACAGCACTGGCAGCCGCAACAGCCGGGCTTGCAAGATAAATCTCTGAGTCAACATGTCCCATACGTCCTACGAAATTTCTATTAGTTGTTGAAACACATCTCTCGCCTTCAGCAAGAATACCCATATAACCGCCAAGACATGGACCACATGTAGGTGTACTTACTACAGCACCTGCATTGATAAATGTCTGAACAAGACCCTCTTCAATTGCCTGAAGATAGATTTTCTGTGTTGCAGGAATTACGATTACACGAAGTCCTTTTGCAACTTTTCTTCCCTCAAGAATCTTTGCCGCACAACGAAGGTCATCTATACGGCCATTTGTACAGGAACCGATTACAACCTGATCAATCTTAATATCATCTATAGAATCAACTGTGTGTGTATTTTCAGGAAGATGAGGAAATGCAACAGTTGGCTTAATCTCTGCAAGATTAATATCATAAACCTGTTCATATTCTGCATCATCATCTGCACTATATTCTACAAACGGTCTCTTTGAATGTTCTTTCATATATTCTCTTGTGATATCATCTACAGGGAAAATACCGTTCTTTCCACCTGCCTCTATTGCCATATTGGCAATTGTAAAACGGTCATCCATTGTAAGGTTCGCAATTCCGTCACCTGTGAATTCCATTGATTTGTAAAGAGCACCATCAACACCAATCATACCGATAATGTGAAGTATCACATCTTTACCACTTACCCATTTTGAAGGCTTGCCTGTAAGATTAAACTTAATAGCTGAAGGTACTTTAAACCATGCTTTGCCCGTTGCCATTCCTGCAGCCATATCTGTAGAACCAACACCTGTAGAAAATGCACCAAGTGCACCATATGTACAAGTATGTGAATCAGCACCGATAATAACATCACCGGCAACTGTGAGTCCTTTTTCAGGCAAAAGTGCATGCTCAATACCCATCTGTCCAACTTCAAAATAATTAGTAATATCATGCTTCATTGCAAACTGTCTTACACATTTACAATGTTCAGCAGACTTAATATCTTTATTAGGTACAAAATGATCTGGTACAAGTGCAATCTTATCCTTATCAAATACAGTTTTAACAGTCATCTTATCCATCTCATGAATCGCAACCGGCGATGTGATATCATTACCAAGTACAAGATCCAGATCTGCCTCAATAAGCTGTCCTGCCTCAACCTTGTCAAGACCTGCATGAGCAGCAAGAATCTTCTGTGTCATTGTCATTCCCATCTTTATCTACCATCCTTTCAGACTATAATTTAAATGCTTTTATTGTATTCTAATACACTTATTGATATAATGCAAATACATATTATACATATCAGTTATAACTTGAAGTTATACATTAGTGCATTTCATAAATCATTCAAGGAGGCATTATGAATTCAGCAAATATACCTTTATATCATATATTTCTTACAGTTGCACGTTCGTCAAGCATATCCGGTGCCGCAAAGTCGCTTTATATCAGCCAGCCGGCCGTCAGTAAATCCATCAAAAAACTTGAAGAATCACTTGGAGTCAGCCTTATAAAACGCTCATCAAAAGGCATAACTTTAACTAATGAAGGAAATATACTTTACAGATATCTTCACAGTGCTTTTGAGACAATTTCTGCAGGTGAAGATACATTAAGGCATATACACGAACTTGGAATAGGACATATAAGAATTGGTGTAAGTTCAACTCTGTGCAAGCATATTCTTCTTCCCTGTCTCAAAGATTTTCTTACAGAATATCCACATATGCAGATAACAATATCATGCCAGTCAACAAGCCACACAATTGAGCTTATTGAAAACAACGAAATTGATATCGGACTTATTGCCAGACCCGATTCGGCCAAAAAACTCGACTATATAGGTGCCGGCCAGATTCATGACATATTCGTATCATCACCGCAATATGCCAAAGGACTGATTGAACGTGAAAATATATCTTCAAATGATATAATAAACAATTCAAACCTGATTCTTCTTGATAAAAACAACCTTACAAGAAAATTTATCAACAATTATTTAAGCAGCTGGGAAATTTCTTCTGACACAGCCATGGAAGTAAATAGTATGGAGCTTTTAATTGACTTTGTAAAAACCGGTCTCGGTGTCGGATGCATTATTAAAGAATTCATAAAAGAAGAGCTTAATAACAAATCACTTATTCAGATAAAAACACCATCTACTATAAAGCCACGCCAGATATGCTTTGCATACAGCAAATCACTTCCATCTGACAGTGCATGCACATCTCTTATCAACTTTCTTAAAAGCAGAACTTTTTATTGACATTTATGCAAAATGCTATTAAAATATATAATGTTTTTGGCATATTGATTATATCCGGAAATATTATTGCGGAATGTGGCTCAGTTTGGTAGAGCGCTTCGTTCGGGACGAAGAGGCCGCGTGTTCGAATCACGTCATTCCGATTGTCTTTTAGAAAATTTATTTTATACATAAAATAGCGGGCAAATTATTGCCCGCCATTTTTTATATCAGTTTCATATCTATACTGTAATTATTTCCCTTTATGCTGACTGTTGCTACACTTCCACAGATAAGCGGCATTGTCGGTGATAAATGTCCCAAATCTGCATCCATGATGACAGGAACATTATATTTTCCTATAATTCCAAGAACAGCCTCATACTGGTCCAGCCCCATCATTTCCTGTCCGAATACAAGCGGACGTCCTATCACAAAGCCCTTTAAATACTTAAACCATCCCGCATTTTCCATCTGCCACATAGCTCGTCTTATGGCAAATACATTCAAATCGCAGCTTTCAAGAAACCATATGAAACCATCTTCTTTATATCGCTCATTAAAATCAGCAACTTTATCATACTTTGTTCCTAAAATATTAACAAGACAATCCATACATCCGCCAATTAAACGTCCTGAAAAAGTAATATCAGTATCCTCACAAGCTATCCTTTTACTTCCAATGAATGCAGGAGTTATTCTTTTTTCTGTGACATTCATTGTCGCACAAGGATTTTCTTCTGATTTTAATGATTCCTTTTCCCATTTGTCATACCCGGTAAAACGCAGTTTCTTTCCCGTGATAAGACGGAATGTATCATCAATTGCTTTATGCCACGGTTTCATGCCAAATGCACCTGCACACACACCATAAATAGATGCTGTATCGTTAAGTATTGTCTGTAAAAAAGTAAAATTGGTATTATCAGAATATCCAAGGTACCACTTCGGAGGTGAATTCTTTATTTTATCAAAATCAACATACTCAAGAGTCTCACACATCAGCTCACCACCACCGCATGATATAAGAATATCACTACTGCTGTTTATATACATATATGTGAGTTCCTCTCCGCACTTCTGTGGCGTACTGCTTATTCCTATTCCGGAAGATTCATAACAATTAGGACCGGTTACAAGAATATATCCCCGCCTTGCAAACTCTTTTTTTGCACTGTCAAATGCACTTCTGTAGGGTTCAGTGGCACATCCGAAAGATGGAGCCACAAAACCTATTACACCATCTTTTTTTAAAAATTCTGCATATCTCATTACTTCATAAACCCATTAATAATCTGCTCTTCTGCCTCATGTTCCGTAAGTCCGAGTGTCATAAGCTTGATAAGCTGCTCTCCAGCTATCTTGCCGATTGCCGCCTCATGGATAAGACTTGCATCAAGGTCATTTGCCTCAAGCGAAGGCACCGCATTGACATGTCCGTTATCCATAAGAATTGCATCACATTCAGTATGTCCGTAACACTTGTTGTTACCGCATATTTTTGAATTAAATACCTGCTTTGATGAATCTTTTGCAACTGAACGTGATATTACATTGGCACTTGAATCTACACCATCAAGATTAACTACAAAGTTAGTCTCGGCAGTCTGGTTTCCGTGTGTCATAATCTTTTCTTTTATAACTAAAGATGCACCGTCCTTCAAATCAGCCTGTGTATCTCTTATTGTTGAATCAACACCTTTTATCTGCGTTGTCTCCATCTCCATATATCCGCCTTCATCAATATGGACTATAGTTGTGGGATTAAGAATCTTTTCACCGGTTCCGTCACCTTCACCATAATGTTTTTCGATATATTTTACTTTTGCATTTTTACCGATAAAAAATGTATGAATTCCATCATGTTCTGATGTATCAGTTCCACAGTTATGAATTCCACATCCTGCAACTATCACAACATCTGCACCTTCACCGATATAAAAATCATTATATACGCAGTCATTCAGTCCACTCTCACTTAATATAACCGGAATGTGAACGCTCTCATTTTTTGTGCCCGGCTTGATAATTATGTCTATTCCCGGTTTATCCTGCTTTGTAACAATATCTATATTGGCTGTTGTATTTCTGCCTGCAAGTGCTCCGTTAGAACGTATATTATAAGCTCCTTCCGGCACTTCATGCAGATCCGCTATCTTTTCAAGCATGCTTTTTTGTATTGCATCCATAATCTAAATAATCTCCATTCAAATATATTAACTGTATTATTAAGCTAGTTTATCAAGAAGTGTTGAACAGGCTTCTGATGATTCAATAAGCTTTGGCATTACCTCATCTTTTGTTCCGACAGCAGTCACTTCTCCACCTGATAAAACAATAATTTTATCAGCTATATTAAGAATTCTTTCCTGATGTGAAATAATAATTATTGAGCCTTTAATCTTTTCATGAAGCGACTCAAAAACTCTTATAAGATTATTAAAACTCCACAAATCTATTCCTGCTTCCGGTTCATCAAACAAAGAAAGTTTTGTTCCCCTTGCAATAATCATTGCAATCTCAATTCGTTTAAGTTCTCCTCCTGAAAGTGAAGCATTAACTTCCCTGTTAATATAATCCTTTGCACAAAGACCAACTTCTGAAAGATATGAACACGCTTCCGCAATTGTTATCTTTTTACCGCTTGCAAGTGTAATTAAATCTTTTACTGTCAATCCTTTAAATCTTACAGGCTGCTGGAATGCGAAACTTACGCCTTTATTTGCTCTGTCTGTTATCGATAAATCTGTAATATCTTCTCCATCAAGGATAATTTTTCCTGATGTAGGCTTTTCAATTCCGGCTATAATCTTTGCAAGTGTAGACTTGCCTCCACCATTAGGTCCTGTTATTGCAACAAAACGCTCATCAATTTTCAAATTAATATTTTTCAAAATTTCTTTTTCTTTTGAATCCTGTCTCACATTAAAACATATATCTTTTAATTCAAGCATCTTTTCCTCCATACTGTTTATCAATTATCCGGCATTACAATATTTTTTAGTAATATTAATAGCATTATCAGCTATTATCTTATGATAATGTTCTTTTATATATCCTATCTTTTCCACATTTGCCGGTACAAATTCACCATATTCAAGCATATCATTAACAAGCTGTGAAAACTTTACAGTTGAGCATCTTCCTCTTTCAAGAACAATATAAACATCAGTATTATCCTTATAAAGTGTGTTACGGACACCCCATGTTCTTCTGCTCTGTGAACAGAATCTTTCAAATTCAGCCCATTCTGAAAATCTGCATATTGCAAGTTCACTGTCAACAAATCCTCCTTCACAGTCAATCGCAAAAAATTCATCACCGTCTTTGACGGCAACACTTTCAAATTCGGCTTCTTTGACTTTCTTTTTACGCCTGTCATCTGAATTCTTTATAATATTATTTTCTTTCGGACTCATTGAAGAAAGTGCTTTTGCCGCTCTCTTTCCTGCTTGTCTTAACATGTCCGAAATATCATCACCGCCGGATGACACTGTAAGAAGCAAAGAATTATTAGGCTGCGGTGCAAGCTGTAATGAAATCATCTCACCTGAAGGTGCTATACCAATCTCTTTTCTTGCCTCTTCCATAACAACATCAAGAAGTCCATGTATCTTTTCTGTATCATTTCTAAAAAAGTCATCTAATGATATATTATTTTCCTCTAAATCTTCTTCAAAAAGAAGGCACTGAAACTTTTTATCATCAATCTTTTTAAATTCCATATGTATCCTCGCCAATAATCTATTAAACTATTAATATTTACATTTTTACTGTCACACAGCATTATATTTATATAATAATACATTCTACAATTTTTTACGACACATTTCAACTGTTTTTACATCAGAAAGGTTTTCCAGAATATCTATAAGACCTCTGTTATCATATCTTGCCACTATCACCCACACAGCTTTTCCTTGTGATGTATCTTTTTCACTTCCCTCATAATATTTGTAGGAAAGTCCTCTTATATGTTCACTCTGCGTTACTTTTACCCTGTCTGTTGACAAAAACAGTGCATCACACTGCCCCTGTTTTAATCTTTCTATCTGTTTTACTGTATCATCATCATTATACTTGCATACTATACCATCAAATATGCTTTCAAGCTGCCTTACAGCCTGCATTGAATCACACAATGCCACAGCATGCCCAAACTTTTTTTCAAATTTTCTTGTTATAAGTACATTTCCAGGATTTCCTGCTTTCAGAACCGCTGCAATGCTGATATTTTCAGATATATCCGGATATTTCAGCCTGATATCATTCAACCTGTCCAGTTCAACAACTACAATATCTGCATCACGAATAACAACTGCATTAAGCAGTGCATATGTACTGTTGTATCCACGGATTTCACTGACCTGGTGAATCATAACAGGAAGCCCGGAACATTTTTTCTTTATCCTTTTTATTGCTATATTTGCACGTGATTTATACAGATTATCTTGTATTACCCCTATGACTGCCATTTTTCCCCCTGTTTTTTCTTCTCTTTTTGCGGCGCATCTTTTCCATATAATTATGATAAACCACTCCGGCAGCTGCAAGCACAACAATCAGAACAGCAATAATAATAACCGGAACTATATTTCTCTTTTTAGCAGCTTTCTGTTCTCTTATCTCCTCTTTTTCGGCTGTCTTTAAAGATTCTTCCTGTTTTGAGGATTCTTCTGCAGCTTTTGACTCTTCTTCAATCCGCTTTTTTTCTTCATACGTCGTTACATTTTCAAGCATGTCATTGCCTGTATCTGTACCGACTGTAGACCTGTAAAGTCCAAAATCAGCACAGCTGTATTCATATTCATCCGATACGTAGAACCAGCACCACTGCTGTGATACATGCTGTAAATACGCATCTTTGGCAACGTCTATTGCTGTTCTTGATTTCATATTTGAAAGCGGCTGTCTTAAATCCATCCTGATTTTATTTTCGCCATAAAGATGTATATAAGTTTTTGGAACATCCCACGCACCATACTTATCAGCAGATTCCTGTTTAAATGAAGCCGTGCCGCTGTTATCGGCAGCCTCACATACAGCCTTTGCAAGAAGCATATGTCCTCCATGTCCATATTCTCCATTGATATCCTGTGTAACAACAACAAGCGGCTTGAACCTTCTTATCTGTTCTGTAACATAACCAAGTACATCATCATAAGAATAAACACTCATTGCACCATTAAGATCTGTAGCGTATATATCATCAAATTTCCCATTAACAGGATAATGCTTTACACCGCTCTCCCAGAGACCGTCAAGTTTTTCATGTTCCCTTACAGTCGCACCATTCCAGTAATTTGTCATATATGCAACCTGCACATTCAGCCCCTGCTGGCCTGCATATGTTGCAAGAACTCCACCAAGGAAAAGAATCTCATCATCTGCATGTGTCGAAAATACAAGTATATCAGCGTCTGTACATGGTTTTTCCCATACCTGCACATTATCAGGAAGTTTACCTTTTCCATATGCAAATATATCGCACACAGAAGCTGCACTTTCAAAAGTTATTGTACATTCTGTAACTGTCTCTCCAAAATCAATATACTTATGAAGCATATTTTCCTTCGTGATTTTCTGCTCTTTTCCGTTATATGACACGCTATAGCTGCTTTCCAGCGAAGCCCATTTAAGATATACACCCTGCATAGGTTCATCAGCTGAAACTGTAAGTGTATCTCCTGCCGCAAATGACACTTTAGATGTATACGCATCGTCCAAGAGATTTGCCACGCTCTTTCCAGATGATGCCAAAAGATTTAATGTAAGCTGTTTTGCCTGTGCTTCCTGCTGTTCCTGTGCTGATGCTGTTGTCTGTGTACTTACACTGTCTGCTTTTGCAACAAGTGATGGTGATACTGCCTGTATTGCAAATGAAAAAATCATTACAGACGACATTACTGCCACTGCCTTTTTTAAATATTTACTTAACATGTAAATTTTCACCTATATATTCCTCTCCTAATTTTATTGTGCTGTATTTTTTATTGTAACTGTATAACTCACATTTCCTTTGTAATTCCCGGAAGCATCAAAATCATCATCCGAATTGTATACAAAAGCTGTCAGTTTTATTGTGTCGCCAACTTTATCAATATCCTGTCCTGCTGTAAATTTTATTGAAGTCATACGTGTTTTATCAGTCACTTCTGACTGTAAAAGATGGCTGTACCACTCACCCTGGACCTGATTTATATCATCATACAGATAATTTTCAAGATAATTTCTATATACAAAAACATCATCAGGATTTTTAATTGTAGTATTTATTTCCTCTCCTGATTTCAGTTTAAAACTCACAATATAACCTATTTTAGAATTCTCATATCCTTCATATTTTGTCCAGTAACTTTCCCATAATTTTTTAAAGTTCATGCCATTAGATGAAAATGTCTTTTCATCGCATCCAAATGCGTCAAAACTTATAATATCTTTTCCTTTAACCCACGCAGATGAATATGTATCAGCAAGTTCATGTATACCTGTATCCTTGTGGTCTATATACAGTGCAATTTTATTTACACCTTTAATCTGCTCTTTTGTTGTCTCTTGCTGTACTGCCTGTGTACCTGATGATTTGCTCTCATACTCAGTCTGTGCCTGATTTGATGTCACATTTTCATCCGAACTGTTTTTTTGTGAGCATGCAGCAAATGTTAATGAAGAAACTGCCATTATAGCAAAAAGTATTTTTTTTGATTTAGAAAAATTATACATTATAAATCTGTCTCCTTGGCAAATACTAATAATATGCATCATACAGGCTTTAAATTATTCCACCTGTTGCGTAAAAAACACCCCGCCGAAAGCGGCGGGGTATATAAATATCCGGAAATCCGAACAAATTAGTTGTTGATTAACTTGTCTGATTCGTCGTTCCAGCTGTAAAGCTTTCTGATTTCTTCGCCAACCTTCTCTGATGGATGCTCAGAAGCAAGTTTTCTCATAGCCTTAAAGTGAACCTGTCCGCCAGCTTCGCTCATATCGAGTAAGAACTCTTTTGCAAATGTACCATCCTGGATATCTTTAAGAATCTGCTTCATAGCCTTCTTTGTATCATCTGTGATAATCTTAGGACCTGTTATGTAATCACCATACTCAGCTGTATTAGAGATTGAATATCTCATTCCTGCGAAACCTGACTGATAGATAAGATCTACGATAAGTTTCATCTCATGGATACATTCAAAGTATGCATTTCTTGGATCATAACCAGCTTCGCAAAGTGTTTCAAAACCAGCCTGCATTAATGCACAAACACCACCGCAAAGAACAGCCTGCTCACCGAAAAGGTCTGTCTCTGTCTCTGTTCTGAATGTTGTCTCAAGAAGACCAGCTCTTGCACCGCCGATACCAAGACCATATGCAAGTGCCATCTCAAGTGCCTTACCTGTCTCATCCTGCTCAACAGCTACAAGACAAGGTGTACCTTTACCTGCCTGATACTCAGAACGTACTGTATGACCAGGTGCCTTAGGAGCGATCATAGTAACGTCAACGCCCTTAGGTGCCTTGATTAAACCAAAATGTATGTTGAAACCATGAGCAAACATAAGCATATTGCCTGGTACAAGGTTTGGCTCGATATCTTCCTTATATAACTTAGCCTGCTTCTCATCATTAATGAGAATCATGATAATATCAGCTCTCTTTGCTGCTTCTGCTGCAGTAAATACTTCAAAGCCCTGCTCTTCTGCTCTCTTCCATGACTTTGAGCCTTCATAAAGACCAATAATTACATGGCAACCTGAATCCTTAAGATTTAATGCATGTGCATGTCCCTGACTGCCATAACCGATAATGGCGATTGTCTTACCATCCAATAATGATAAATTACAATCCTGCTGATAAAAAATCCTAGCTTCTGCCATCTTACTTTACCTCCAAAAGTATTAATTAATATTTATTTTAAACTTGCAGTTCCTCTTGCAAGTCCTGTAATACCAGTTCTTGCGAGTTCTGTAATTTTAAAACCGTTGAGTAATTCAATAAAAGCATTAAGTTTGCTCTGTGCTCCCGTAAGCTCTATAATAACAGATTCTGTTGAAACATCAACAATATTTGCTCTGAATATATCACTTATAGCTATAATTTCCTGTCTTCTTGTCGTATCACATTCAACCTTAACAAGAACAAGTTCCCTGCATACAGATGCCTCTGCCGGAAGTTCTACAACTTCTTTGACATCTATAAGCTTTGAAAGCTGCTTCTCAATCTGTTCAAGAACATCATCATCACCTGTAACTGTAACTGTCATTCTTGACACCTTAGGGTCTGTTGTTTCACCAACAGTAAGACTATCTATATTATAACCTCTTCTGCTGAAAAGTCCTGCAACACGGCTTAAAACACCGGCTGAATTTTCAACTAGAATAGAAAAAACTGCATGTCTCATATGTACCTCCCGTATAACAAAAGAACTTCACTATATTGTATCAACTGCCTTGTCCGTTGTCAACAAATAAATACCACCATCAAGTAATCCCGAATCGCTTTTCTCATGCGTAACAACTATACATATTCTGCCGTCACGATGCTTTTTTATATACTCTGCTGCAAGAATCTTTGTCTCCTCATCCATGCCGGAAAACGGCTCATCCAGAATAACCGTATCCGATTTTTTCATCATTGCCCTGACAAGACACACACGCCTTTTCATGCCGCCGCTGTAAGTTCCGGTACTTTTATCTGAATGATAGTCCTTTAGGACCTCTGCAAGATTTTCATTTATAATTTTACGCATCGTTTTCTTATCATGTCCGCCAAAATCATTTTTATCAAGAACAAGCATAATATTGTCTGCCGCACTTATATCATTTATAAGCCTGTCTTCCTGAAAATCAAATGACACAACCCCTGCACCGCTAACTGTACCTCTGTCAGCATTTTCAAGTCCTGCTATAATCCTTACAAGTGTTGTCTTGCCGGCTCCCGATTCCCCCATAATACATGTTATGCTGTCATCCGGAAACTCTGCCATAATATTATCAAGTACAGTCTTTTCATCATAACTTTTACATATATTTTCAAGTTTTATCATTACAGTTTCCTCATCTTTAAGACTGTCAAATCCACAAGTTTCATAAATATTTTCTCAAAAATAAAACTTATAAATACAACTGCTATACTCCAGGCAAATAAATCTGCTGTCATCAGATATAATTTTGAATAATACAGCTGTTCTCCTATTGAATGTGTCACAAGCCCGATTACTTCAGCCGAAATCCCTGCTTTCCAGCACATTCCAAGTGCCGATTTCAGAGAGGTCTGAATATACGGCAGCACATACACAGCATATATACATCTTATTTTTTTCCACCACGGAACATTAAACACCTGTGCCATCTCGAGTATTTTGCTGTCCACATTGCCAACGCCCGTTATAACGCTGTTATAAATCATCGGAAATACAACAATAAATGAAATATATGACGCAACATTTTTCGAGCCGAACCATATAATCAGCACAATAATAAATGATGCTATCGGAAGCGACTGCATTATTACTATTGCCGGTCTTAAAAATTCCCTGAGCCATCCGCAAAAAGATGCAAGAAAACCTATAATGCATGCTGTCACAAATGCAATTATAAAACCGGCAAAGATATGTACAAAGCTTCCGCCTGCTGCTATGTAAAAATCTTTTTCACCCAGCTTTGTGCATAATGCCTTAAACACATTGACAGGGCCTGCCAAAATAAGTTCAAGCCCTGTCAATGATGCTGCTGCCTGCCATATAAGCAGCCATACAACTATAATAATTATTTTATTGATGTTCTGTTTAAAGATTTTTTTCATCATTAATTTCATCCAGTTTTGCAATAGTCTTTATAAGTATATATATTGACATAATATCGTCATGGCTCCATTTTCTCTTATGGTCACCAAATGTATCAAAGCAGATCAGCCATTTATATACACCATCTGCATCTTTTACACCTATCTGAAGCGATGAACATATCTTTTCTTCAATCAGCATCTTATATATATCATAAAAATCCATTGCAAGCGATGTTATATTATTGATAACATTAATTCCATTCTCATTAAATAAAGAAAGATATTTATCATTTCCCATAAGTGCGGCATATTGCGGGTGATTTCCATATTTGCCATACTTCTTGACACATGCCATGTCATCACCGGCATATACACATATACCCTGAATGTGCATCTTATCCATCAATTCGGTAAATACACTATCTATTGCATTTCTGCCATCTTTCACTATCCTTGCAATCATATCGGCAGTCATATTACCCTTCTCGTAAGGCTTCATAAAGTCACCACCGATTATATGTCCATTCTTGATTCCTTCTGCAATTGCTTTTCCATGAAGCTTTTCATCATAAATTATATATCTGTTCTTGCCTTTTTCTTTTGCAATATAAAGGCATCCATCTGCAATACGGAATAATTCTTCATATACCGTGCCATCCTGCGGATACTTTGCAACACCAATCGATGCTCCGAATTCATATCCCGGCTGTTTTTCAGCCAAAGAAAAACTCAGTCCTTTTCTTATCGCTTTAAGATAAATTCTTACATCATCTTCACTATGACAGTCAGTAAACAGACATATAAACTCATCGCCGCCAATTCTTCCTATAATTCCTTTATCACCAATATTCTTTCGCAATTCAGCGGCAAATCCGGCAATAACTTCATCACCGAAATAATGTCCATATGTATCATTAACATTTTTAAAATCATCTATATCCATTACAGCAAGATAAAGAGTTCTTCTGTCATTAAGAGTGTCAGCCTCGGCAAGTGCATCAATAACCGCTTCCGTTACAGCCTTTTTATTAAGAAGTCCTGTAGCAGAATCTTTGTTTACATCATTATCATAAAGTACGGGCTGTGCATCAATTCTTCCGCCAATTTCGTCGATGAGACCGACAACGAGCATGTTAATTGAGCCTTCTCTCATTGTCTCGCCCCTGAAATTGAGCAAATCTGTTCTTGTGCCACGCGACATAAAAGAAGACTGGAATGTCGATGAAAAACTGTCGATGCCATTTTCTATATCATCACACATTCTGTTGAAACGCTCTATATTCTCGCCTTCAACAAAGCCCATCCTAATTACTCTCTTCTGCCACTCACTAAGCATATCTTTTTCAAGTATCTCCGAATGTCCATTAACATAAAAGTATATAGTTATAATTTTAGTCTTAAAATCGTATTCAAAAAATCTTTGCTTCATCTGATTCATAAATACGCGGTATTTACGGACATTGTTATAATACAGTTCAAATTTATCATTCTGTGTTATTACATCTTTAATCTGAAGCTCAATTCTCCCCGGCTCATCAGCTTCAAAACGTCTTTTCATCAAAACCCATCTGAATACTTCTTTTGCTGTATGAATTCTAAGCAGTACAAAATTATTCTTATCAGAAAAAATACATTCTTCAAATATATTCAAATCATCAGGATAAATGAGCTTATTCATAAGAAACATTGTATTCTCGCCAATCATCCTGTAAAAACTTTCATCGCCGCTTATAATCTGATAATCTTTTGTAATTGTACAATTTGCTTCCAGAACCTCACTGTCTTCATGTCTTAAACTTACTGGTATCATAATCCTCACCCCTGATATATACCATAGTATAAAATGTTATGTAACAGGCTGCTGTCTTTCTTCTTCTCTCCTTGCTCCAACTTTTGTCACCATCCTGTCATGCACCTCAAGCACTCTGAATGAATATCCGTCACAAGTACATTCAAACTGTTCATTATCCTGTGGTATCTTCCCCATTTTATAAATAAGGTAACCATTTATAGTATCAATATCTTCACAGTCAAAATGCATGTCAAATGCATCTTCTATATCTTCAAGAAGTGTCTGTCCGTCTATTATATAACTGCCATCAGGCTGGCGGCTTATAAGCACTTCTTCATCATCATATTCATCAAAAATGTTACCGACAATCTCTTCAAGAATATCTTCCATAGTAACAATACCGGCTGTCTGTCCGTATTCATCAACAACAACTGCCATATGTACTTTATCGGACTGCATCTCCTTAAAAAGAACACTTATATTTCTTGTCTCAGGTATATAACTCGCATCAAAAAGAACCTGATGTTTCATATCGACAAGTTTCTTTTTTCTGTTCTTTTCTTCTGAATATATCTTGAGCAGATCTCTTATATGAAGAATTCCTATGATATTATCAATATCACCGTCATACACAGGATATCTTGAATAATTCTCGCCCATTATAAATTCAAAAGCTTCTTCTACTGTAGTATCAGCTTCAATTCCTACAATACTCTTTCTGTGAGTCATGACATCAGATGCATGTTTCTCCCCAAACTCAAAAATATTGCCAATCATCTCAGCTTCATTTTCTTTTAAAACACCCTGTTCATGGCCTTCATTGACCATATCCATAATCTCTTCTTCTGTTACATCATCATCTTTCTTCACTTTACCTGTAATCTTTTTAAAAAGTGAAGAAAATAATCCTTCGTTCCCATCCGCGGGATGGCCTTCGTTCATCTTCTATATCCTTTCTTAAACAAACTAATTTAATCAGTATGCTTTTTTATAGTAACATATAAACATATTATCAGTCAATAGAATCCATCTCAAGACTAACTGATAAAGCATGATTAACCTGCGAAATAATCTCATTATCAAGATGACACACTTTATCTTTTAATCTCTTCTTGTCTATTGTACGCAGCTGCTCAAGTAAAATGACCGAATCTTTTACTATATCAAATCTTTTTGAATCAATTTCAACATGTGTCGGCAGCTTAGCTTTATTCATTTTTGATGTTATCGCAGCACATATTACAGTAGGACTGTGTTTATTGCCTGTATCATTCTGTATTATAAGTACAGGTCTTACTCCACCCTGTTCTGAACCGACAACCGGTCTTAAATCTGCATAAAATATATCACCACGTTTAATTACCAAATCTATCACACTCCCCCAAAGCTATTTATTAATCTGATAATCGTAGTATTTCCAGCTTACGGGTGTGTATTCAATTTTTTATTAATATATATTGCCTGTTTCAGATTTCAAGATTCCATTTTTCATGGAAATAATCATGGCTTCCTATGTATCTGCCGTTATAATAATAATTTCTCGGAATTCTTTTATTAAGATCACATACGAATTCATAGTTAAATGTTCCTGCTAGAGCAGAGATTTCTTCTACAGTTATCTCCTCATTTCCATCTTTTCCGATAAGTGTGACAACATCATTTCTTTGTATATCCGGAATTGATGTCGCATCAACCATCATCTGGTCCATACACACACGTCCGACAATAGGAACTTTGTGTCCACGGATAATCACATATCCTTTTGACGAAAGATTTCTCGGATAACCGTCTCCATATCCGACAGAGACAGTTGCAAGCTTTGTCTCATGCTGTGTTGTAAATGTTCCGCCATAACTTACACGTTCGCCTGCCGGTACTGTCTTTACCATAGTAACATGACTTTTCAGTTCAAGTGCCGGTTTAAGCTGAACTTTATCTTTATTAACTTCGTCAGAAGGATACATTCCGTACATTGCTATTCCAAGACGCACCATATCTTTATATGTATCAGGCATATCTATAACTGCCGCACTGTTTGCACAGTGTTTTATTTCAAATGTAATCCCATCATCTTCAAGTTTTTTTATAAAACCATTAAACTTCTCATACTGTCTGTTTGCTGATGTTTTATCAGTCTCATCCGAAGCTGCAAAATGAGTAAAAATACCTCTTACATTAAGATTAGGAAGCTGCTTGATTTTCTTTACAAGCATAACACCGCTCTCATCAGGTTCCATTCCTATTCTTCTCATTCCTGTATCTACTTTAATATGGCATATTGCTGTCTTTCCTGTCTTTTTTGCCGCCTCGCTTAATTCCTCGGCTGTCTCATAATCAAAAACTGTAGCTGCAACTTCATTTTCAACCAGAGTTTCATATTCATCTGTATTTACAAAGCCAAGTATTAATATAGGTTTATCTATTCCATTTTCTCTTAAATTAACTGCTTCATCAAGAGTTGCAACAGCATACCCGAAGACTTTTGAATACACTGCTTTTGCAACTGCAACGTCTCCATGCCCGTATCCGTCTGCCTTGACTACTGCAAGTGACTTTGTGCCGGCAGGCGTAAGTGCCATAAGTGCCTCTACATTGGATTCTATGTTTCCGAGTTCAACATCTGCATATACTCTGTAATACTTTCCCATTTTAACTCTGTTCCCCGATTCCTTATTTTTTAATTATAATCTGTATTATTTTGTGTAAAAACTGTGCTTAACGACTCTGCAATATCCCATGCTTTCATTGAAAATGTGCCTTGATTTTTCCGGCACATATCACCGGCACAGCCATGTATATATACAGCCAGTGCTGCTGCAAAACACTCATCATCAAATCCTGCACACATCATGCCGGCAATAACTCCCGTAAGCACATCTCCGGAACCGCCTGTTGCCATTCCGCAATTTCCGGAAGTATTGATATATATGTCATCATGGTCACAAACCACTGTTGCTGCATCTTTTAATACGCATATAACACCATGTTCTTTTGAATAACATGATGCCGTCTCCACAGGATTTCCCTTTATCTGTCCTATGCTTTTTCCTGTAAGCCGTGACATTTCTCCAACATGCGGTGTCATAATCACTTTGCCTTTGTATCTGCTTATATATTCATAATATTCTTCATTTTCTGAGATGATATTCAAAGCATCCGCATCAAGTATTAATGTTGCATCCGAACCTGATTGTAAAATGCATTTTACAATCTCTTCTGACTGTCCTGAAACCGATAAGCCCGGGCCTGCAATAATGCAGTCAGCCCATGTACACCATTTTGTAAGTTCATCACAATTGCTGTTTTTATCATTATATGTGTCACATATTGATTCCGGCACAAGTGTAAGAAGTGCATTTTTATTATTTTCATGTGTAAAAACCCTCACAAGCCCGCAGCCGCTTCTGTATGCAGACTGTGCTGACATAAACGCCGCACCGCCCATACTCCTGCTTCCCGCCGCTATAAGCACTTTTCCGCTCGTTCCTTTATTACCGTCTGCTTCTCTTTCGGGAATCGTCAGAATATCCTTTTTTTCAATCATTCTTGCCGGATTATTTTCTAATATTTTTTGCACATTGTCCTGACTGACTGCAAAACCTATATCAGAAACTATTACTTTTCCTGCATATTTCCTACCGGGATACAAAACCATCCCTGTCTTGTCAAATCCAAATGTAACTGTATAATCTGCTTTTACTTTCTTATTGCTTACCTGAACTATTCCCGCACTAAGCCCCGACGGAATATCAACCGCCACCTTAACTGCACTGACACGGTTAATCTCATCTATAATCTGTGCATAAACACCCGTGACATCTCTTGAAAGTCCAATTCCAAACATTGCATCTATAATAAAATCATATTCATCCAGTGGTAGTATGTTATCTTGTACTGCACATTCAAATGGAATTTCAAGATTTTTTATAATATTTTTCTGCAGCTCATACTCATCTGTTCCCGGCTCTTTTCTGCCAGCTTCATACACCAATGTTTTATAACCATGAAGATAAAGCTGACGTATGGCAGCAAGCCCGTCAGCTCCATTGTTTCCTTTTGTACAGACAACGCAGATGCTTATATCTTTTTTTCCGCTGTCTTTTTTATTGTATGCAAGTTTTTCCACAAATGATGATACAGACAATGCTGCACGCTCCATAAGAACTACAGATGGAATCCCTGTCGTTTTTATTGAATATTCATCTATTTTTTTCATTGCAGCAGAATCAAGTAAATACTTCATATACAGTTACTCCTGACCTTTTGAATTAATATCATCAAGGACTCCCATGATCTCCGGTCCAAAGATATTATGCATTCCCGAATAAAGCTGTTCGTTCATACTCTCCTTATCATGCTTTATAAGAAGATTCTTTTTGAGCTTGATTCTTGTAGCTTCAATCCATTTATCCAGCACTTCAAGATCTGCTTTGTTTTCATTAATCTTCGCATAGCACATCTTTACCGTTTCAACCAGAAGTTTTCTATTAGCTTCTGCCAGCTGTCTTGGAATCTCTTTTTCTTCATCTTCAAGTGATTCAATCTTGTCTTTTGCTTCATGTATAAGACGCTGGTTTTTATTCATACGTTTCTTACGACGAAAATCATTGCCGTCTTCTTCCATATTTTCAACGACATCCTGAATAACCTGTTCTTTTATCTTTTTTACTTCTTTTAAATCATTGGTTACCTGTCCCTGTTTTTTTAGCAGGTCATTAACCTTTTTTTCCCAATACTTTATCTCGTCAGTTTTGCTGACCTCCGGGACAAGCAGATACCATCTCTTATCTAGTGTAAGAATAGGAATATGATTAAATGATGCTGTGTCTTTTATTAAATCATATGTAATATCTGCCATGATAAATCACCCCTCCTGTATATTACGAGTTTTACCATTTTTATTTGCTATATTATATGAAAGTCTCATAAGGCTCTCTGATAAATGTACATTTTCAACTACAACATCTTCAGGCATATTAAGGTCTGTATGTGCAAAATTCCATATTGCCTTTATTCCGTCTTCAGCCACTTCTTTTGCAACTTCTCTTGCTGCCTGTCTTGGAATTGTAAGTGCAACTATCTCGATATTATTTTCTTTTATAAACCCTTTTAGTTCATCCATCATCATAATATCTAGACTGCCTATCTTTTTGCCTTTAAGCTCATGATTATTATCAAAAACACCTTTTATTATAAATCCTCTCTTTGCAAAATCACCCGAATTAACAAGTGCTGCACCGAGATTACCTGCACCGATAATAATCATATTATGAGTACGGTCAATACCAAGAATTTTAGCTATCTCATCATAAAGATACTTTACATTATATCCGTATCCCTGCTGGCCAAACCCTCCAAAATTGTTCAGATCCTGTCTTATCTGCGATGCGGTAACCTTCATCCTTGCACTGAGTTCTTTTGATGAGATTCTTTGAACACCGCTTTCAATCAATTCACCAAGATATCTATAGTATCTTGGAAGTCTCCTGATTACCGCAGATGATATTTTTTTTGTCTCTTCCATATTGCTCATCCGTACCTTCCTGTTTTTTCGTATTTTTTATTATAAACCAATGTTAAAACAATGTCAAAGTCAGCCTAATACTCTCTTGGCAATATCAACTGATTCCTTCGCATCTTTCGCATAGAAATCCGCATGAATTTCTTTTGCATATTCCGGTGTAAGGACAGCACCGCCTACCATAACTTTACAATCAAGATTATTTTCATGCAAAAGTTCGATTGTCTCTTTCATTGATACAAGTGTTGTTGTCATAAGTGCTGAAAGTCCTACAAGTTTTACATCATTTTCTTTTACCGCATCAACTACAGCCTGATAAGGAACATCTTTTCCCAGATCTATAACATCATATCCATAATTTTCAAGAAGAACTTTTACAATATTTTTTCCTATATCATGCACATCGCCTTTTACTGTCGCAATTACAATTTTTCCTTTACTCACCGGTGCCGCATCACTTTTTATCATAAATTTTCTTATAACTTCAAATGCCGCCTGTGCAACTGATGCGGACATTATCAGCTGCGGAAGGAAAAGTGTGCCTTTTTCAAATTCCTCACCGATTTTATCAAGTGCCGGTATTAAAACTTCATTGACAACTTCCATTGAGTCTGTATTTTCCAGAAGCTTAGCTGTACAGTCAGCACCTTCATTTTTAAGTCCGTTAAGAACTGCATTGTAAAGTGCAAGCTTATCACCTTCAAGTCCTGTATCATTATCAGAAGCTGATTGCTGTATGCCCTTTGCACCATCCGGCCCTGATTTTGTGTCCGTTCCTGCTGATTTATTTTCAGAAATGACAATCTTTGGTACTATCTGTTTTCCTGCATAATGCTTTATAAAATCAACTGAATTCTTATCAAATCCTGCAAGAAGCTTGTAAGCTCTTACAGCACCTGTCATCTCTTCAATATTAGGATTGATAATAGGAAGGTCAAGTCCATTTTCAAGTGCCATTGTAAGAAAAATGTGATTTACAAGCACACGGTTAGGAAGCCCGAAGGAAATGTTGGATACGCCGAGAACTGTCTTCAATCCAAGTTCTGTCTTGACACGGTGAAGTGCTTTAAGCGTCTCAACTACCCCGTCCTGCTCTGCAGATGCAGTAAGTGTAAGACAGTCAATGTATACATTTTCTTTCGGAATGCCTATTGCAAGTGCCGCATCTAGAATTTTCTTTGCAATTGCAAATCTGTCTTCCGCCTTTTTAGGAATACCATTTTTATCAAGAGTAAGTCCAACAACAGAAGCTCCGTATTTTTTTACAAGTGGAAGAACATTTTTAAGAGACTCTTCCTCACCGTTTACTGAATTGACTATCGGCTTACCGTTGTATACACGAAGTGCTGCCTCAAGCACTTCAGGAATTGTAGAATCAAGCTGAAGCGGAACATCCACTACTGACTGCAGTGACTTGACAGCTGTTATCATCATCTCACGCTCATCTATTCCCGGAAGTCCGACATTGACATCAAGAATATCAGCTCCTGCCTGAACCTGTTCAAGTGCCTGATTAAGTATGTAATCTATATCGCCTTTACGCAAAGCTTCCTGAAATATTTTCTTGCCTGTAGGATTAATTCTCTCACCGATTATTCTCGGCTGGTCTATCGGAACTACCTTTGTTGCAGAACATACTGCTGCCGGAATTACTTTTTGTGGCAGCTCATTTACAATTGCATTGCCATTTTCTTTAAGCATATCTGAAAGTTCTTTAATAAATTCCGGATTTGTACCGCAGCATCCGCCGAATACCCTGATTCCGTACTTTCTTAAATCTTTCATAAATTCAGCAAAATCTTTTGGTCCCACATTATATTCATTCGTCTGTGGGTCAGGAAGTCCTGCATTAGGCTTAACTACAACAGGAAGGTTGGTCCATTTTGTAACTTCTTCTATAACAGGTTCTAACTCTTTTGGGCCGAGTGAACAATTGACACCAATGGCATCAACACCAAGTCCTTCAAGAGTAAGTGCCATTGACGGAACCATACATCCTGTAAATGTTCTTTTATTCATCTCAAATGTCATTGTACACATTATAGGAAGGTCAGAATTTTCTTTTGCGGCAAGTACAGCAGCCTTTACATCAAGCAGGTCTGTCATTGTCTCAAATACAACAAGGTCAGCCCCCGCATTGCTTCCGGCTTTCACCACCTCTGCATACATCTCATATGCCTCTTCAAAGCTTAAAGTGCCTGTAGGCTCTAAAAGCTGGCCTATCGGACCTACATCAAGTGCTACCAGTGCCTCAGGTTTGACATTATCTCTGGCTGTAATCGCATTTTTAATTCCTGCAGTGACAAGTTCATCCACGCTGTGTCCGCATTCTTCCAGTTTGTAAGCGTTGCCGCCAAATGTATTGGCATATATTACATCTGAACCGGCATTAAGATACTGCTCATGAATAGAAACAAGAAGTTCCGGATGTGTAATATTAAGCATCTCAGGTGTTTCACCCATTTTCATGCCTGCTGCCTGAAGCATTGTTCCCATTGCTCCATCAAGAATAACATAATCTCTTTTTAATAATTCTCTAAAATCTCTAGCCATTACAACGTCCACCTTTCTGTCTGAACTGACACTTCTTATTCATACTGCATGTCTGACATCCTCTTGCCCTCTGAGGAATTGGATTTTTCGACAGTCCTATAACTGCCGTAACTGATTTTGTCGGTGTGAGCATATCTGTCGAACTGACATTAAGCCCAATCTGTTTTGGAGCATTTAATACATGAAGGAACTGTCCCTGAAGACTTATCGGCAGATCTCCGTATCCAAGTCCAAACCTGAATGTCTGGTAATATCCGGGATTTTCCTCTTTTATGATAAGTTCAGCCCGGTCACATGCCTGTTCAACTGCAACGCTGCACAGACTGTCTATCGCAACAGCCTCAGCCATGTCACGTATCTGTGCTATTCTTATAAGTCTGTCTGCATCAGCAGATATCGTAACCGCCATAAGCACAGCCTTATCGCATCCATCAAGATGTTTTTTTATAGAATTTCCTGTAAGAAACAGATTCGTATCTTTAACAAGAATTCCTTTTTCTTCTCTTGAAATATCGCATACTTTGTATACAAATCTGGGTTTTACACAGCTAAGCACTTCTTTCTCACATTTTGTTATAAGCTTATCAAGCTGCTCATCAATATCCTCACCTCTGTGTCCCATATATCTTAATGCTTCATTTTTATCGAGTTGTCCAAGAACTATATCAGCATGCATGTATCATTAACTCCCGCCTTTCATAGCATCTGCTATGAATTTTATCTTTTTTTCTTCTTTTTACGTCCTGTTCCCTTTGCTTTTTCCATGCTGATTTTTCTGCCCTTTATGGTAACATTTTCCATTGCAAGCAGAACTGCATCTGCATACTTTGAAGGTACTTCAACAAATGTATAATTATCAAGCATATCGATAGAGCCGACAAGCTTACCGGGAATTCCTGACTCACCTGTTATTGCACCAAGAATATTAGCCGGCTTAATCTTATCTTTTTTACCCACATTGATAAAAAGTCTTACCATGCCTCTCCTGTCAGCATCAAGGTCATAATGAACCTGTTCAAGTTCCTCTCTGTCCTCAAGTGAATCACCTACTACCATTTTAAGAAGTGCAGCAGCCACATCAAGGCATGTATAATCTTCCATATTAAGCCTGTCCTCAACAGCCTCAACCATATCTGAAAGCCCTCCGGCTTCAATAGTCTCCTTTATATTTGAAAATATTGCTTCAAGCTTTGTATTTTTCACATCATCCATTGATGGAATAGGTTTTGCCTTGATTTTTGTCTTGCAGTAACGCTCAATATCCTTCAGCTTATATGCTTCTTTTCCGGAAACAAATGATAAAGCAACACCCTCTCTTCCGGCACGTCCGGTTCTTCCTATTCTGTGCACATAATATTCTTCATCCTGAGGCAGGTCATAATTAAATACAACATCAACATCATCAACGTCAATTCCTCTTGCCGCAACATCTGTAGCAATAAGTATTTCTGTCTTTCCGCTTCTGAAATCAGCCATTACCCTGTCTCTCTGGGCCTGCTTCATATCTCCGTGAATTCCGTCTGCAAAATATCCTCTGCCTTTAAGCTCAGATATAAGCTCGTCAACCTGTCTTTTTGTATTACAGAATACAACTGAAAGTCTCGGATTATATATATCTATCAGCCTGCATAAAAGCTCATTCTTGTTCTTTGGTCTTACTTCATAATAATACTGTTCAATATTCTTTACTGTAAGTTCTTTTCTTACAACCTTGATAATTTCAGCATCCTTCTGGAAATTCTTTGCAATATCCATAATAGCCTTAGGCATTGTCGCTGAGAACATTATTGTCTGTCTGTCTTCAGGTGTATCTGTAAGGATAGTCTCCATATCCTCCCTGAAGCCCATATCGAGCATTTCATCTGCCTCATCAAGAACTACCATTGAAACATTATCAAATTTAACTGTCTTTCTTCTCATATGGTCCATAACACGTCCCGGCGTACCTACAAGAATCTGCACTCCAGCTTTTAATGACTTAATCTGTCTTACAATCTCCTGTCCGCCATATACCGGAAGCACTTTTATGTCGCTCATATATTTTGCAAGTTTTCTGATTTCTTCTGCAACCTGGACTGCAAGTTCTCTTGTCGGGCAGAGTATTACTGCCTGAAGTTTCTTTAAATCAGGATCTATTTTTTCGAGAACAGGAATAGAATATGCTGCCGTCTTTCCTGTACCTGTCTGTGCCTGTCCGACCACATCTCGGTCGTCCATAATAACCGGAATAGCTGAAGCCTGAATAGGAGATGCCTCTTCAAACCCCATATCTTCAACAGCTCTTAATATTCTCTCATCTAAATTTAATTCTTCAAATTTCATTAATTCTCCATTCCTGCTCTGTAAAAAGCAATCTTTATAATCGATTTATTTTACACAATTATGCTGATAAAGTCAAAATGTTTATTATTACATACAATTCAGACACTCAATATATCAATCGCCTTCCTATGCATATTGCAAATAAAGCATTTCCCATTTATAATAAAATATTAGTGTGGCAGACAAGTCTTTTACCTGTCACCATGTATAAGCAAATTTTCAAAGGACGGATATAAAAATGATTTTATCATGTAACCATATAAGCAAATCGTTTGGCACTGACCAGATTATAAATGACTGCTCATTTCACCTTGAAGAACGTGAAAAAGCTGCCATAATCGGAATCAATGGTGCCGGAAAATCTACTCTTTTAAAAATCATTGTCGGTGAACTTCCCGCTGATTCAGGAAATGTTACTGTCTCCAAAGGAAAAACTCTCGGTTATCTTTCACAGCACCAGAACCTCTCAACTGACAAGACTATATATGATGAACTTCTGTCTGTTAAACAGGATTTAATTGATATGGAAAATACTATCCGCAGTCTCGAAATACAGATGAAAGATGTTACAGGCGATGAGCTTGACAACCTGCTTTCACAGTATACAAGACTTAATCATGAATTTGAGATGAATAACGGATATGCATATAAAAGTGAAGTTACCGGTGTCCTTAAAGGTCTTGGATTTGGCGATGAGGATTTTTCTCTTCATGTAAACACACTCTCAGGCGGTCAGAAAACGCGTGTTGCACTTGCAAAACTGCTCATATCAAAGCCTGACATCATCATGCTTGATGAACCTACCAACCATCTTGATATGGATTCTATTGCATGGCTTGAAAATTATCTTCTCACATATAATGGAAGCGTCTTAATAGTTGCACATGACAGGTATTTTCTTGATAAAATTGTCACAAAGATTATCGAGATTGACAACACTGCCGTCACGGTATTTTCCGGCAATTATACAGACTATGCTGCCAAAAAAGCTGTTCTTCGCAACATGAAATTAAAAGAATACCTAAACCAACAGCGTGATATCAAACACCAGCAGGAAGTAATCACAAAACTGAAACAGTTCAACCGTGAAAAATCAATCAAACGTGCCGAAAGCCGTGAAAAAATGCTTGACAAAATGGAACTTGTCGATAAGCCAACAGAATTAAACGACAAAATGCATATACGCCTTGATCCTAAAGTAGTAAGCGGCAATGACGTATTAACTGTCAAAGACCTTTCAAAAAGTTTTGGCGATAACTTTTTATTTTCAGGTCTTGACTTTGAAATAAAAAGAGGCGAACGCGTTGCCCTCATCGGCAATAACGGAACAGGCAAAACAACAATACTTAAAATAATTAACGGTTTAATTCCTGCTGATTATGGTGAAATCACTCTCGGTTCAAAAGTTACAATCGGATATTACGACCAGGAACATCACGTTCTCGACCCTGATAAGACTCTGTTTGAGGAAATTCAGGATGCTTATCCTGACCTTAACAACACACAGATAAGAAACACTCTCGCCGCATTTTTATTTACCGGTGACGAAGTATTTAAGTATATCAGGGATTTGAGCGGTGGCGAACGTGGACGTGTATCACTTGCAAAACTTATGCTTTCAAACGCCAACTTTCTGATTCTTGATGAGCCAACTAACCATCTTGATATAGTTTCAAAGGAAATTCTTGAAAATGCACTCAATAATTACACCGGAACTGTTTTTTATGTCTCACATGACAGATATTTTATCAACACAACAGCCACAAGAATTATTGAACTTACAGGGCATACAATTGTAAATTATATCGGCAATTACGATTATTATATCGAAAAAAAGGATATACTTACACCAAAAGCACTTACTGATGCTACAGCTGCCATTAATGACAGCATGGTGCCATCAGCCTGTCAGACACCGTCATCAGCACAGGGGTCTTCAAAGGCAGAATGGCAGCAGTCAAAAGAAGAAGCTGCAAGACTTAAAAAACTTAAAAATGAGCTGAAACGCACGGAAGACAAAATCAGCCAGACTGAAGAACGCATCAGTGCAATTGATGAAGAATATAACAATCCTGATATTGCAAGTGACACAGCAAAACTTGTCGAACTTCACAATGAACGCACTTCTCTCTCTGAAATGCTTGATGAATTGTACGAAAAATGGGAAGAGCTATCCGAAGAACTTATTGACAAATAAGTCCTTATGGAGTATAAAGAAGTATAATATATTTTTATCTAAGGAGGATGTTCCTATAATGAACAAAACAGAATTAGTATCTGCTATCGCAGAAAAATCTGAATTATCAAAGAAGGATGCTGAAAAGGCATTAAACGCTTTTATTGAGGCCGTGACAGATGAATTAAAGAATGGCTCAAAAGTACAGCTCGTAGGTTTTGGTACATTTGAGACTTCTGACAGAGCAGCAAGAACAGGCAAGAATCCACAGACAGGTGCTGAGATTAAGATTGCTGCATGCAAAGCTCCTAAGTTTAAGGCTGGTAAGGCTTTAAAGGATTCTGTAAACGCTTAATCATATAGTATAATCTATAATAAGCAAGATTTAAGACCATGATGTGTTTGCATTTTCTAATATGCTCTCCCAGCATGGTCTTTTATTTTTGCAACATACAGGCAAAGTCCACCACTTTGCCATTTACTAAATATAAAATGGAGAATATCTGCAATGGAAATCGAAAAAAAATATCTTGTATCGGAACTTCCTGACAATCTGCCACAATACAAATGCCGCAAAATCGAGCAGGGTTATCTTTCAACCTCTCCAGTTGTACGTGTCAGAATGGACAACGACGAATATTATCTTACATACAAGGGAAAAGGTTTACTCGCAAGAGAAGAATATAATCTTCCACTCACAAAAGAATCATATGAACATCTTATTCAAAAGGCTGATGGCAATATAATAACAAAAAAACGCTATGAAATTCCTGATAACAGCGGACATACTATTGAGCTTGATATATTTGAAGGTGTTTTTAGCGGAACAATCCTTGCCGAAGTTGAATTTGATTCTGTTGAAGAAGCCGAACGCTACAATCCACCGGCATGGTTTAAAGAAGACGTAACAATGAACAAAATGTATCATAACAGTAATATGAGCATGCTTGATGTAAGCCATATTAACACTGGAAACGGAGAGTAAAATGAAACCTTTTATTGATAAAGAGTATATTAAAACAACTTTGCAGAGACTGCGTCTTGCCATCCTTACTCTCATAAAGTGGATGTTATGCTCAATTGCATCAGGTATTGTAATCGGTCTTATAGGAGCTTTTTTCCATTCACTCCTCGACTTTGCCGCCGAAATAAGAATTGCACATCCATGGATACTGTTTTTGCTTCCAATATCAGGTATTATCATAGTTTTTATATACCGCCTTTCCGGATGTAAAAGCAGTAAAGGCACAAACCTTGTTATAACAGCTATTCAGTCCAACGAAGAAGTTCCGCTAAAAATGACACCTTTAATTATTGTATCGACAATCCTTACTCACCTATGCGGTGGTTCAGCAGGACGAGAAGGTGCAGCACTTCAGGTCGGCGGTTCTTTAGGCAACGCTTTTGCAAAGCTATTTAACTTTGATGACAAAGACACTCGAATAATGATAATGTGCGGAATGAGTGCATGCTTCTCTGCACTTTTCGGAACTCCTGTAGCCGCAGCTGTTTTTTCAATGGAAGTTATCAGCGTCGGCATAATGTATTATGCAGCACTCGTTCCATGTACTGTTGCTGCACTTATAGCAAGCAGCATTTCCTCAATGTCAGGCCTTGCCGCCACACGTTTTACTGTAGAAGAAATCCCTCAGTTTGGTATTCCTAATGGTATAAAATTTTTCATCCTGTCACTCATCTTTGCAGTAGCAAGCATACTTTTATGTGTTGTTTTGCACAAAGCCTCACATTTTTTCACTGCTCATTTTGAAAACCAGTACGTTCGTATCATAGTTGCAGCCGTGTTGGTTATTATTATGAGATTTTTATTTGGCACTACTGATTATCTTGGTGCCGGTACAGACATAATTGCACGCAGCTTTGTCGAACAGAGTGCATGGTATGTATTCCTTTTGAAAATGATTTTTACAGCTGTCACTCTTGGCGGCGGATTTAAAGGCGGCGAAATTGTTCCTACACTTTTTGTCGGTGCCACACTTGGAAGCTTCCTCGCTCCGATATTCGGACTTCCTACAGGCATATGTGCTGCATGCGGCATGGTTGCGGTATTCTGCGGCGTAACTAACTGCCCTCTCACATCTCTGCTTCTCTCAATAGAGATGTTTGGCAGCGAAAGTCTGAAATACTGCCTGTTATGTATTGCTTTAAGCTATCTGCTCTCAGGTTATTATAGTCTCTATAACAGCCAGAAAATCATGTATTCAAAATACAGAACCGAATTCATTAACAGACATTCTTCTTAAAATAACATAAATCACTTCTTTAGTGCATTATAAAAAACCGGTATCAGACATTATCGATTTTCATCTTTTGTCTGATACCGGCTTTTATTTAATCTGTTTATTCCGACTGAAAACACTCTATTTATTCCGCATAAAAATTGTCATCCGGCATACTGCCGCCCACTGATGAAGGGTTTGACTCATAAAGTATTGTAAGATACTGATTTATGCGTGTTTTCATTTCATTTGACTTGATAAATGTGATATTACAATATGGAATTGCTTTCTTGGCAACTGCCGCTTTAAATATACCAAATTTCTCAACATATTCTGCTGCTGTATCAACATTTGAATTTACAAAATCAACTGAATTTTCATACTCTTCCATAAATTTGGCAACTGCTGCTTTATTCTTTTCATAATAATCTGCATTAACAGCTATAACTCCAGTAACAACAGTGCTTCCGTCTGTTGAAAGATTTTCCCATTCTTTTGTTACATCAAGTGCAATTCTTACATCGCTGTTTGCCGCCATAACAGTTGTAACATATGGCTGCGGAAGCATTGCAACTGCACCTGAATCTGATGAAGCAAGCATTGCTGCTGCCTCTGAAGCCTCTGACTTAAATTCAATATTCACATCTTTTTCAGCATCAAGCCCTGCCTTTTTCAAAAGATATTTAAGTGTATACTCTGGTGTTGTGCCTTTTCCTGTTGTATAAATTGTTTTTCCTTTTAAATCAGCTACATTCTGCACCGTGTTTCCTTTTTCGACGATATAAAGCACACCGAGTGTATTTATGCCAAGCACCTTGATTTTGCCATTGCTTTTGTTGTAAAGTGTTGCAGCCGCATTACAAGGCAATGCTGCTATCTGCACATCTCCTTTTATCAGAAGCGAACTGAATTCGTCAGCAGATGCGGCAATCTTAAAATCATAATTATTGGCTGTCTTTTTTTCTTTTGAATCTTCCATAAGCTTAACCATTCCAATCGCTGTAGGTCCCTTCAAGGCAGCAACTGTAATATCTTTTGCTTCATAGCTCTGTGTCTGTGATTGTGTCACATCACTGTTGTCTGCATCTCTTTTACCGTCAGAAGGCATCCGGCACGCAGTAAGCCCAAGTGCAATTACCATACATAAAATCAATGCCATGAGTTTCTTTTTCATTTTCTCTTTCTCCTTTTCAACTTCCCTATTTTATTTCCACTCCGTAACAACAAACTGAATAGTCTTTTTCCCATTAAATTCATTGATGGATGGATAATAAACAATTGAAATATTCTGCTCCCTCTTTGGAACATTCATGCTGTCAGCACGAAACATTATAGCATCATACGAATATGCATTTGCATCTTCCAGCACCATTTTTAAAACATTCCTGTTTTTCCCTATTATTGAAGCCTGTCTTACCCTAAGATTCTTATCTGCAAATACAGGTTTTTCATTTCCTTTGCCAAATGGTTCCAAAAGCTTTAACTGCTCAATAAGCGGAAATCCTGCATAACCCAGAGGCATTGGAACATCTATCCATGTAACAGGTGTAAGCTGCTCTTTTGTAAGTTTCTGGTTATGATTAAGCTGCCACCTGAATTCATCAATATTTTCTTTGTCAAGTGATATTCCTGCCGCCATCGGATGACCTCCGAATTTATTTAAAAGATAACCACATCTTGTTATCTCCTCAAACATGTTGTAGCCCTCTATGGAACGGCCTGAACCTTTTGCTCCCTCAGCTGCATCAGTTATAACAAACGTCGGTCTGTAAAAATATTCTTTCACTCTTCCGGCGATTATTCCGGCAACACTCTCATGACACTCCGGAAGATACACAACTAAAACATTATCATTGATAAGTTCCGTATTTTCCACCATATCAATAGCTTTTGCAGCTTCTTTTTCTGTCATATCCTTACGTTCTTCATTAAGTGAACGTAACTTTTCTGCCTTGGCTCTGGCTTCGCCTGGATTTTCTTCCAAAAGAAGACTTACCGCATGCCTTGCTGTTTCAAGACGTCCGCCAGCATTAAGACATGGGCCTATAACGAAACCAATATGATATGATGAAAGAGAGGCTATCTCAATCTGACATGCATCTACCAAAGCACGTATTCCTGTATTTTTCGTATTTTTCAATGTTGACAGTCCAAATTTTACAAGAACCCTGTTTTCATCTTCAAGGTCAACCACATCTCCGATTGTGGCAATAGCTGCGAGCTGCCTGTATTCATTTAAGTCTTCCGGATTTAGATTAAGACGCTCATAAATAATCTCTATGAGTTTGTATGCAACTGTTGCACCACAAAGCATTTTAAAAGGATACTTACACTCTTTCTGTTTTGGATTAACTATCGCATCTGCATCAGATTCCAGAAATACTTTTTCTCCATTTTCTTCCTTAAAAGGTATATCGTGATGGTCTGTTACAATTACTGTCATGTTATTGTCTTTAGCATAATTTATCTGTGGTATTGCTGCAATTCCATTGTCACATGTCACAATTGTATCTATACCATCTTCAATGGCATGATTAATAATATTTTCATTAATTCCATATCCGTCAGCTATTCTGTCAGGCACTGTGTAATCTACATCTGCTCCTGCTTTTTTAAGACCCTTTAATAATATCGTAACAGAGCATACGCCGTCAATATCATAATCTCCAACTATTCTTATATGTTTTCTATGATTTATTTTATCAATAATAATATCCGCCGCTTTGTCTGCATCCTTTAATAAATGTGCATCATGCATACTTGATATATCTCCGCCAAGATACATATCAATCTCTTCATTCGTGCATACATCACGGTTTCTTATAATTCTGGCTATAACCTGGTCAATTCCATATCTGGCCGCAATTGCTTTAAAGTCAGCCTTTTTGGCATAAACCATCCATTTACTCATAATTTTTCTCCATAAAAGAAAAGGGAGAGCAAGCTCCCCCCTTTCAATAATCACTCAATATTCCAATTGAATATACTTTTTAAACCTGTGAGCCATCTTCGCCAATAGCAGCTTTTTTCTTCTTTTCTTCCTTTGCTGCTTCCTCAGCCTGTGCTCCGATTTTCTTACCGCCAAGAACATACCATAATGCACTTGTAATACATACTGATGAATATGCACCGGCAATTACACCAACCATAAGTGGAAGTGCAAATTCTCTTACTGATGTCACGCCAAAAATAAATAATGAAAGAAGCATGATAAATGTTGTAAGAGATGAATTGAATGTTCTTGTAAATGTATTACCAATTGCTTCATTTACAAGCTCAGCAATATTAGTCTTTCTGTTAGCATTCTTTAAGCTTTCTCTGATTCTGTCGAAAATGACAATTGTACTGTTGATTGAATAACCTACAATAGTAAGCATACATGCAATAAATGTTGTACCTACCTGAACTCTTGCAAGGGCATAGAATGCAAGTACAACAAGACAGTCATGAACAAGTGCGATAACTGCAGCAAGTGCAAATTTGATATCCCTGAATCTGATAAAGATATAAATAAGCATGCAGATTGTTGCAATAATAACTGAAATAAATGCACTCTGCTTCATTGTAGCACTAACTGAAGAACCGATTGTATCTGATTCAACAATTGTTCCATCCTGAATAGGGAACTTAGCTTTTACAGCTTCTTCCGCTGCTTCTCTCTGGTCAAGTGTGAGATCTGTTGTCTTAAATGTTACTTTTGTGCTGTCTTTAACTTTCTGCTGCTGTACTTCTGTAATACCGGCAGCCTGTCTGATTACAGGAATAATTTCATTTTCAATCTGTTCCTGTGAATATTCCTGCTGGAATGTGTAAGTAGTTGTTGTACCACCTACGAATTCAAGACTGTAATTAAGAGCTCTGTTTCCTGATGCCTTAAATCCTGCCATACCGATAAAACCAGCAAGAATAACTACTGCCGAACCGATAAAACACCATTTTCTGATGCCAAGGAAATTAAACTTCTTTGTATGAATAGTTCTTCCGTACCATTTTACATCTGTAATACCAAAGTTGTAGAAAAGCTTCATGATTACTCTTGTGATTACAAGTGCTGTAAACATTGATACAACAATACCAAGAGCAAGTGTCATGGCAAATCCCTTGATAGGACCAGTACCAAATATGTAGAGAACTACTGCTGCAATAAGAGTTGTTATATTACCATCAACAATTGCTGATGTAGCTTTTGAATAACCTGCCTGAATAGCCGACTCAACACTTCTTCCTGCACCGATTTCCTCACGTATTCTTGAATAGATAACTACGTTGGCATCCACAGCCATACCTATACCAAGAATAATACCTGCAAGACCCGGAAGTGTAAGTGTTATATCATATACGCTTACGAGTACAAGTACAAGTGCTGTGTAAATCCATAATGCAAGTGTTGCAACAACACCAGGAATTCTATACGAAACAATCATAAAAATGCAAAGTACAATAAGACCGATTGCAGCTGCAATAACACTTGTACGGATTGCATTATGTCCGAGCTGTGCAGCAACTACATTAGAACTTACCTCGTTAAGTGTAAGAGGAATTGAACCTATTCTTATGAATACTGCAAGATTATCAGCTGATTCAAATGATTCCATATTTGTAATAGAAGCTGTTCCGCCTGAAATTACAGACTCTACTGTCGGATAGCTTATTACCTGTCCATCATAAACAATATAGATAATCTTATTAAGGTTATCTCTTGTTGCCTGCTCAAACTTTGCTGCTCCATCATCAGTAAATGTAAGCTGAACACCAAATGATGTTGATGATGATGAGCTTGTATCTGTATAAGCCTGTGCTCCCTTTACATCAGAACCTGTAAGGAGTGGCGTATATTCCTCTCCCTTTGACCATGCTGTATATCCTGTACTGTCAAGAAATTCCAAAGAACCAGGTGTACCGAGCTCTTCAAGAATTGCATTAGCATCTGTAACACCAGGAATCTCAACTGTTATTCTCTTGTCGCCTGCTTCGTAAACCTGTGATTCTGTACTCTTGCCCTCCACACGTTTTTCAAGCTTTGCGATTGTATCTTTGATATC
This sequence comes from Lachnospira hominis (ex Hitch et al. 2025), assembly GCF_040096395.1. Classification (NCBI taxonomy): domain Bacteria; kingdom Bacillati; phylum Bacillota; class Clostridia; order Lachnospirales; family Lachnospiraceae; genus Lachnospira; species Lachnospira hominis (ex Hitch et al. 2025). Next base: position 164,992 of record NZ_JBBMES010000001.1, on the reverse strand, counting down.
CTGACTGCTTGGATTGTCCTCCTGTATTTCATAAGTAATACTTACACCACCGGCAAGGTCAAGTCCAAGATTAATATCTTTGGCACTTCCTGAACCATTTTCGTCAATACCGAAAACAGAAATCAGTGTAAAGCCGATAATCATAGCGAGTATCACAATTGAATACACTATTTTTTTAGCTTTGCTGTACTTCATTTTTTTAGTAAAACTCCCTTCTTTTTTAGTCATTTGCGAGTGCTGCTTTAATCATAATAGCACACTCAATTCTTTTTCTCTGTAAGTCACAGCCGATGTCATATGCATCGTTAATATTCCCATGGAAATTGTAAGAATTTGCAGCACACCCACCACTGCAATAAAACTTAGCGAAACAATTCTTACACTTTTCCTTAGAATAAACATTACTATTCTTAAACATATCGCGTATATCTGTTCTGGTAATACCATCATCCACATTACCCATAAGGAAATCTTCATTTCCTACAAACTGATGACATGGATAAAAATCGCCCCATGGTGTCACCGCAAGATATTCGCATCCCGAACCACATCCTGAAAGTCTTTTTGCAACACATGGTCCGCCGTTTAAGTCTATCATAAAATGGAAAAAGTTAAATCCGTTACCGGCCTTTTTACGCTTTACAAGCTCTTTTGCAAGTAAATCGTACTGTTCACATATAAAAGGTACATCTTCCGGTCTTATTGCATAATCATCTGTAGGCTGTGCTACAACAGGCTCCACCGAAATCTGTTCAAATCCTTCATCAGCAAGATGAAGAACATCATTTGCAAAATCAAGATTATTATGTGTAAATGTACCTCTTACATAATAATTATTCTGATTTCTGCTCTCTGCTACCTTCTTAAACTTAGGCATTATAATATCATATGAACTGCCATGTCCGTTTCTTGTAGGACGCATTAAATCATTGATTTCCTTACGTCCGTCAATACTTAAAACAATATTTCCCATCTCTTTATTGGCAAATTCAAGAATATCATCATCAAGAAGAATTCCGTTAGTTGTAAGTGTAAATCTGAACTTTTTATTATTAGCCTCTTCAAGACTTCTTCCATACTCTACAAGCTGCTTTACAACCTCAAAATTCATTGTAGGCTCGCCGCCAAAGAAATCAACTTCAAGATTGCGTCTTGAACCCGAATTAGCAACTAAAAAGTCAAGTGCTTTCTTGCCGACTTCAAAGCTCATCATAGCTCTTCTTCCATGATATTCCCCCTCTTCGGCAAAACAATACTTACAGGCAAGATTGCAGTCATGTGCAATGTGCAGGCATAATGCCTTTACAACTGTAGGCCTGTCCTTAAATGAATCTATATATGGTTCATAAATATCTTCTGTAAAGAGCTGTCCATCTTCTTTTAACTGCTCTATCTCATTATATGCTTCACGCACATCACTTTCAGGATACTTATTCTCCAGAAGTTCTATGATTTCATCCAATGAATGGTTCTCATACTGTTCAATAATATCGTATACCATATCATCTACAACATGAACCGAACCACTGTTTACATCAAGAACAATATTATATCCGTTATTTTTATACTGGTGTACCATTTGTTCTCCGTTCCTGTCCAAATCTTTTTTAAAGAAAATAAGAGCGTGTCGAAAATGCTTAACACGCTCTCCTTTTCTACTGATTACTGCTGTAACACAACAACTGTTACTTAGTTATTCTTATTCTCACAGCTCTGGTTGCCGACTGTACATGATGTCTTACATGCTGACTGACATGATGTCTGACACTCGCCACATCCGCCATGCTTCATTGTATCTTTTAATACACGATTGCTGATTGTCTTAATATGCTTCACGACAATTCCTCCTTCTGTTTTTAAACTATCGATAATTATAACATGTCCGTCTCTCTAAATCAAGCCCAAACTCCTAAGCACAAAAATCCACCCTGTTAATGTTATGCTTGAAAGAAGTGTTGTAAGAACAATAATGCTTGAAGAAAGAACACCGTCATTATCCATATTCTTTGCCATTATATAACATGTTACTGTTGATGGAGAGGCAGTCATTATAAGAATTGCGACAAGTTCCTGATTTCTGAATCCCATCATAACTGCCACCGGTATAGCTATGGCCGCTATACCTACCAATTTGATAAATGTTGCTGTAAGCGTAGGTTTTATCTTCTTTATAGCCTTGCTGCCCTCAAATCCGGCACCGATACATATTAAAGCAACCGGGGTCGCTGTCTGGGCAACCGACTGAATCGTCTTCTGCATGATAACCGGCTGTTTAAGCCCTGCAACCGACGCAAGAAATCCAAGTACAATACCGATAATAATCGGATTTCTGGCTATATTAATACATGCTTTCTTTATATTTGATGCACTATCTTTTTCAGCTGCTTTGCCATCTGCATTCTCAGGTACTGCTTTAAATGTAAGAACAATAACAGAAAATATATTAAACAGCGGCACGGCAGCAACAATCATAAGAGGTGCCATTCCTGTGCTTGAATACATGCTCTGTATGAAAGCCATGCCAAGAATTGCCGCACTGCTTCGAAATGATGCCTGAACAAATGCCCCCTTCATAGATTCATCTTTCATAAAAATCTCTGTTAAAATCCATATTATTGAAAACATAAGAATTGTAACCACCATACAGTAAATCACAAACTTTGCATCAAACTGGCTTTTAAAATCTGTAGCTGACAAATCACGGAATAAAAGCACCGGTAGTGCCACCTTAAATACATATTTATTTGCTTTAGAAGCAAAATTGTCATCAATTATACCAAGCCGTTTTATAACCCATCCAAGTATCATGACAAGAAATATCGGAACAGTTGAATTAATGCTGTATATAAAACTATCCATATTATTTTCCTCTGTTTTTTATTATCTGTTGATATCAAGCCAGAAAGCATGATTTAAAGGTCCGCTGCCTTTTCCAAGATTAAGTCCGTCCTTTAAAGCACCTGATATATATTTCTTTGCATTTTCTACAGCAGATGCCATATCATTTTCCATTGCAAGATTACATGCTATCGCAGATGATAATGTGCAGCCTGTTCCATGAGTATTATCATTATTTATTCTCTCACCCTCAAACCAGACTGCTCTTTCGTCACAATAAAGCAGATCATTCGCCGTATTAAGATCATGTCCGCCTTTTACCAGCACCGCTGTCCTGCCATCAAGCTTATCGCTTATAACTTTAGCAGCTTCCATCATATCTTCTGACTTGCTTATCTTCATTGATGATAAAACCTCAGCCTCAGGTATATTTGGCGTAATTATATCTGCAAGCGGCATAAGAATGTTAATCAATGATGCACTAGCCTCTTCTTCCAAAAGTCTTGACCCGCTTGTTGAAACCATAACCGGGTCCAAAACGATATTTTTCGGTTTGTATTTTTTCAATTTATCGGCAATAGTCCTTATAAGTTCTGAATTGGATACCATTCCAATTTTTACTGCATCAGGAAATATATCATCAAATATACATTCAAGCTCATTTGCAAGAAAATCAGGTGTCACATCACTTATTCCATATACACCTGTAGTATTTTGTGCTGTGAGTGACGTAATGGCACTCATCCCATAGACTTTATGTGCCATCATAGTCTTTAAGTCAGCCTGTATTCCGGCACCGCCGCTGCAATCACTTCCGGCAATCGTTAAAACTTTCTTCATATAGCCTCCTTTTTAATTCGCGGCATTCACCAGTTTTACCATGCTCTCATGAATTCCGGCCAGCCACCTGCAAAATAAAAAAGCGGCAAAGCAAAATGCTTCACCGCTTCTTACAGTAGTGCAGTCGGCGGGACTTGAACCCGCACCCAAGCAATATGGACTAGATCCTTAGTCTAGCGCGTATGCCAATTCCGCCACGACTGCTCATTAAATTGTTTCACAGCAAAACCTTTGTTTAAGCTGTTTCGTAACAACAAATGATATATTACACTATAATTTGTGTTTTGTCTACTATTTTTTAAAAAATGTTTTTATACCGGATTATTATATGCACATTATTATTTGTATATATGAAAAGAACGGTAAAGCAAAATGCTCTACCGTTCTTACTCAGTGCAGTCGGCGGGACTTGAACCCGCACCCAAGCAATATGGACTAGATCCTTAGTCTAGCGCGTATGCCAATTCCGCCACGACTGCTTATTATGTTTTGCCGTTGCACTCACAACGCTTAGTTATAATATCATTATATGTGACATCTGTCAACACTTTTTTTATTTTTTTTGTAATTTTTTGTAATTTATAAATTCTCTTTTAATTCTTCATACGAATATATCATCTTTATTGTATTGCTTTTATAATTTTCATAAATCATTAATATATCTGTCATTCATACATAATATTATGCACAAAATAATAGAGCTGTCACGCCAAATCTTAATGATACAAGCGAACAGCTCATTGTTATTTATTATTATTCTGCTGCAAGTTCTGTAACCGCTTTAACAACTTCTTCTTTATCAAAAGGCTTTGTTATAAACTTCTCTGCACCAATCTTTAATGCTTCTATGACTTTATTCTGCTGGCCGGCTGCTGTAATCATAACAGCCTTTGCATCTTCATCATAATCTTTTATCTGCTTTAATGCTTCCGTACCATCCATATTAGGCATTGTAATATCAAGTGTAATTACATCCGGACTGAACTGCTTGTATGCAAGAACACCTTCTATTCCGTCAGAAGCTTCGCCAACAACTGCAAATCCTGCCTCTTCAAGAATATTTCTAAGCATCTTTCTTGACATACCTGAGTCATCAACAATAACTACAGTGCCCTTTGCATCTTTTATATCTGACTGCGTCTGGTTTACCCTCATCTTTCCAATGATAGGCATGCTGCCTGGCTGTGCATTGCTGTCAATTGCAACATACAAATCAAGCTCCTCACCATCAATAAATATAGGCATAACATATGCTTCACCCTTGGCAACCTGATTCTCATATGCAACCTGTGGCAGAATCTCTAATTCCATGCCATCCTTTGCCATTGCTGTAGCAAAAAGACCACTTATACAGTTGACAAATTCTCCGACTGCATCGCTTACTTCAACACCTGTCATATTAAACTGTTCACCTGTATATCCTTCTGCAACCTTAATAAATGTTTCATTGATATCTTTCATCGCAAAACCAATGCAGAAATCATGTGCACCTTCGCTCTTCTGGGCTGCCATACATCTGTAATCAAGGTGGTCAATCTTTTTCATATTATCAATGTAATAATTATTACTTACAAATCTTGTTATATTTCTTAATACAAGGCTTGCAATCTTAGCCGCATAACCCTGCGCATCCTTTGTAAATGCACCTACAACGCCATCAACATCATCCTTTTTAAGTGCAGCCATCTGTTCATCATTAAGTCCAAGTTCTTTCTGGAAATCATCAATATATCCATCAATCTTAGATATCTTAATGCTGCTGTTTTCAACAAGGACCTGTAAAAACTGCATATATGGATTACCCTGTTTTTCAAGAAGTTCAGATATCTGTGCATCTGTAAGCCATCCTTTTTCGATAGCAATGTCACCAAATCTCTTATCTTCCTGCTGCTGGATTCTGTTAATCTCATCTGCCTGCTCAGTTGTAAGAAGCTTGTCAGCAACAGCTATAACTCCGAGCTTAACTCTTATCTGTAACTGTGCACTTAAAATCTTATTGAGTGTCTCTTCATCCAGAATATTTTCTTTTACAAGGTATTTTCCAAATAATTGTCCAAACATAACGTGAATCTCCTTAGTTTTAGTTTCAAGATTTTTAATAATATAATATTACTTCATTTATTAAATTATTTCAAGTAAAATCGTTAAACTTATTATGTCAGTTATTTATCATCATCCGAATCCATAACCTCTGTAATATCCAGCGTCTCAACAGTATCGTCATCTATGACAATGCTGTCATTGTCAGAATCAGGCATATCTTCATCATCTTCATCATCTTCATCATCTTCAAGTTCATTTTCATCATCAAATTCATCTTCATCAAACTGGTTTCCGACAAGTTCTCTTGCAATTTTTTTATTTTTAGATGATTTGGAAGCAAATACACCTGCACAGATTACAGCCGCCACTGCAGCAACAGCACATACCGCACTTATAATCTTCCAGATAAAAGTACCTGATAATAACGTGCCGCCTGACACATTTTCAGATATACCGGCAACAGTTTTTACAGAATCCGGAAGTGCAAAAAATCTCTGGATTGTCTGATATTTATAATCATAACAATACCAGCCTGTCACACCGTCACTGCTCACTCCGTAAAACAGGCAGTATTGGTCACTGCTTCCTTTAAGCACTATCACATCCATACCGTTTATCTGTTCTTCACTAAGTTTATATCCTGCCGGTATTTCCATTGAAGATGTGATATTTAATATCACATATGATATTGAAGGCTGTGCAATCTGGATATATTTTGAAAATGTCTTTGTGACGCTGTCATAAATGTAATATCCTGATTTCTCAGGAGAAAGCACAGCATCAAGATACATTATAGTAACTTTTCCAGCATAACCTTTAGCCGCCTTAACTTTTGTTCCGTTATAATCAATCTCTGTCTCTTCAAATCCATCAGGAAGTGGATATGCACCAAAATCATCAGAAATAACGAAATCCGTTCCGTTCATTGTCACTTTTGTATATTGTGGTTCATTCTGCTGATTTGAGCTGTTTTCCGAATCAGATGATGACTCCTGGGTCCCACCTCTTGTTACATTCAATGTATAAGTTCTCTCATCGCCATTCTCGGCTGTAACGGTTATGTAAATCGTATTTTGACCGGCTGAAAGACTTGTATCTGAAATTCTCACATTGGCATTACCATCTCTTGTATCGGCACTTACAATAAGCTTAGTAACATCATCTGCGACTGAAACCGAATAAGATGTTCTTCCGACTGAAAATGCCGGAGAAAGACTTCCCGGACTTATTTCAAGTGATGAAAGATAATTATCTGACGAATAGCTTTCACCGCCGTTATTATCATCTTCTCCCTGATTGCCACCGTTATCGTCACTGCCGGAATTGCCACCATTATCATCATTGCCTGAATTACCGCCTGTCTTTCCTGAAACAGTTCCGGAAGAGCCTGTTACCTGAATCTTTTCATCCGAATATTCATCAAGTCCAACAACATAAGATGAACCTATTACACTCACTGAAGAAGAACCGGAAGCTATAATCTTAAAATTAATAGTTTTACTAACAGGATTATCACCTGTATCCAGCCAATTGACGCTTCCTGCACCACCGGCATCAGCACCGCTTACATATTCAAGCATATCGGCATCATAACTCAAGTACATTCTTGATGCACCAAGCTTAAAATCAGCATATATATTTACTGTAACGCTTACTACATCGCCGACATTTCCGCTTGCTGAACTGACACTTGTGCCTACAGCAGGTGCTGCATTAACTTTCTGTTTAAATGCAAGAAACTGTGTCATTATAACAATCATAACGACAGCCAGACTTGTATATTTTTTAATCTTATTCATTAACATTCTCCAATCTCTCAGAAAAATCACTGTGTAATCTCTTTCATTCCAAGAATATGCCTCTTTACAGCAACGATATCTATAAGGTCAATCTCACCATCCCTGTTAATATCCGCAGCACGCAGGAATTCTCCCTTAAGCTGTGATAATTCAAGAATATGTCTCTTAATCTTAACAATATCTATAAGGTCAATTTCACCATCGCCATTGATATCTCCATAGACAACAAATGTGTAAGAAGCATATTCATTACCTGAATTATCATTTATGACAAGACGGTCGCCGGTTGCAATTATATCGCCATCGCCTTTTCTGTCTCCATTTCTGTTACAGATATAAGCTGTGGCATTTTGTGTCCTCACATTACCAAGAACAGTTCCTGCATTGTCACCAGCTTTTACGCCCGAAATATACATATTGTCACTGTCAAGATTATATCCTGTATCAAATGACGGATTTTCCGGTGCCGGATCAGGTGATGGAGGATTTGGATTTTCTGACGGCTCTTTTCTTACTACTGTAAGATAATATGTCCTGTCAGAACCATTTTCTGCATGTACCGTAACTTCTATATTATTTTCACCGACATTAAGCCTGTGTTCGCCTGCTCCGTCAATCCATGATGAACCTGATATTGCAGATGCATTAATATTTATTCTGTCAACATTATTGTCAACGATAAGGCTGTAATCCTGAGTATACTTCTTGAATGACGGTGTAATTGAATGTCCGTCAACATACATATCTGATAAAAGATTACCAGGATCTCCGTCGCCATCAGGTGCTGTACATGTCTCCTGCGGCATATTATCGTATACAGGAATTGTAAATACAAGACCTGTATTATATTTTGTGCTGTCTGAATAAGCATTTGCTGCTTTCTGCGACTCACTTCTAGGTGCCATAACATTAGTCATATACTGATGCCAGTATGGTGACGATGAAACAACATCAAATTTTTCATAATAAATCGTGCTCTGTCCGCGGTTTATGTAACTGCTGCCAATCATCTTTGCACCGCCGACAATTGATTTCATTCGTGTGTTCCACGGACGAAGCGAATCAGAATCCGAGCGGCTTGCATATTTCATGCCATTTACAACAGCTGAAATATTTCCGCTCTTTACAGCTCCCTGATTATAATAATTATAATATCCTCTGTATCCTGCAACATTACCGGAAATGCATGAACCGTATCCCGTATTTCCCTGCTCCTGTAAAATACGTGTTGCAAGATGATAAGGACTAACACCTGACTGTCTGCCCGCAAGCATAAGTCCTGATGCGTATGTATAATTATTTTCCTCAAAATTCAAATCATGATCTGAATTTTCCATAAATGTTCCTGATATAATCTGCTCTACACCGGATTCGTTCTGCAAAGAAGAATCATATGCAAGACTTTCAAACATAAATATATATGGATTTGAAAGGAAATTCCGTGGATCCATTGTGTACTCGATAAGTTCTCTTGAAGCCTGAACCCAGCCACCACTGTCCATCTCTGTCCACTCGCCCGAATTCCAGTTATAACATCCTGATTCAACAGACTTCCATGAGCTCTTTGCACTGCCATATATAAGGCTTCGTCCTATAACATTCTCATTGTCAATAACTTCATTCCAGTCTTTTCCGACATGATCTGCAACAAAAACCCATTTGGGATAATCCGCATGAAGCTGACGCAGCCCATCCTTATATGAATCCGGAAATCCCTGCTCATTAAGATAGCTTTCAAAATCCATATCTTCCGAATAAGAATTATCTTTTGAAGTATATTCACCACTTATATAACCATAAGTATATGAACCATTGTAGTCAAAACCTATTTTGTACCAATAATAAGTATCGCTTGTGTATACTGTTTCATAAATGTCAAATGTAAAAGAATCATCGACAACCGTTATAATCTGTCCTGTTTGCGTATCAGGCTGTGTACGCACACGCAACCCGGAAACACCTGAATTCACATGTCCCGTGGCGACTGCATTTTCGGCCCTTACAGCAACAGGTCCGAAATACTGCGACACTCCGGCAATTGATGCTGCAAGCATTGTAAACAGCATAAATACCGCAATTATTCTTTTCCATGAAAATAGTATCTTTTTATCTTTATTCATTAAACCACCTTAATTCATATATCTTACGATAAAAACTAATTATTTTTACCGAACTCAGAAAGTTTAAGTCCTTCATTACGCTCTAATACCATATTAACACTCCAGCTGTTTACAAACAAGAGAAGCGGGTTATCTTTGAGGTCTTTAATCTTCTTCATATCTGAAGTACCAACAATTCTTGACATATTGATTTCTTCAGGATTTTCAATCCAGCGGATATGCTCATATGGAAGCGGTTCAAGCTTAATATCAACATTGTACTCGTTCTTTAATCTGTACTCTAATACTTCAAACTGAAGAACACCGACAACGCCAACAATAATCTCTTCCATTCCTGTATTGAACTCCTGGAAAATCTGAATTGCACCCTCCTGTGCAATCTGGCTGATACCTTTTATAAACTGTTTACGCTTCATCGTATCAATCTGGCGTACTCTCGCAAAATGTTCAGGTGCAAATGTCGGAATTCCTTCAAATGCAAACTTTTTATTGGAATTGCAGATTGTATCACCTATTGAGAAAATGCCCGGGTCAAATACACCGATAATATCACCGGCATATGCTTCCTCAACAATATGTCTTTCCTGTGCCATCATCTGCTGTGGCTGTGAAAGTCTTATCTTCTTGCCTCCCTGCACATGGAATGACTCCATGCCAGCCGTAAATTTGCCGGAACAGATTCTCATAAAAGCAATTCTGTCACGATGTGCTTTATTCATATTGGCCTGTATTTTGAATACAAATGCCGAAAAATCTTCCTTTACCGGATCAATAATTCCCTCAGAAGAATTTCTTGGAAGCGGAGGTGTTGTCATTTTAAGGAAATGCTGTAAAAATGTCTCAACGCCGAAATTAGTAAGTGCTGAACCAAAAAATACAGGTGTAAGATCACCGGCCTGCACTTTTTCGAGGTCAAATTCTGCACTTGCACCATCAAGAAGCTCTACATCTTCATTCAGCTTATCAAAAAAAGCTTGTCCAATTTCATCCTTTAAAGCAGCATCGTCTATGCTTATATTCTTAGTATCTACTTCTTTCTGACCATTCATTGCCGCCTTAAAAAGAGAAACTTCTCTCTCATTGCGGTCATAAACGCCCTTAAATTCCTTGCCGCATCCGATAGGCCAGTTGACAGGGCATGTGCTTATGCCGAGCACGCTCTCAATCTCATCAAGAAGTTCAAATGGGTCGTTTGCCTCTCTATCCATCTTATTAATAAATGTAAAAATAGGAATATGTCTCATTACACATACCTTGAAAAGCTTAATTGTCTGTTTCTCAACACCCTTTGATGCATCAATAACCATTACTGCTGAATCGGCAGCCATAAGTGTACGATAAGTATCTTCCGAGAAATCCTCATGTCCCGGAGTATCAAGAATATTAATGCAATATCCGCCATAATTAAACTGAAGAACAGAAGAAGTTACAGAAATACCTCTTTCTTTTTCTATCTCCATCCAGTCAGAAACTGCATGTTTTGCCGTCTTCTTGCCCTTTACAGAACCGGCAAGATTGATAGCACCACCATAGAGAAGAAACTTCTCTGTAAGTGTTGTCTTACCGGCATCCGGGTGGGATATGATTGCAAATGTACGTCTTTTTTCTATTTCACTTTTAATATCAGGCATTAAATTTTCCTCACTATAAATCTTTATAATAAAATATATTTTTACAAAGTATTCTATACTTTGATTATTTTCGTGCAGACACAGGCTTTGACCTGTCATCATAATAATCAGCAAGAAGCCTATGATGCGGCTGCATCACAGGCTTCTCACAACCGTCTTAAAAAGACTATCTGTTCATATTAAGTGCAAACTTATATGAAACCTCTGACTTATCATCAATTTTTCTGAATACATTAACTACGGTATTCATAACTTCAGTGAATTCATCTTCCTCAGCTTCAATACTTACAATCTGTCCATCATCCTTGATCTCAACAGACTTTGCTACTGTTTCATCTAAAATAGCTTTCTTTGCTGCTTCAACCTTTTCTGCATCTGTAAGCATTTTGCTCTTGCTCTTATACTTAACACTATAAGTTCTAACCATGATTCTATTCCTCCATGTAACTGATTTACGCACGAATACATATTGTATTATATATCAATATTATCAACAGGGCAACAATTATTTAACTAAAAATCATACATCTATTGCATATCCAAGCGTAAATGAATATATAATTTTTTCTTTTACATTTAATCCTGTAAGACGGCTTAATGCTTTTGCGTAATAATCAAGCTGTATACTGTAGCGGCTTCTGAGTTCCTCTTCGCCCTTTTTGCCTTTTAAAACTCTGTCTGTCTTATAATCGACTATTGTAATCTCATCATTTTCAACTATATACAAATCAATTACGCCCTGTATAAGCTGTCCAAATGCCTGGTCATTTTCATCAGTCATCTCGAACACAAAAGGCTGCTCACGCCAGACTTTGCCTGCCATTGACGCATTTTTTACACGTTTTCCTATCTGTGAAGTGCAAAATGCTGCGATATCCCGCACTTTTACGCATTGTTTCTGTGATTTGTCAATTTTTTCATCAGAAAGCATGTCTGCGATTTCACTTTTTATGGCATCAATCATTTCATCTTCATTATCAGGAAGTTTACCATAATCAATACATTCCATAATCCTGTGATATGCACTTCCCCTCCTGCTTCCTTTAAGAACCGCTTCTTCATCACTCATAAATGACGGAACAGGCTCATCATCTTCTTCTGTATCCGTAATACCTGCAATAGATTCATGCATCTGTGATTTTTCATCAAAATCCGAATCGTGCTGCATCTGTTTAAGTTCGGATACCGTAACTTTTGCTTTTCTTTCAGTATCATTTTCATACGGATATTCTGGAAGTTCCACAATTTCCTGATTTTGTGTTTCAAAATCCTCCTGTGGGTTTTCATCATAATCATTTTCTATCGATTCATCCGCCACAACAGCAGCATCTGTCTGTGTGACATCATCTGTCTGCACAAAGTCATCCATATATGAAGCCCCGCTTGTATCAAAAAAGTCCTGCGGTTTACCAAATGTGACAAAAAATCTTCCATTATTAACACTCTCATCCATGAGTGCCTGCGGCATTACCATATCAAAATAATTCTGGCATGACGCATCATCAGCATAGTCAAATATCCCTTTTTCAGCAAGAAATATGGATTTGCTATGCCATGTCTCTTCTGCCTTTCCTTCATCTTTTACAGTTCCTGTGATAAACAGTTTCTCTCTTGCTCTCGTCATCGCAACATAGAGAATTCTCATCTCTTCGCTTATATTATCACGGATAATCTTTTTAGAAACTGCACTCTTTATAATTGTCTGGCTCTTTGTTCTTTCTTTAACACGCACAACATTAGTACCTATTCCAAGTTCCCTGTCGATTACAACATCTCCGGCAGCATCTTTATTATTTATCTTTTTACCCATTCCCGTAAGAATAACAACAGGAAACTCAAGGCCTTTGCTCTTATGGATACTCATTACACGCACAAGATTATCATTTTCGCCAAGCAGCGACGCTTCACCTATCTCGACTTCAAATTTTTTCATACGCTCTATGTATCTTAAAAAGTTAAATAATCCACTGTAACTTGTCTTTTCAAACTGTGCAGCCCTGTAAAGAAGCATATCAAGATTTGCCTGCCTTCTCTCCCCGGCCGGCATTGTCTTTACATAATCATAGTATCCTGTGTTGTAAATAACATCCCACAAAAGGTCATACACAGACATAATCTCACTTTTTACCCTGTATGAGTTAAGAAGTTTAAGGAATTTCGCAACCTTTTCATTATTTTCCAATGATGTAAGCTGATTATAAAGTCTTGTCTTTTTATCAGTCTGCCTTATAGTGGCAAGTTCTGTCGTATCAAATCTTCCAAAATACGAAAGCATAACAGCCGACAGTGGTATATCCTGAAGCGGATTATCAATTACTGTAAGAAAACTTACTAAAATCTGTATTTCCCTTACACTGAAATATCCCTGTGATGTGTCAGAATATGCCGGAATATCCCTGCTCATAAGCGTATTGACAAAACTTTGTGCCCATCCGGAAACAGTTCTTGTAAGAATAACAATATCACTGTATCTTAAAGGTCTGTATCCACCATCAGCATTTTTATCATACACCATATATACTCTGCCATTTTTGCGGTTCATAAGATTTTCTATAATATCAGCAACAGCTCCCGCCTCAGTCTCATGGCTGCCCGAATCCGTATCATCATCAGATTCAAAAGCATATATTTCTGTCTTATCATCCATGCCAAAATTCATTGTCGTATATTTTTTTGCATTAATAATAACATCAGGCGGACACTCGGGATATACAAGTCCTGTATTAAGCCTTACTTCATCATTGTATGCCATGCCGCAGTATGATTCATTCATAAGCCTGTAAAATACATCATTCGTACACTCGAGTACATTCCTGCGGCTTCTGAAATTAGTCTGAAGCTCTATTTTTACTGCATCTAAAGATTCCGCAGAATCAGTCTGTAAATCGCTGTTATATACATCATACGAATTATATTTTTCAATAAAAAGTTCCGGACATGCCATTCTGAACTTATAGATACTCTGCTTGACATCACCTACCATATAAATGTTTTGTCCATCTTTTGAAACAGCTGTAAGAATCACTTCCTGCAAAAGATTACTGTCCTGATATTCATCAATAAGTATTTCCTCATAAAAGCCGGCAAGCGTCTTAGCCGCATCAGTTCGGATTTTCTGTCCGTTTTCACGTTTTATAAGAATATTTAGAGCCATGTGTTCCATATCATTAAAATCAATAACATTTCTTCTCTTCTTTTCCCCGCTCATCCTCTGCGAAAATTCAAGAGCAAGATGAACCATCATTCTCACTGCCGGAGTGTTATCCACGATATCCTTATAAATCTTATTAATATCCCCCGTTATCAGCTTTCCTTTAACATCTTTTGTCAGGAAATTCTTAAAATTATCCCTTTCCTGTTTCACATAATTCTTCTTTTCTTCATCAACACCTTTACTGCATCTTCCGATATTTCCAAATGAAGAAAGATTTATCCTTTTTACAAGCATCTCAAAATTTTCAGAATTGATAAGCATCTTTATAAGCTGATGGTCTTCGCTTACTGTCGCAAGATAGCCTGCAGGTCCATCCGGACTCTGACATATTTTTTCAAGCTTATCAAATATACCGTCAAAATCTTCAAGACTTTTCTTTAAATCATTAAATAAATATTGTATACAAGGATTGGAGTCCATTGATTTTTCTGTCACAAGATAATTTTCAAGACATTCCTCATACCACTCATCTTCCCACGGACAGCTTCTTGCCGCATTATATATTTTCATTATAATATCAACAATTTTAGAATCATCCCTGCCTGTTCCGTAAGCATCGACAAACTGAAGAAAATCTTCATTTCCAGAAGAATAGTATTCTTCAAGCATATCATCCATGACATCATTTTCAAGGAGCTTGATTTCGCCATCATCCGCAGTACGAAATCCCGGGTCAACATCAATATCCGAGAAATAATTTCTCACAATATTAAGACAGAAGCTGTCAATAGTTGTTATCTTTGCATTATGTATAAGTGACTGCTGCCTTATGATATTTTCATTTCCCGGACTGCTCTCAAGGATATTATCAAGTGCTTCACGGATTCTCTGCCTCATCTCGGCTGCTGCCGCTTTTGTAAATGTAACAACAACAAGCCTGTCTATATCGACAGGATGATTTTCATCTGTAATTTTTTTTATTATACGTTCAACTAATACAGCTGTTTTTCCTGAGCCTGCGGCGGCAGCCACAAGTGAACTTCTGCCCGAAACGTAAATGGCCTGTTTTTGTTTATCAGTCCAGTTTGCTGCCATCCTCGTCAACTCCTTCCTTTATATTTTCCCAAAGCTGTGCATCATCGAATTTCTGAATCTGCCTGAACTTTATATTACCAAGATTTTGTGAAAATCCGCACACCTCATTATACGGACAATATGAACATGAGCTGTAATTGCCATCTTTATACGGATTTATCTTATCAGCTCCCGAATATATTTTTTTACCCACATCAGAAGTTTTCTTTGCAATATAATTATCAAGTGAAATAAACTGATCCGTATTTAAAATATGGCTTCGTGAATCAATTGTGCCATCCTTTTTGTAACTTACAGGAATAACATCAGATTTTTTCACATCAGAACTATCCATATTTTTAATTATGTTACCGTCACAGTTGACAACACCTTTCATTGCAAGTGCTTCAAATATCATCTTTTCAACTGATGTCCCATCATCCGGCAAATCACTTGCCGTGCTGTCCAGTTCCACAATCGGATTGTCAATATTATAATACAAAAGTCCTGCCGGAATAATATTCTTGTCAGGGTGGCGTTTTTTCTCTATCTGCATTGCCGCACGCATATATACAACAAGCTGCATCTTTATTCCGTAATATGCTTTAAGCAGATCAAAATCAGATTTTCCTGACTTGTAATCGACAATTCTTACATAGACATTGTCATCATCCTCACAGATGTCAATTCTGTCTATCTTTCCTTTTATCACCATTCTTCCGGTATTTTCGCCGGACCTTATCTCATGTTCATCTATGATAAACGGCATCTCAAATACGTCAGGTGCAAATACACCTTTTTCAAGCTGCTTTCCGACAGCCCACAAAGTTCTGTCAGCGAGGTCTTCCATCCTTCTTATAAGAAATTCATTTCTTCCCGAATCTTTAAGGATTGTATCGGCATAATCCGCACTGATATTTCCAAGTGTCTCCGATACGAGCTTTCTTCTCTCCTCATCAGAAAGACTTGCTATCGGCTTTTTCTCATGCTTTAAATGTGAACTGATTCTTTCCAGCACACTGTGAAGCACAGTACCAAAATCTGCGACTTCAAATGTATACTTTTCACGTTCCTCAAGTCCCAGTCCATATCTTAGAAAATATGCAAACTGGCATGATGCAAATGTCTCAAATGATGAAACGCTTCCTGTAATTTCACCGCCAAACAGTGACGCTGCAATATTTTCACCAATCACTTTTATATAATTTTCATCACTGTATGCAATTTCCGCTTTCGGAATCTTTATATATGACATCTGCGATGTAAATTGTAATGCAGGATAAATACCTATCGACGGATACAACTTTCTTATATTTCTTATAAGATATGACGGCAGTCTGCCTTTTCCGTCATCACCCTTTGATGAATATGTTATATAAAGCCTGTCCGAAGCCTTTGTCAGTATCATATAAAGGTAGAATCGCTGAACAAAAGCCTTCTGCCTTGCACCGGGTGACAATGTCACATCTGCATTTTCAAGTACATCTCTGTCAGTCTCTGACAAAATCCCGGCTTTGTCATTTGATTTTGGTATAAGCCCATCATTTACACCGACAAAAAACATGACTTTTACATCATCAAGACGCGTTCTTTCTATATCACCGATAAGGACACAGTCTGATGACGGCGGTATAAGTCCGACTTTTATCTCAGCAAAGCCAGAATCAACAATCCTGTTAAATTCAGCTATTGCAATCTTTTCGGTACCAAGCAGTTCGACTATTTTATCAAGAAAATTGATAACTTTTTTATATAACTGCTCATACTCGGCTCCCGTATCTTCCATATCTGCGTATTCATTAATCTTTTTGTAACAATCAGACGCTTTTATAAACTCGTACAGCCCTCTTGCATAATCTTTTACAAGTGAATCTTTATCTTTTAATGCTTTCTCAAGTATCTCAAGCGGCTTCATAATATTTTCACGAAGTTCATTAAGATAATCAAGCGGATATGCACTTCTGCCTCTGCCTTTTTTTACCCATGTGCCATGCCACTGCTTTGAACCACGTATACCGACTGCAAGGCAGTAATTGTCAAGCAAATCAACATCTTCACGGCTTATTCCCGACATTCCCGAACGCAGATACCTGAACATCGAATCGTATGTAAAGCTCTTTTCAATTATTTCAAGTGCACTTCTTATATACTCGACAAATGGATTGTCGGTTACAGGCTTCTTGTTATCGACAAAACACGGAATCCTGTTCTGTCTGCATATATTTCCGGCAAGAATTCCATATGAAGCCATATCAGCCGAAACTATCGCTATATCTCGATATCTGTATCCTTCGTATCTTGTAAGCCTTAAAATCTCACTGATACAGTAATTCAGTTCCTCCTTTGGTGTCTGTGCAGTAATAATTTTTATATCTTCACATTTTTTGTTATATGACTGATTATTATTTCTGAAAATATTTTTTTCAAGAAAAGCTATCTCATCCGAAACAAATCTCGGATTTTTTTCATTGTCAAGTATTATAGGATTTAACACGTCAACATGTATTGCATCGCATATTCTATAAAGCTTTGATACCATCTCTTTACTCATAAAGAAAAGCTGCTGTATCCCCTCATTGACATTAAGTTTTTCTCTTGAATCTGCCGTCACTGAAACTGTAACTTTACCTGAATATATAAGAAGAAGTTCAATAAGTCTGTACTGTATCGGTGTAAATCCTGTAAATCCGTCAAGTATAATCTCGCTTCTTTTTATGTTTTCCGAACGGTCAATAACACTGCAAAGAACAGATAATATCTCTTCTGAAGTTATATAATTATCAGCCAGATATTCTTTAAATGCAGAATATACAACCGAAATGTCATCAAGCTTGGCTGAAAGCTGTCTGCTGTCTTCCACTCTTTCCCGAATCTCACCAAGTCTTTTTACGTCTATATCATATTGAAGAAATTCCGATATAACCGACTTTAATTCTGAGACAAATCCCGTCTTGTTGATATTGCTGCCAAAATATCTCAGCTTATCCCTGTTATCGCCAAGGACTTTACGGACAATAAGATTTTTACCTGTATCGTCAAGAACCGGATGATTCTGTCCGCCTATTTCTTCAAAAACCTTATAAGAAAGACGCTCAAAACTCACAACATCTATATTAAGAATTCCTTTTCGCGGATGGCTCTCAACAAGCTTCTTCTGTGTTGCCATCGTATACTGTTCAGGAACTACGACAATATAGTTTTTTTCAGGATATTTCATGGATTTCTCAATTACATCCGAGTATATATATGTTGATTTTCCTGCCCCCGAACCACCTGCTACAATCTGAAGTGACATTTTACTTCCTCCATTCATATTTCATACTGATTCCGCATATCTTTATAATAACAAAAAACGAGGTAAATGACTATGAATTCTCAGACAAAAATTGTTGTAATCCGTATGAAATGGCTTATCATTGCCGTTATTGCCGCAATTGTCCTTATCGCCGGCATTGTATTATATTTCAATATGGGAAAAAATGATTCCGGCTCATCATCCGGCAATGCCAGGATGACATCTACCGATGTAAAATCCGCTGCGGATACTGATTCCTCAGATGTCAGGAATTCTACATACAAAAATTCACCGGTAACCTACACGCCCGGTGTATACACTGCTTCTATTATGCTTGATGGAAATCCTGTAGATATAAAAGTAACTCTTGATAAAAATAATATTAATAATATAGAGCTTGTCAATCTGTCTGACAGCGTAACAACAATGTATCCTATGTTAAATGATAATTTTGAAGAAATCGCTTCTGCCGTAAAAATAAACGGAAGCACGCAGAATATAACTTACAGTGCCGACAGCAAATACACTTCAAGCATGATTCTCTCCGGCATAAAAACCGCCCTTGACAAAGCTGTTGTAACAGGGGCGAAATAAATTAACAAACAGTGCTGCCGCATATCTAAAGACTAATGTCCTTTAATATGCGGCAGCACTGTTTTACCTATCTTAAAATTTTCTTATCTTAAAAATGTGGCACTATTTAAGCCTGTATTCATATTCGTCCCCGGTAATATACTCTTCTGTTTCAACGCCGACAAAACATCTGATATAAAACTTATTCTTTTTCTTATCTATAGTCATGCTGTTCACGTTATATTTCACAGTCTGATTTTTATACCGCGAATTCACTTTTTCATCTATAAATTTCTCTATGTCAGACCTATCTGCATTGACTGTAAGATTATCAAATATCCCCTGACGACTGCCTGTGTATGATTTTATCTTTCCGTCTCTGTCAATCGCAATACTTAACGTATCATTAGTATTAAATCCGTTAATACTCTTCACAAACGAGAATTGGCACACCCCATATGAAGTAAATGTTTCGGAAGTAATTAACTCATATTGTGAAATTCTGCTCTTATCGATAATCAATTCTTCAAAAACAGTTTTCGCTTTCTGTCCCAAAGAATATATCAATGCTTCATCACTGTCATCAGACGGATTTATTTCAGCCGCATCATAACCCGGAAAATCAGCTCCTCCGCCGACATCGTAATATCCCGTCAATTTTCCGTTTCTGTCAAATATATAATCATTCCCCGCAGAATCTTTATACACAACAGATATAATTCCATTATTACGTTTTTTTCTTTCGTACTTTAATGACACTTCATTGTTTAAAAAATATATTGTCTTCTTAGGCGGTACAATCCCCCATATCAGAAAGTTAATTAAAAAATATACAATGACTATGCTCAATACACATATTATAATAATTATATTTTTCTTTTTTCTGCCCATTTAACCCTCCATAATATTTCATCTTTTGTTCTTTACTTCTCAAGCTCACCTGTTTTCATGTCTTACATGCTATTTATGCCCTGCTTACTTCTCAAACATGCTCACTTCTTCGCTCACGCCGACATTAAGGAATCCGTCGTAACCGCGTTCTTCAAGTTTGTTAAGGAACTTGCCGAGTTTTTTAGGCTTGATGTATAATGACGCGATTTTCCCCTGTGCTCTTAAAGCATCAGCCGCCTTGACAGCATCTTTTAACTGTCCGTCCTCATATACAACCGCAATCTTGTCGGCTCTCTGTTCAATACTGATTCCGTTATTCATAAGAATTCCGAATATTCTCTCAAAACCGATTGAGAAACCTACAGCAGGAATATCTTCATTGAGGAATTTGCCGATAAGGTGGTCGTATCTTCCACCGCCTGCAACAGCTCCCTTGAAATCAATACTCTCAACTTCAAATACTGTTCCTGTATAATATCCCTGTCCTCTTACAAGCGACAAATCAAATACAAGTTCAAACGCATTGCCTGTAAGTTCATTTACAGTGTCAATGATATGTTCAAGGCTTTCTGCCGGAGTTTTGTCCTCAAGACGTGATTTTAAGCTTTCAAGAGTAAAATCGCCCTCTGATAAGAACTTTTCAAAGTTATCGACAGCATCCTTTGCAAAACCCTTTTCTGTAAGTTCTTCAACAACTCCCGTAAGACCGATTTTGTCCATTTTATCGAATGTGATACATACACTGTCCAAATCATTTTCAGCAAATCCAAATGACTGAAGAACAGCACGTAAAAGTCTTCTGTCATTTAACTTAACCTTATAATTTTTAAGACCGATTGCATCAAGAGCCTTTGTTGTTGTAAGAATAAGTTCAATCTCCGAATCCGTAGACTCTGAACCGATAATATCAATATCGCACTGAATAAACTCACGAAGTCTTCCCTTCTGAGGTCTCTCGGCTCTGTATACACGGTCAATCTGTATACACTTCATCGGAAGTGTAAGCTTATCTTTGTTGTTGGCATAATAACGGCTCAACGGAAGTGTAAGGTCATATCTTAAACCCATATCCGCAAGTTCGTTTTCATTTGCAGCAGTAACTCCTGAAGCAAGTGCTTTGTCAAGCTTATCTCCTCGCTTCATAATCTTAAATATAAGATTAAGATTCTCACCACCGTCGCTCTTATCAAGATTTTCAATATCTTCTATTGCAGGTGTAATGATATGTTCAAAACCATTTTCCTTATATACACTAAGAATTCTTTCCTGAAGATAATCACGAATCTCCACTTCGTTAGGAAGATAATCGTTAGTTCCCTTTACTGATGTAATTTTCATTTTCAAACTTTCCTTTTACTTAATAATAATTTAAAATTGTGGCACTTACTGCCAAAAACCGGTGTTACGATAACGCAGCCTCTTATTTATACAATATGAGAAGCACACACATATGGGCATGCTTCTCATAATATCTTAAACGTCTGCTTCGTCTATAGCTTTTCCTATATCGTGACGCATATATTTGTTTGCAAAATCAACCCATTCCGTAGCACGGTACGCGTTCGCACGGGCTTCTTTTAAATCTTTGCCAAGTGCTGTAACACCGAGTACACGTCCGCCATTAGTTACAACTTTGCCCTCTTCATTAAACTTTGTTCCTGCATGGAAAAGGAAATATCCTTCATCATCATGGAATTTATCCATACCTGTAATCTCAAATCCTTTTTCATAAGAAAGAGGGTATCCGTCAGAAGCAAGAACAACACATACACATGCATTGTCTTCAAACTGAAGGTCAATCTTATCAAGTGTTCCGTCGATGCAGGCCTCAAATACATCAATTATATCATTCTTCATTCTCGGAAGAACAACCTGTGCTTCAGGGTCACCGAAACGTGCATTGTACTCAAGGACTCTTGGTCCCTTAGGTGTAAGCATAAGTCCGAAGAAAATAACACCCTTGAATGGCCTTCCTTCTGCTTTCATGGCATCAACCGTAGGCTGGTATACATATTTCTGACAGAAATCATCAACTTCCTTTGTATAGAAAGGACTCGGTGAAAAGTTACCCATACCGCCTGTGTTAAGCCCCTGATCGCCATCTTTTGCTCTCTTGTGATCCTGTGCAGATGACATAATCTTAATTGTATTGCCATCAACAAATGATAAAACTGATACCTCACGGCCAGTCATAAATTCTTCTATAACAATAGTATTTCCAGCTGAGCCAAATTTCTTATCAAGCATAAGCTCATCAACACCAGCAAGTGCCTCTTCCTTTGTAGGACAGATAAGAACGCCTTTTCCAAGTGCAAGTCCGTCTGCTTTTAATACGATAGGATACTCAGCATTTTCAAGATATGCCTTTGCATCATCAGCTGATGTAAATGTCTCATATGCAGCTGTAGGAATGTTATATTTTTTCATCAAATCTTTTGAAAATGCCTTTGAGCCTTCAAGGATAGCCGCATTCTTTCTCGGTCCGAATACTCTTAATCCCTCAGCTTCAAACACATCGACAATACCGCCGACAAGCGGGTCATCCATACCAATTACTGTTAAATCAATATTTTTTTCTTTAGCAAATGCAACAAGCTTATCGAATTCCATCGCCTTGATGTCAACACATTCAGCGATCTGTGAAATTCCTGCATTACCCGGAGCACAATATATCTTATCAACCTTAGGACTCTGTGAAATCTTCCAGCAGATAGCATGTTCACGTCCGCCGCTTCCAACTACAAGTACTTTCATATCTAATTCCTTTCTTTATTGGCAATCATATTAATGGCAGCCGGAAGAAGCTTCCACTCAGCTTCTTCCATAACTCTTTTCTGAAGAATCTCAGGCGTATCGCCCTCTTTAACTTCAACTGCTTTCTGGAATATAATCTCGCCCGTATCCATTCCCTCATCAACATAGTGAACAGTAGCACCTGTCACCTTTACGCCTTTTGCAAGTGCAGCCTCATGAACATGAAGTCCATAAAAACCAACTCCGCAAAATGATGGTATGAGTGATGGATGTATATTAATAATTCTGTGTGAATACTGATGTACCATTTCTTCAGGAATCTTAACAAGAAATCCTGCAAGAACAACAAGGTCAACATTAAGTGAATTAACCTTCTCAAGAAGAGCCTTGTTAAACTCGTCTCTTGTCTCGTATGACTTAGGAGAAACACATATTGCTTCTATTCCATTATCTTTTGCTCTTGTAAGTGCGTAAGCATCTGCATTATTGCTTATTACAGCAGCAATCTCCGTATTGGTAATTGTCTTATCCTTAATACCATCAATAATTGCCTGAAGATTAGTTCCGCCTCCGGATACCATCACCGCAATTCTTAGCATACTGTAACTCCCTTCTCGCCAGCCTTTACTTCGCCGATTACATAACCTGTCTCACCGGCTGCTTTTACTGCTGCAAGAACCTTATCAACATCTGCACTGTCAACTGCAAGTACCATACCGATACCCATGTTGAATGTGTTATACATCATCTTTTCTTCAATCTCACCGTCATTCTGAAGCATCTTGAAGATTGGTGGTACTTCATAGCTGTCTTTCTTAATTACAGCATGTGCACCTTCTGGTAACATTCTAGGAACATTTTCATAGAAACCGCCGCCTGTGATATGGCTGCATCCCTTGATACGAACACCTGCATTCTTGATTTCCTTTAATGTCTTAACATAAATCTTTGTCGGAGCAAGTAATGCTTCACCGAGAGTCTTTCCAAGTGAATCATAATATGTATTAAGTGATTCTTCTGTTATAGTAAATACACTTCTTACAAGTGAAAATCCATTACTGTGGACACCGCTTGACGCAATACCGATAAGAGTGTCTCCTGCTTTGATATCTTTGCCTGTTATAAGATCTTTCTCATCAACAACGCCTACTGCAAAACCGGCAAGGTCATATTCCTCAACAGGATAAAAACCAGGCATCTCTGCTGTCTCGCCACCTATTAACGCACATTCTGACTGAATACATCCGTCAGCAACACCCTTAACAATCTGAGCAATTTTCTCAGGCTCATTCTTGCCACAGGCAATATAGTCAAGGAAGAATAAAGGTTCGCCACCGGCACATGCAATATCATTTACACACATGGCAACACAGTCTATACCTACTGTATCATGCTTGTCCATTGTAAATGCAATCTTTAACTTTGTACCAACACCATCAGTACCTGAAACAAGTGTAGGCTTTTCCATGCCTTTGAACTTTTCCATAGAAAACGCACCTGAAAATCCACCAAGATTTGTAAGTACCTCAGGTCTCATTGTCTTTGCAACATGTTCCTTCATTAACTCTACCGATTTGTAACCTGCCTCAATATCAACACCAGCTTTTTTGTAATCCATTTTTTCCTCCATATTATGCATTTCATGCAAAAATTTATTTTATTTTTAATTAAAATTAATTAACACATAAAGAAATTAATAATTCTTATATCCTACTTCCTGAAGACGAGCGTCCTTCTTCTGTACGCTCTCTTTTAAGCCCTTGCTGTAATCCTTTAACTTAACAAGGAGTTCCGGGTCTGATGTTGCAAGAATCTTTGCTGCTAAAAGTCCTGCATTGGCACCACCGTTAATTGCAACTGTTGCAACAGGAATACCTGATGGCATCTGTACTATTGAATAAAGTGAATCCCTGCCTCCGAGAGATGTTGTATGCATCGGGATACCGATAACCGGCATAGGGAATATTGCTGCACACATACCCGGAAGATGTGCTGCCATACCTGCACCTGCAATAATAACCTTAAATCCCTTTTCCTCTGCTGTCTTTGCATACTCAAAGAACACATCCGGTTCTCTGTGTGCAGAGATAATAGTCATCTCATAAGAAATACCCAACTGTTCAAGGATGTCTGCTGCTTTTGCCATAACAGGCATATCAGAGTCACTTCCCATAACAATACCAACTTTAGCCATAATTTCCTCCATTCCTGTTTTGATTCAATGCCGCCTTAATGGTGCAAAGAAAAAAAGCTAAAAATTCTTCTTTCTATTTTACTTTATCTTGTTACACTCGTCAACCTCAAGCCGCTTTTTTTCTTTTTTGCTTTCTATTACATGTTTTATTGCAAGATATGGATGGTGAAAAATCATTCTCGGACCAGAAAAACGCATAACTTCACGTATTTTTTCCCTCATTTCCGGCTTGTAACAATGAACTTTACAGTTAGAACAAAATGTCTTTGTCTCCATAAACGGGCATTTGTCACTTCTTAACTTTGCATAATCATCAAGCTTTTTACACTCATCACAAAGCACTCCTTTTGTTTTATGTTTCTTTTTACAGTACAAACCAATCATAAGGGAGACAACCTCTTTTTCCTGCTCCCTTTTTGACTGTATTTTTTCTGCTGACATTTTACTTTCTTTATCTTTCATCAGCTCATCCTTCCATTTTCCACGCTGTATACACGGTCAACCATACGCATGCTTGATTTTCTGTGCGATACAAGCACAATTGTCTTTCCGTTTCTCTCTTCATGAAGAGATTTAAGAATTACAGCTTCATTAAGGCTGTCAAGATTACTTGTCGGTTCATCAAGAAGCATCATATCCGCATTATGTAAAAATGCTCTTGCAAGCCCGATTCGCTGTTTTTCGCCACCTGAAAGCGTTCCGCCAAGTTCTCCTACAGGTGTGTCATATCCTTTTGGAAGTCCCATTATAAAATCATGCACAGACGCTTTTTTACATGCCTCATAAACTTCCACATCTGTTGCATCAAGTTTTGCTATTTTAATATTATTTTTAATGCTGTCCGCAAAAAGATGTGTCTCCTGTGTAACAAAGCTCTCCATATCTCGAAGATTTGAAGTATTTACATCATTAATATTTTTCCCGGAAATATTAATGCTTCCGTTATCCACATTCCAGAAACGCATAAAAAGCTTCAAAAATGTCGATTTTCCGCTTCCGCTTCGTCCTGCAATTCCTATAACAGAATTTTTCGGTATATCAACTGACACATTATCAAGAATTGTTTCATCTCCATATGCAAATGTAACATTTTCTGATGATGCCCCATTGAATTCTATATTCTGCTTTCCGCTGACCTCTTCTACAACCGGCTTCTCCTCAAGAATATCAAGGACTCTGTTTCCTGCTGCAAATGTGTTCTGTAATGTGCTTCCAAGTGCCGCAAGTGCAACAACAGGTCCGAAAGAACTCATAAGTGCAATAACAGGAATCAACACACCATCAAATCCAACCGCTCCGTTTACAAATAACATTCCGCTTGCAAAAAGCATCAATATGTCAAAAATTAAAATTGTTGTATTAGTAGCCGCCGTATTTCTTCCCGAAAAACGCTTCATCTTTGCTTCATTTTCACTGAGTTCTTCCATTTTTTCACTCATCTGTGCAAGACGTTTTCTGCCTGTTCCAAACTGCTGTATCTGCGGCAGTCCTCTGAGACTGTCAAGCACAAATGCTGATAATTCACCTGATTTTGTACGAAAAACCAGTCCCATGTCACCGCTTAACTTTGAAACTGCAATTGGAATTATAACACCTACTGTAATATAAGCTGCAAGTGCAATAACACCGAGCAGAGGATTATAGCTTCCGATAAAAATACACATTATCACCGTAAAAAGTGCTGCTATCGCAACAGGTGAAATCGTATGTGCATAGAATACTTCAAGAAGTTCTATATCAGATGTAATTACAGAAATCAAATCACCTTTGTCTCGTCCTTCAAGCTTTGCCGGACAGAGCTTTCTCAATGCTCCAAATACCTTATCTCTTATTAATGCAAGAAGCTTAAATGCAATAAAATGATTGCATGACTGTTCCGCATATCTTAACACAGCTCTGAGTACCGCCATGCCTGCCATTGCTGCAAATATAACAGCCAGATGCAGACTATTTTTTCCTAAGACACTTAATATTGCAAATCCGCCCGAAATCGTTATAAATGATGCACAAAGATGTCCCATAAGTCCCATCAGAATTGCAAGAATCATATATCCTGTCATCGGTTTAACAAGTCCGATAAGACTTGTCATGACTTTAAATCCGCTTCTTTTTTTATTTGTATTCATGCTGTCTCCTTTCCAAAACTTTCAAGTTCCTGCTGTGCATTCCAGAGTTTCTCATAAACTCCGTGTCTGTCAAGGAGTTCTTCATGTGTTCCGCACTCTGCCACATTGCCGCTTTCAAGAACATAAATATTATCTGCTCCTGTTACGTTGGCAAGTCTGTGTGAAATAAGAATTACTGTCTTTGACTTTGCAAGTTCGTATATTCTTTCCATTATTTCATTTTCACTTTCAACATCAATATTAGAAGTTGCCTCATCAAAAATGTATACAGGACTGTCATGCAGCAATGCTCTTGCAAGTGCAAGTCTCTGACACTGCCCGCCGGAAAAATTAGATGCTTTTTCAAGAAGCTTAGTATCAAGTCCATCCTCACCTTTAAGGAAATCTGCAAGATTAACTTCTTTAAGCACTTCCCATAGTTTGTCATCTTTGGCATCCGGACTTCCCATAAGAAGATTCTGCCTTACTGTTCCTTTGAAAAGATAGCTGTTATGCCCTACATATGTAATATGCTTCATAAGGCTTGCTTCGCTTATCTGCGAGAGTGAATTGCCGTCTATTGCCACATTTCCCGTATAATTTTTCATATGTCCCATAATAATTCCCGCAGTTGTTGACTTTCCGCAGCCGCTCTCACCGACAACAGCTGTAAAGCTGCCACTTTTAAATGCCATGTCAATTCCATGCAATATTTCCCTGCCATCATCATATGAAAATGCAAGATTTTTGCACACTATATCTCCATCCTGCGGACACTCTTTTCCGTTTTCATTATTATCTTCCGGCAAATCAAGAAGTTTAAATATCTTATCACTTGATGCCATACCATTCATTGCAATATGAAAGAAGCTTCCGAGCTGTCTCATCGGTATGAAAAAGTCAGCCGAAAGAAGTATTATAAGAATCGCCCCGGCAAGACCGATATGCCCTGCCTTAAACTGAGTAACAGACATTACAATTCCAAGTGCCGCACCGCCATATGCGATTAAATCCATTATCGTAATCGAATTAAGCTGCATTGTGAGCACTTTCATAGTAATTTTACGGAATTCTTCAGATGCCTCATTCATCTGTTTGTGTTTGAATTCATCTGCCTGATAGATTTTTAATGTTGTAAGTCCCTGAAGATTTTCAAGGAAAGTATCGCCTAGTGCCGTATATCTGCCCCAGTATTTACTGAGAAGTTTTTTTGCCCATGTCTGCACAGCCGCTATCGCAACAGGTATAAGCGGAACGCATATAAGAAGCACAACCGCAGACGGAACATTTATAAAACATAAAATCACAAATAAAGTAAGCGGTGCAATCATTGCATAGAAAAACTGCGGCAGATACGCACCAAAATAAGTCTCAAGCTGGTCAACACCCTCTACCGCAACCTGTACAACTTCTGATGTCTGGACCTTTTCCTGATAAGAAGTTCCAAGCTTTAATAACTTTTCATATATCTTTTCACGCAGTGTTTTCTTTACTGCCTTTGATGAAAGATAACTCATCTTGGACATCCCGACCGAACACAGAAATCTTATGACAACCGCTGCCGCCGCTATTATTATAGTTGTATAGATTCTTGTCCTTGTGACATTTTTTTCTGCCATAGATGCAAGAAGCACGGATATTGCCGCCATCATGACAACATTGGCAGCAAGCGAGCACCACTGTATCGCAACATTGAATGCTATATACTTTTTACTTTCTTTGACTGTACCAATCAGCCTTTTATTAATCATCATAAATGTAAGTTTCCTTTCTTCTTTTGCAGCGAACTTTTGTTAGTTTGCACTAATAAATATATCATATAACTTACATCTGTTCAAATTAATATTTTATAAAAATGGGTGGGAATTTTAGGGAAAAACTAACGGGATATTCACAGCCGTGAATATCCCGCATATTTTATTATATCGTTTTACAATATCTTTAAATATTTAGTTTTAAATTAATTTACAAACGGAGTAAACTGAAGTTTTTCGTATGTATATTTTCCCCTGATTTCTTTTGCCTGTTCTTCGCTTATAGGCTTTTCTGTTTTTAAAGCAACATCAGTAGCATAATAATACTTCTGTCCGGGCACCTTGTCATCTGTATACACAGTTTCTTTCATATCCAGCTTTGCATTGGAATACTTAAAATATGTCCAATTGGAATATGCGGCACCGCTTGAACCTTCATTAGCGATTGTTCCGTCTGTACACAGATAATATGTATTGCGTTCCCAGCCTGCAACAGCATGAACATCCGTGCCATCCTGAATTGTAAATATATCATAGATTATTGTTGTTCCATCTTCATTCACTGTTCCGCCAAAAATCAGCTCGTCTATACCATCATTATCAAGGTCTTTTTTGGTATATCCAAGTGTCTCATATCCTGACTGCTTATAAAAGAACACAGGTGATATATCAACTTTATCCTGACTTGAATAACCGTTTTTTAGTATATTGGCAGCTTTTTTTATCAATTCATCATATGGTGAATAATCAACCGACGGCTTTGTCTCTCCGGTAGTCTTTTCTTCTGCCTTTGCTGTTTCAGCAGCCGCCTGTGTCGTTTCCTGTGCTATCTGTGAATTATTTTGTTCACTGTTACTTTTATTTTTTGCATTACCACATCCTGCAACAGTCATAACAAGAGCCAATATCAATGCGGAACTGATTAACTTTCTTTTAATCATATGTATCTCCTTTCAAATCATTATGTATAATTCCACAAAAAATCTCACAAAATTGTATATCTTCTAGAAATCTCCATTGTGAAATTCCAAAAAATAAGCGTCAAATCCGGGAATATCATTAATATCTGTTCCCTTGTATATACCAAACATTATCGCCGAATCACCGTTTAGCATTTTTGTAAAGTCACCTGTAAACATAATCTTTTTTCCTGAATAATATTCGGTTGCATAATTGTAACGGGCACCACCAACCGTAACCTGCTTATCAATATTTTTTATAAGCAGGGCATATGAATAATCGTAAGACGGCGACTTGCGTAGCATCTGCTGCATTGTGCATTTTTTGCCATCAACAAATGTAAAATTCCTCAAATATTTTGCCATAACTGTTGGCAATGGAAACGTATCTGAAATTCTTTCAGGTAAACATTCTGCCAGAGGATTACCGCTACTGTCAAACCATGCTCCCGATAGCAGTTCGTCAAGTACATTTCCATCATATTCCATAAATGTGAGACCTTCGTACTTACCGTTTCCAACAGGTCCGACAACTCTTCTGTCAACATTTAACGGATTAGCTTTCAATACCTTTTTTGATGTGGCAATCGTCTCGTCGCTTGCCCCTGACGCAAGAGCCTCATTGATGCACACCTTACCATTTTTATCAATGATATAATTACCAAAAGGATTTATCCCGTCCTTAACCAACATTCCGTTGCCGTCTCTGGTTACATCCTTATAATAATCAATTAAATGCCCATTAATGTCTGTAATCCTTCCGTCTGAATTGACATACAACGCACCATTTTTGATGTCCTTGTATATATCATATGTAAGTTCAACCGTTTCCTGTTCTTTTGACTCTTCTTTCTGCTGTTCCTGATTCGCAACATTGTCATAATCAAGGTTATTGGTTTTACGGCATCCTGTAAAAGCAACCGCCGACGTCACAATCACAAACAATGCTTTTAATGTTTTTCTATTCATTTCGTGCCTCCGGATTTTATTAAATAATTCTTACTGTGTATTGTATGTCCATATAATCAAAAATCGCTTTGGACAACAGTTCGGAATATTTCTTCTGCACAAATCCCGCACTTTTACAACGTGAATCCTCGCCGTCTCCCGTATCCCTGAATCGCAAAGTCAGCACATTTTCTTCCAGACTTTCTACCCTCAAAGGATTAATCCACGTCCTTATAGACACATCCGAAACATTGTATTCTGTCTGAAGCACCGCCAGAATTTCTTTCCAATTATCCCTGATACTGACAATCGGCTTGTTCTCGCTTGACTTATCATCCGTAAAAAGCGGTGTGAAATATGACGTATTATTAGAGTGTCCTAACATCATCTCTCTTATCCCCGCAAACGGGCGTATTATCTTACCACCACATACATTCTCTTCTTCATCTTCTTCTTCGTCACAATATTCATCTTCATCCTCCTCATCATCTTCGTCGTCATCATAGGCATCTCTTAAATGTTCCTCATACGCACTCATCTTTGCATTTGCGACTGCCCCTTCAACATTTGCCTTTACATTAGCCCAGAAAAATCCCATATTTTATGTCTCCTTTCATATGTGTAATATCAGGCGTTTATTAACCGCCTGTTGTTACTGACTGTAAATACAGCCTGTTGTTTTGTACATATTAAGGATAGCATTTGGGGTGGACAGGATGTGTCAGTGGTGAAAAATCATTTTAGTTTTTCATTTAAAATTTCTACATATCCAACATCCTAATTGTATTATCAGTCAAATCAAATTTTAAAATACATTCATTTGACTCACCGATTTTACCCGGATTCATATTTTTAACCCCTAAAATCATATTTCCAGACGGTATTAAAACTATTTGTTTCAATGTATTATAATTAATATTCCTACCGTATATATTAGAAAAATCGGTTCTGTATTCATCATAGTATAAATAATACCAACTATATATATTTATATTTCCATATAAAGGTACTCCTGCAGATGTAAATATAGTATCATCAAACAAAACGCATGTACTTGAATTTTTCTTTTTTATATTATTATTAATCAATTTTAATTTTTCAATAATGTCAGCATTACCCCCACATTCTTTTCCTGAATCCGCATCATATATCTTTTCTTCATAATAATACAATACAACATCTTTATTTACGATAAAAAACGGAATATGTCTTGCCTCTTTTCCTGATGCAGATAGCAAGACATTATATTTTTTTAATGACTTTTCTATTTTTATTATTCCTGTATTATTACGTTGCGTTTTAGAGATAAAAACATAAACGCCATTGTCATTTTCTTCAACCTCAAGCACCTGGTCGTATTCATCATAATTCATTTTGAACTCATATTTTCCGCTATAATTTAAAATATGAATTTCATATTTTTCCATATGATTTTTAGTACAAACTACTATATAATTTTTCGTAATAAAACAATTTTCTATTTCATTATCAAATTCACAGAATAAAATATTTTTTTCACTATCTAATATTTTCCAATTTAAAACTTTTGAACGCGGTTTATACCAACAATATAAATTATATTTTATACTTTTTATTGCAAAATCGTCTATGCAATATGAAGCATGCAATTTTTCACATTTCAAAGTATTAACATCAACAGAATATATCGAACCTGATGCCTCAAAATAAGCTATATCAGGTTCATAAAATGATTTAATATTTTTAAGATATGCCATCAAATCTTCTGCATCTTGTTTTGAATATCCATAATACATTGCTATATCAACAGGATTCTTTTTCCCATAAAATTCGTCGCTTATAACTTTGCCGATTATCTCATCATATTTGCTTTCAATTTTCATATATCAATATAAACCTCTTACTTTTTATAAATTAACTGCCTATTTTTAATCATTTTTCTCGGACAGATATTCTCTTATAACATATATACTGTTAATCCATTCGTCTTTTTTGTACTCAAGCCTGTTTTTTTCACTTCCATCCAATTTTCCATTAATATCCTTCTCCAATATATCTAACATATCTTTAATATCATCCATTGCATTTTGCAAATCACTCTTCGTCTCTCTTAACGGTATCTTTTCATAAGATTCTATTATTTTATTAATATCTTTTGCTTTTAATTCCATAATCTTAACCTCCAATATCAACTAAATATGCTTGTTAATGCATTTTTTAATCCCCGTCCGATACTTCTCACTTTATCAGCAGCTTTATGTACTAGTTCTTTTCCTTTTTCAACAACTTTCTTTGCTCCATCATAAACTTTCTGTCCAAATTTAGTTCCGGCTGAATAGCCAACCATTCCTCCTATAACACCACCAAGTATAGGTCCTACTATCGGAATAAAGCCTAATGCCGCAGCACCTATTCCGGTACCAACTGCTGATGCTGATAATCCTGCATACATTGACACACTAGTTCTTCCCATCTTATCCAATGCCTCAGTCATTGTAAATTCACCTTTTGCAACTTTTAACATTATCTTAGCATCCTCAACTGCCACACACGCAACTTTAGCAATAGTAGACGGTAATGTTCCTTCAGGAAATATATTTATTATTTTTTTCTTAGATGCAACTGTTAAAGCTCCACCGGCAGCTGCCTTTATTCCTGTATCAGCACCCGTTTCCAAAGCTGTTTTCACAACTTCATCTGCTTCTATTTCTTCACCTTTATATAATTTTGATATTATTCCAACGCCTGAAGCAAACAGAGCTGCTTTTACGCCTGCTTGTCCTGCTTTTTTTCCTAATTCCAATGCAAGTTTTTCATTTTTATATTGATTCCAATCTTCTTTTGGAATATTATTTTCATTTTGAACCTGCTTTTGTAACTCCTTAATTTTTTCTTTTGTTATCGGATTAGATTGCGTTTTTACATCTCCAACTCCACCAATTCTGTCGGTAACCGATTTAGTCGGAAATTTTTCTTTTAATTGTTTTAACTGTTCTTCAGGTACCAATAATCTTTGATTATTATAATTTCCCTCAGCAAGTAATTTTTCCGTTGCAGCAGCATCCTTACCATATTTTGACTGATACCTTAATATTCCTTTTTCTCCTGTTTTTATATTATCAACAGCTATATCAACCGAATTCTTGCCATATGCCCCATCAGGCTCACAAACTCTTGCTCTGTATTGACTTCCTTCCAATACAGCATTTGCATTAAAACTGTTAACATGGTACTGCTCTGCCATATATCCATCTAAACACGGATTTTGACTAATATTTCCATCCATGTTCATAACGACTCTTTCCATCTGTCTGTTTCCCATTTCAAGAACCGCATTTATTTCATCCAACTGCTGCCCGACAGAATTAACAGCCATTCCCTTAGTTGCATCTGTTATTTTATCTGATAACCATTTTTCTTTTGTTACACCATGTTTGCTTTTTTCATTTAAATCCGCATAATCCTTATCATATTCCTGAATTGAATTAACAATGTCTTTTGATAACTTTTCTGCTTCATCACTATCTATGTCAGGCATTTCTTCCTGCAACTGTTCTTTAAGCCATTCCTCTACTTTTCTGTCTTTATTTTCTTTATATTTTTTTATGAATCTTTTGTATATTTCATTAACTTCTTTTACTTCTTTTTCTGACAAATCATCAAATGTAATTTCATCTGTATTCTGGTTTTCCATAAATATTCTCCTTATGAAGCACTCTTAAATTTTCTTTGTTCGTACTGCTGCTGTAGTTTTTTAATTGACTCTCCCATTATTTCTTTCAGTGAATGTGTTGACTGGATTGCATCCAGAAAATCCTGTGTCTCAACCTTACTATCACCTCTTACAAATGCACTCTCTATAGCATCTCTGACAACCCCTTCAATATCGGCTCCGCTATATCCCTCTGTTTTTTGAACCAATTTATCTATATCTATATCTTTATAATCCTCTTCCCTACGCTTTTTTATATGAATCTCAAATATTTTACGGCGTTCCTCTTCATTAGGAAGCTGTACATAAAATATTTCATCAAATCTGCCCTTTCTCATCAGCTCAGGCGGCAATTTCATAATGTCATTAGCAGTTGCTACAACAAAAACCGAGCTATTTTTATCCTGCATCCAAGTCAAAAACTGTCCGAACAATCTTGTTGTTACCTCTGCACTTCCACCATCTCCTCCGATTCCTGAAAAAGCTTTTTCCAACTCATCTATCCACAGCACACATGGAGCTATAGCTTCCGATAATGCTATAGCCCTTCTCATGTTACTTTCGGACTCACCAACATATTTACCCATTAGCCGTCCCATATCCAGTTTTAATAACGGAATATTGAATAATTTTGCAGATGCTTTTGCATTAAGCGATTTGCCACAGCCCGGAACGCCGGCAATAAGAACACCTTTTGGCATTTCCACACCAAAGTCCTCCGCTTTTTCCATATTATTAATTACTTTTGCTTTCTTTTTAAGCCAATCTTTTAATGTATCCAATCCGCCTATATCATCTATACTCTCTTTTACCTGAATCATTTCCAAAATACCATCTTTTTTTATAAGCTGCATTTTCTGTTCTGAGATAAGTTCAAGTATATCTTCATTAATTCCATTTTCACCATTTTGTGCATATCCGAGAGCTAATATAGTATCAATTTCTATGGAAGAAAGCCCCTTAAACGCATTAGCCATTTTTTTCTTCAACCCCTTATATACCGGATTATTCATCGTTGATACAAATTGGTCTATTCGCTGGTATATTTCATTTTCAGACAAAAATCCTTCTTCCAAGATTGTTATATACTTTTCTAATTCTTTAGGAATATTAAGCACAGGTGACACAAATATAAAAACAGTATCCAAATCTCCGTTTTCTATCTTTACACAAGCATTTTTAAACAAAGAAACAATCTTTGAATCATCCAAAAAAGCTGCTATATCTTTTACAACTATAACTTTCCTGTCAAACCCACGTTCTCTAACACCCATAACAATACTTTCTTCTAATGAAATCTCATTGTAATCCTCCATAATATCTTCTGTGAATTCTATATCTTTACCATTTATTTCTTTTCTATTAACAAGCCCATTTAGCAAATTCCATTCCCATACTTTTCTTCTTCCGGTTACATTTAATATAGATTCCATTATACTTACTTCATCATATCCAACTATGTATATAATCGGCAAATTAGCATCTATATATTGTCTAAGTTTTTCTTCATCCATTATGATTTGCCTCCCATTACAAACTTGCTAAAAATATCAAGAACAGAATCCATTATTGCAACATAACTGTTTTGTTTTATAAGTTCACCGTTTGAATCCATAATTTCAATATCTTTAAAGCTTAACCCACGCATCAAAAACTTCTTTTCATCATAATTTTCTATAATTACCTGAGGATTTTTTATTCCATAAAAACTTACATATTTAACATTACTGTGTATATCAAATTTATTGGCATATAAATATATTTTTCTTTTACCATCTGTCAGCATTTTATCTAACTGGCTTTGATTTTCCACTATACAATCCAATATTTCTTCTAACTTTTCAGACTCGTACAATTCAGCCAATTCATTTTTCAATCTTGACTTCATAAACGCATCTTGTATATCTATATTTTGATTACTGTAATCCACACCGAGTGCAGAGGTTAATTTTAGGACAAAATCGTCCTCATCCCCCGTAAGTTCTTTTATTTCTTCCAATATTTCATCATTATAATTATTTTCCAGCCACTGTTGCAGCTGCCCACTGCCAAAATATCGTATAACAGTTTCCAAATCAAAATTTTCCTGTAATTCTTCCAATTCTTTAACTTGTACTCCGTCAGGCATAATCAATGGAAATTTTATTTTTTTATTCATAATCATTAACCTCATTATCTAACAACAATAATATTTACTGTGACTCTATACAAAATATTTCTGTATATCTATTGTTTTCAAAATCAAGTTCCGCAATAAACCATTTTCTATCTCTTTTAACAACTCCTATAATACAATTTCTTGACGGTATTGCCACCGCATCTTTTAAATAAAATTCAGTATCATGAAAAATGCCAGAATACGTATTACTTTCGGTTTCAGAAAAACATAAATCCACTAAGTGTTTGGAAACTTGTTTTTTATACTTTACTATTCCAAATTCACATATTACATAATCATTTAAATTTTTAAATTCCGCTATATAATCTTTTTCTCTATGGTAAAAATTAAACAATTTAGCATCTTCAACATATTGCCTTTCTCCTGTGTCTGCATTTATACGTTTTTTATCAATATAATAATAAATTTCATCATCTAACACTTCTACTGCCCATATATCTAATTCATCTGTTTTATCGGACAATTTTTCAATTTTACCTAATATAAAGTCTATATGTTCAATTCCAACAAATTTTTTTAATTCCGAACCATAATATTTATAGAAAATATATATACCATTTCTATTTTCACAGGCATATGACACATCATAAATTTTAAATTTATCGCTAACATTACCATCCCAATATAATAAAAACACTTCTCTCTCTCTTGTTTTAGCTAATTCTGTTTTAACCAATATCCCTGACTTTAATATATAAACTCCTATAATTTCTGAATTAGCATAAGTCACAAAATGATGGCTTTCTTTTTGTTCAGAGCATGCATCATACCAAAACAATTCATATTTATCATATTCTACTAAAATATTCTTTTTTGTTATCGTCCTGTAGTTACTATCTCTCTCTTTGAATTTTACAACTGAATAATCTTTTATGCGAACTAAATACACTTTTGTGGCATCCGAATAATGCAGCTCATTAGTCATAAATACATATTCTGGTTCAATCTCTTTTTTCTTTTGCTTAATATAGTTAATAAATTTCAACATTTCATCTTTTTTGTATCCATATTCCATTCCTATATCTATTGGATTCATTTTTCCATAATTAGGATGTTTTATTATTTTATTTGCTATAATAGCAATTTCTTCTTCATTCATATTTTCACCAAATTCTATATAATTTTTAGCTAATAATATTATGTTAAAATATATCTCATTTTTTAATTTTGTAAATTAGCATTTATTTGATTTACTATATATGATAATCTATCCATATAACTTTTTACCAATTTATAAATATCTATAGAAACATAATTTATTAACGCAATCAATTCCTCTTCCATATCACTAACCGCCTCAGTACAATCATAACCATAACCTTCTTCGTAAACTGTTACTTCTCTCTCCACCAAACAATGTATCAATATAGTCTGTGGTCTCCTCAATAGACAATCTATAAATATATTCATATATACTTTTTAATCTAAAGCAAGTATCAACATTCCTAATTTGTTCATCAAAAGTTTCTATTATATTCTTTTTGTAATTATCTTTTATATCCAAAACATCCTGCATGTCCATATTAAATTTATTAATATTGATATAGTCTATTATTTTATTAGTATCACTTTCTATTATATCTTTATAAAAATCCACCAATTTATATCCAACATAATTTGACGAACCATTTCTTATATATGAATCACGTATCTCAATATATTTATATAATGTACCTCCATACGCCTCTCTACATGCACTTTCTTTTCTAAAAACTTTATCGCTAACTTTATATGTTTCATCGGACTGTTGCCTCAATCTATCGAATCTATTCATAGTACTTCCCCACCTTATTCTATCACTTCCACCATATCGCCCTGGCTCCGCAACCACATGTCGATGCCCTTGCCGAACACCTCTGCCGATATGGTATATACGCCGTCTCCCTTATCAAGTATCTTGGCTGTCGGAAGACGGTCAAGCACAGCTTCAACGCTGCTGCCTTTGTACTTAAACTTTACCTTCTGAAGCTTTCCGCCATACATGAACTGGACACGTTTTCTGAACTCGCCCTCTTTGAAGCGGTCTCCGTATGGGATTTTGAAATGTTCTTCAAGAACATGATAATCCTCGATTCTGTCAATTCTGTATATTGTCGGAAAGGCATCATTTATAACATCAAAATCCGCACGTACAGCTTCATCATCGATAAATGCGGTCAGATAAAAATAATATTCCGAAAACATTATCGCAACGGGCTTTACCTTTCTTTTAACAACAGCTCCATCTTTGGTTCTCCGGTAATCCATCTCAAGATATCGGCTCTGGTATATTGCCTGTCCTATATCCCACATTTTATCCATAATCTCGCTTTTATGCGTAAGTTCAACGTAATGAAATTCTTCATTGCTGATAAGCTTTTCCACAAGCTGCTGGCTTGTCTTTGGCACACAACATTCAATGAGCCTGTCAAGAATCCCTGTCATCTCACTCTTTGTAAATGCCCTGCTGTCCAGAAGTATCTTACATATTGCAAGTATCTCACTGTTGCTTAGTTTCATCTTATATATCTGCTCAAGACGATGCCCGTCCAGCTTTTCATCATATATAATTGAATTAACAACACCGCTTTTTCCTACTTCCTCATCAAGAAAATTTCTTATCGCACCAATGTCACGCTGTATTGTCCTGCTGCTTACGCCCAGCCTTTCTGCCTCAATATTTTTATTAATCACCTCTCCATCCATAAAACGCTGATACAGATTCAGTACTCTGCTTACCTTGTCGTTATAGTCATTCTCCATATGCTGTTTTCTCCTTTGAGCAACTTCAATACTCATAATTGTTCACGCTTTAATCTACTAACAGTGTATCACTTTACTATGACAATTACCAATATTTTATTTGCATAATCTGTTATTTTTTGCATACTTAAATGATAGCAGTTTATATAGACACATATTGTCCATAAAATGCATTTTTTTATAGCAATTTAGGCATTTTTATCATCTACAACTAAATTTCTTTTAGCTGTAGATAATTATATCATTACAAAAACAATATTACAATTATGTATTAGTATTTTGACTCTTTTTGTGGAGGATTTAATGAAAGAGATTGATTTTGAAAAGATTGGTAAAAGATTAAAAGAGATTCGCTTATCAAAAGGACTTCCGCAGGACGCTGTTGCCGGTGCCGCCGAAGTCAATACTTCACATATAAGCAATATTGAAAATAACCATGTGAAGGTTTCACTGCCTACACTTATCTATATCTGCAACGCCTTAGGCGTTACTGTTGATTATGTTTTATCCGGTGAATATACCGCAGATAATTCGTCAATTGACAGAGAAATTCTTAAAGAAATCCAGACTTTTTCGGATGATGATAAAGAACGTATTCTTCGTATTATACACGCTCTAAAATAACAGGTTGTTATTTTTAGTTATGCAGAATCAGACACAGACAGCAAACGGCGTGTGTGCACCTTTACGGTACACGCACGCCGTGAACTTATTTTTACACAAAAGCTCTGTGATTATTTTGTTTTTATGCATACTTTTTTACCAGAAAATGCTATTCCAAACTTTATAATATCCGCAATTCCATCTTCCGTCAGTTCTGAATCATATCGCAATTCGTCAATCTGAACCAACGCCTCTTCTGCCAGACTCACAAGTGCTGCTTCGCTTAACTTTTCTTTCCATTTTAATTCCATGATAATTCCCGGATATTTTTCTTCTCTCGGAATCAGACAAATATCATATCTTCCGTCTCCTGATTCTCTGTTGGATTTAATTTTGTACTGATTATCCATCAATGCAATTAATCCAAGCATCAATCCATGATAAAATCCCTCTGTGCCGCCATCATAGAAGCTGATAGACTTATCCATATATTCGGCAACGGAATTCTGCAACTTCTTATAATCATTTGCATAAAGACTTTCTGCAATTTTATTTGCCGTATTCCTTGTTATAACTCCAACCTGTAAAAAATGTGATAATATTTCACTCTTGTAGACAGCCGCAATCTCCCTGTTTGGAATCGAAACCTCGCACAGATACGAACCATCTGCCTGCAGTTCTTTCTTTGGTGCCTTCAAATAACCGGCAACCAACAACAGACTATAAATATTGGCTGGCTCTTCAGTAAGTGAACTGTATACAACATTCTGATCTATACGTGCAATTATTCGTTCTCCATGCAAAAGAGCATAAAGTCTTTCAGTTATATCATCAGTCGCAACTTTCAAGAGGTCTTCCAAGATTTCATTTTTTCCTGTATTTACCCAATATGCCTGCGGAATACCGCCTCTTGAAATATAATTAATTACTGACCATGGATTATATATTTCTTCGCTGCCAAATAAATAACCATCATACCAATCCTTTAATTCACTTTCTTTTTTCGACATTCCATAATACTCAAGCATTTTCTTTACTTCATCACTGGTAAAGCCAAAGAAACTGTCATATTCTTCATCCATCACAGTATTTACAGAAAGATTGTTAAGTCCGCTGAAAATACTTTCCTGTGCAATGCGTAATATTCC
The DNA here is from genome assembly GCF_040096395.1 of Lachnospira hominis (ex Hitch et al. 2025). Taxonomy (NCBI): domain Bacteria; kingdom Bacillati; phylum Bacillota; class Clostridia; order Lachnospirales; family Lachnospiraceae; genus Lachnospira; species Lachnospira hominis (ex Hitch et al. 2025). The sequence continues at coordinate 123,657 of NZ_JBBMES010000001.1, read as the reverse complement.
TGTCAGAAAACCATATGACAGATTTTTATTATCCTTGAATGCACCCGAAAAAAAATTCCTCATAAAGCCAATTATCTCATCATAGAAATCTTTTGAATATCCTTCCTGAATCGGGGTATCATATTCGTCAATAATTATAATTGGAGCTTTCCCATAATGCGCTGCAAGCATTTTTGATAATCTCTCAAGTGCAGAAGTAAGTTCAACCTCATTTGCAGAAGAATCCAGAATCTTTGTAAAATAAATTTTTTCATATTGCGAAAGCTTTTCACTATCAAGCAGTTCCTGATGTCTTCCATACTCTTCCTGAAGCAGCCCGCGAATCTTATCTATTGTCGCTTCCCATGTATCAAATTTGACATCTTTAAAAGTAAGAAATATAACCGGATATTTTCCCTGATACGCCCGATACTCTTCCCCACAATTCCATATAGCTTTATCAGCAAAATATCTGCTGGTATCTTCATCCGATATTTCAAAAAATACCCTGAGCATATCCATATTCAAAGTTTTTCCGAATCTTCTCGGTCTTGTAAACAATGACACCAATGGTCTCCTATCAAGAAACTCCTTTATTAACAGCGTCTTATCAACATAATAATATTCCGATTGTGCACGCACATAATCCGAGATACCAATTGGCAGTGATTTTATAGTTTTTTCATTACTTCCTTTCATATCCGTCTTCTCCGATCATCCGCAATATTAGTCTTATTTCATATAAAAAATTATACCCTGCAAAATACAATTAATCAATCTTTTTTAATATCCGTTAATTCAGCTATTTGTTAATACGGCAAAAAAGCAGTGTGCATACACCCATATGGCATATACACACTGCAATTAAAATAAATATATTCTTACAGCATATTAAAATCTGTATTATCTTTGCTTATAAGTCTTTAAAAAGTCTTCCATCTTCTCTACTGCATCTTTAAGAACTTCAATTCTAGGAAGATATACAACTCTGAAATGATCCGGCTCGCCCCAGTTAAATCCAGCACCATGAATTATGAGAATTTTCTTCTCACGAAGGAGGTCGAGTGCAAATTTCTCATCATCATATATATTAAACTTCTTTGTATCAATCTTAGGAAAAATATAAAATGCCGCCTTTGGTTTAACTGCACTGATTCCCGGAATGTCATTAAGTGCTTTGTAAATATATTCTCTCTGCTCGTAAATTCTTCCACCCGGAACTATATATCCATTGACACTCTGATGTCCGCCAAGTGCTGTCTGTACTATTGACTGTGCCGGAACATTTGAACAAAGTCTCATATTAGAAAGCATGTTAAGACCTTCCATATAATCTTTTGCAATGCTCTTGTTGCCGCTTAAAATCATCCAGCCGATTCTGTAACCCGCAATCATATGCGACTTTGAAAGCCCGCTGAATGTAACGCAGAACAAATCCGGTGCAAGCGATGCAATTGAAATATGTTCTTCGCCATCCATGACAAGTCTGTCATATATTTCATCTGAAAATATTATAAGCTGATGTTCTCTTGCAACTTCAACAATCTGATCAAGAACTTCTTTTGGATATAACGCACCTGTCGGATTATTTGGATTGATTATTACAATAGCCTTTGTCCTGTCAGTAACTTTCTTCTTAATATCATCAATATCAGGATACCACTCTGACTGCTCATCACAGATGTAGTGAACAGCCTTGCCACCGGCCAGTGTTACACATGCTGTCCATAGCGGATAATCAGGAGCCGGAACCAGCACTTCATCGCCATTGTCAAGCAATGCTGACATACTTAGATTTATAAGTTCACTTACACCATTTCCTGTATATATATCTTCTATTGAAACATTAGGTATATTTTTAAGCTGTGCATACTGCATAATTGCTTTTCTCGCAGAAAAAAGTCCTTTTGAAGTTGAATATCCCTCACAATCTGTGAGCTGTCTCTGCATATCATATATAACTTCATCAGGTGTCCTGAATCCGAATGGTGCAGGATTACCTATATTTAACTTGAGTACATGTGTACCATTTTCTTCCATCCTGTTTGCCTCATCAACAACAGGACCTCTCACATCATATAAGACATTATCTAACTTTGATGATTTCTTGAATTCACGCATATTAATATTTCCTTTCTCAGCTATTTTTTCTCCATAAAGCCAGTCAGCATCAACGCCAAATGTCATCGCAATAAATTCGCCAATATTTCTTCTCGGCACTGCTCTACCGCTTACATACTGGCTTATCTGGCTTTTCGACAACTTAACTCCTTCATTTGCCGCCGCAGTAAGCAAATCCACCTGCTTCATGTTTTTTTGCTTTAAAAGTTCATTAAAGCGTTCTGTAAATTGTGTTCCGTCAGCCATAATGCCCTCCAAAAGTTTATTTTCATATCAGAAAGTTTATTTTTAATTCTTTTCATTTCCTTTAAAATAAACTTTACCACCTTTTTATGCGTTATTCAAGCAAAAAGTTTAATTTTCATGTTTTTTATATTTATCAAATACAAATTCTACCGCAACACTTGTAAATCTATACTCAGCCGGCGGTTTTGAGCAGAATACAAGGTCATACTTCTTTTGTTCAAGCTCGTTAAGCAGCTTTCTGGTCGCTCCGCTATGAAATGTAAAATCTATCTCATTATCTTTATTTTCTTTTAAAAACTGTGACGCAAGCTGTGGAACAAACTGTGTTCCAAATGCACGTAGAAACCCTACCCTTATAACACCAACACCTCTCGCTTCTCTCTGTATGGAATCCACACCTCCGTCAAGTGTCGAAATAGTCTGTTTTGTACATGCCAGAAATTCATCACCAAATCTTGTAAGTGTTGTGTGAAAAAGATTCACGAAGTTACCCTTCTGTTTATTTCCATAAAATGACAAATAAATAGTATCATTTTATCTACAGTTTTATAAAAACTATTTATTTGAAAAAATGTTCATTTAAAAAAGCCGCACAGCTGATTATTCAATCATACCGTGCGGCTCTTGTTATTTATTATTTTATTAATTATGTCCTTTTTCTGCTTTTTTTCTTAATATAACAGTTGCTATTATCAAACCTACTGATACAAGTATAAAAAATACTGATACAGCCATAAATGAGTAGAGACTCTTATTAATAACATCAACAAACATATTATAGAAATAAACAGGTTTGATATTAAGATGCTTATATCTGCCCTGAATAAACAAAAACAACGGAAGCACACCTGTCATTATAGCTGCTGCAAGCGTAGCATAAGTTACATATCTAAGACCTCTGTGAACATAATGATGGTCTTTTATTGTAATTACTATGTCTACAACAGCAAGCACTAACAGAATTACAATAAGTATGATAAAGAACTTGTTATACATATTTCTGAAGCTGACATAATAATTAATATATGTTATATCAACATCTGTCTTATACTCTTTTTCAATAGATGTAACAAATTCTTCAATAGCAGACTTCTGTTCGTCGCCTATTGCAATATTATTATCCTGTGCATATTTATATATGTTATCTGTAAGTTTCTTTTTGACACTGCTTGTGTCAACAGATATATCTTTTTTATCTATTCTTGAATTATACACCTGCTTTATATCAGATGTCATCTTGTCAACATCCACTATATCTTCAAATACTTCATCAGGAAGCATCATCGGCTTACCTAAATCCATTGCGTTTTCAATGAATTTTTCATGGACACTCTCATAATATCCTGTCTTTGCAGCACTTTCAAGGAAGATATTGCTTCTGAATATCCCAAAGCTTGCTCCGACAAGATAACCGGCAATCGCAAGAAGACCAGCTAATATAAAAGATAATATAATGCTCAAAGGATAAAACTTTCTCTTTGAGTTAGATTTCTTTTCTGACTTTCTCTTCATATGCTACCTCCTCCTAATATACCAGCTTAGGTCCGGATGTTTTTCTTGCATATACATACAATCTCTGTGTATATGAAGTAAGTGGAGTAAATGGATAACATGTATACATCGTTATAATCTCTTCATTACTATCAAAACCAAATGCTGACCTGTCATTCTGGTCTGCAATTCTTGTATCATATACCTCATATGTATACTTTCCATAAGAAGTAACTACTGTAAAAACATCGCCTATTTCAACATATTCCAAAGGAGCAAACGAAGTGGCATGATGACCGCCAAGAAGAATAGGTGCACCAAAACCAAATATAGGTGTACCGGCATACTGACCGACACCATTCCTTAATTCTGTTCTGCTGTCTCCAAAATAGATATTCTCTTTAATTCCAAGTCTCTCACATGTAATCTGTGCATACAGTTCACCGAGAGCCGGATACATATCAGATGAATAAGGTATCTCCTCTTCCTGATTCTGTGCATTCTCTAATTTAAAATCAGGAACACCTGACACATCAACAGTCGTTTCAGTTGTCTCTCCTGAAAGAATCGACATAACTGAATATACCGCACTGATATATGGTGACAAGCAAATGAAAACTAATAAAAAACCAATTAAAGAAAGAAAAACTGGCATATAGATATATGCCAGTATTCTTTTAACGTTTTTACGTTTATGCATAATTATTCAATTAAGCAACTTTCTTCTTGCTAACGAATGCACAAACAACTAATCCCATTGCTAATACAGCAACAACACCAACTGTAGCAGCTGTTGTGAAACCTGTATCCTTAACTACTTTAGCAGAAGGAGCAGCAACATATGACTTGCCATCCTTAACAGCTGTGATTGTGTTAGTTGATGCATCAAATGAAACTGTAGCACCAAGCTTAGCAGCTGCATCTTTGATATCTGCCATGATAGCTGACTTCTGGTCTGCTGTAAGAGAAGCGATATCCTTTACACCATTAGCTGTAGCTGTTGCAGCATCAATCTTAGCGATAACGTAAGCAGCATCTGCATCACTTACTGTGTTGTCTGCTAAGAACTGCTTTGCAGCGTTAACATACTCTGTAGCAACGCCTGCACTCTGAAGTTTGCTGATAATATCATCCTTAGAAGCTGCGAATGCTGAAATTGACATAGCAAATACGAGCATTAAAGATAATACTAAAGCTGAAATCTTTTTAATCTTCATGATAAAATCTCTCTTTCTTATGGTATTTTTTAGTTCTCTACTAAGATACCACCTTTAGAAAAATGTGTCAATAAAATCGTGAAAATATATCAAAATTGTTTTGATTTTTGTGCACTTCTGCCATATTCAGCACGTAAATAAGTGCTAATTTTACTAAACCTGTTAAGTAAAAAGTACCTAATATCTTCTGAAATTTCTGTGCGAATGTACGCTGTACATATTTCCCATCAATATTCTTATTACTCTTTTTATCATATATATAATTCCTGCAATCAAAGCCCACACAATCCAGCCTGCCAGTGCACCGGCCGTATTAGTAACAACATCATCGAGCTGGCTGTATCCTCTCTGTGTTATATATTGCACAACTTCAATCATAACCGAGAATATAAATCCTCCCATAACGCATACCGGCATCTTCCTGAACATTCTGAAAATGCATGGCATCATAAAGCCAAATGGAACAAATAATATTATATTTTCTATAAAAAAAGCATGTTCCTGAGCCGTATATCCCCATGTATACAGAAATGTCATATCAATTGCCCTTCTGCTTCCGGGTTCCCTTGAAAAGAATGTAATCCACAATAATGCTTCAATATAAAATATAAACAGACACCACAATACGAATTTTAATTTTTTATGCCATCTGAATATCGTATATATAAAACATGTAATAAGAACTGCTGCAATTATAAAATAAGGAAACATATCCGTCAGTTTCAATATATCTTTACATATATCCGTAATAATCTTCGAATAATCAACTGCCATATGCACCACCAATTCAATGTTATTTTTTAATATTTCCCATCCCGGTGATAAGAAAAAAGCCCCTTAACGGGACTTTCTCAAAACATTATTAATGCGGAAAATGGGACTTGAACCCACACGTGGATAATCCACACAAGAACCTGAATCTTGCTCGTCTGCCATTCCGACACTTCCGCAAATATACAACCGATGCCTGTTATTAACATCAAAGCACTCATAATATTGTATATTATGTATTATTATTTGTCAAGTGCATGCTTTCCTCTATTTCTTCCATAAGCCTCATACCTGCCGTATCTGTAACCGGTATTGAAAATACGATGCTTTTGGCTTTGCTCTCAAATCCCGCTTCATCCATTATTGCTCTCATAATATCATTTTTATTCTCTGTCTTTGTAACAATAAATATCATATCCTTTTCAGGAACAAGTGTAACTCCGAGAAATTTTTCTGCTTTTTTTGCACCGGTTCCCTTTGCATGAATAACTGTTCCTCCTGCCGCATGCACTTTCCTTGCCGCATCCATGACATCTTCAGAATATCCCTGATTTGCAATAACTACAACAAGTTCATACTTTGTCTCTTTCAATACAGATTCATCTCCCTTCACAAATTCCTGCCCGCATGTCAGATAGTTAAGTGTCTTCTTGCCCCCTATACTGCTTATCCGGATTGCAAATGCAATCCCAACTCCGGGAATGTCAATCTTCATTTCTTTTGAAAGCTTTCGCTTCACTTCACTCCACTTACCATCTGTCACAACATGAAATAATACACTTTTCTCACTGCCTTCAAGCCCAAAATAATCAAGTATTTCATTGGCGGCTGTTCCGCTGCCCGCTGCCGTCATGGATACTTCAAGTCCGGTATCTGTATAAAAATCCATAAACTTTTTTGTAAGATTACGATTGATAATAGTAACCATCAGATATAATTCACTCATATTTACACTCCGTCAATCTTATTTGTGCATTTCTAAAGTTCAATAATTGCATCTTCATCCATGGCTTCATAAGCATATACCGCTTCACCTTTAGACGTATGCTGTTTAATTTTGTATACAACGCCGAGAATCTGGATTGTAATAAGAGGCGTCATTGCAACCATTGCAACAACCCCGAATGCATCTTCAACAATATTGCCTCCGACAGCTGCACATGCCCCCTGTGCAAGTGGAAGAAGGAATGCTGCCGTCATCGGTCCCGATGCCACCCCTCCCGAGTCAAATGCAATTGCCGTAAAGATCTTTGGTATAAAAAATGATATCCCTATAGCCAGCACATATCCCGGTATCAGAAAATACATTATAGGAATCCCCCATAATACTCTCACCATAGCAAGTGCCACTGACAACGCAACGCCGACCGAAAGACTTATTCCCATTGCTTTCGCTGATATTGCACCATCTGTAATTTCTTCAACTTGATGATTAAGCACATATACCGCCGGTTCTGCTTTAACAATAAAATATCCAATCAACGCACCTATCGGGACAAGTATCCATTTATAATTAAGAGACGCAAGTACCTTTCCAAGATAATTACCCGCTGGCATAAATCCTACGTTTGCTCCTGTAAGAAAAAGTACAAGTCCTATATATGTATACAAAAGTCCTATCACGATTTTCAAGAGACTTCTGCCTGTAAGTTTCAATGAAACCAGCTGAAAAATTCCAAATACTATTATAATAGGGAGCATTGATATTGCTATCTCTTTTATATAAGATGGCATACCACTCCCAAAAAGATGCCATAATTCCACAGAATCAGCCACTTCCGGTACCACAGCAGCACTGTAACTGCTCTCAGCCGGTCTGTAAATCATGCCAAGTGTCATTACAGCAAGAACAGGTCCGATAGAGCATAACGCAACAAGTCCAAAACTGTCATCCGCTGCATGTTTATCATTTCTTATGGAAGCAATACCAATTCCCAATGCCATTATAAATGGTACCGTCATCGGTCCTGTTGTAACACCACCGGAATCAAACGCTACTGCCCTGAAGCTTTCAGGCACAAAAGCCATAAGAATAAATACTATAATGTAAAAGAATGCGAGCAATGGCGGAAGTGCAATTCCTATTAGCATACGAATAAGAGCTATCGCCAAAAAGACTCCTACTCCTGCCGCAACTGACAATATAAGTGTCATATTGGGAACGGATGGAACCTGAGAAGCCAAAACCTGTAAATCAGGTTCTGATATTGTAATTATCACGCCAAGTACAAATGACATGATAACAATGAATACTATTTTTTTACTTTTTGTCATACATGCACCGACTTTTTCTCCCATCGGCGTCATTGACATCTCCGCACCTAATGTAAAAAACATCATTCCAGCCATTACCATTACAGTTCCTACCAGAAAGCAAAGAAGTACACTCGGTGTAACCGGGGCGATTGTAAATCCCAAAATCAGAACAATTGCAACTATAGGCAGCACAGCTTTAAGTGCTTCTATAAATTTCTCACGAAGTTTCGCATTTAAAACCTTCAATAATTCACTCCTGTCTATTTATATACAATTTACATTTACAATTAATATTCCATAAATTCCTGGATATCTCTCAAAATATCTTCAAGTTCTGCTCCTTCATCCTGTATTGTAAGATGAAGAGGTTTACTGATATCAAGGCTGAATAAACCTACAATTGACTTAGCATCAACACAACTGTGTTCAGACTCAATATCAAACGAGCAAGAATACTTGCTTATTACACTAACAAATCTCTGCACCTTTTCAACTGAATCCAACATTACTGTCACTGTAAACATATTCATCCTCCTCCAGGTACCATAAGAACTTTTATCCTTTAAATATGTACCTTCTGTTTTTTACTTTAGTTTGTGATAATCCGATAATACTACATTTAAAAATTAAAAACAACCGAAACGCCTTAAATTTCACGCAAAATTGTAAAATATATTACATAAGCGGTGCAAGCAGTCTTAATATCTGTCCTATTAGTTTTTTATGCCACGGATATTTTTTACAATCTTCTTCTGTAATCTTCTGACATTTTTCAAGTGTTTTCTGATAATCATTTTCGATATCTGTCACAACATCATTTTTATAAATATATGCTCCGCACTCAAAATGAAGATATAAACTTCTGAAATCAAGATTAACAGTTCCAACAGTCGCACGGCAGTCATCACTTATGAATTCCTTTGCATGGACAAATCCAGGTGTGTATTCATATATATTAACGCCATGTTTTATAAGTTCCGGATAATATGTTCTTGCCAGAAGATATGCATAAACCTTATCAGGGATATGCGGCATGATTATAGTTGTCTCAACGCCCCTTGCTGCACAATATCTCAAAGCGGCAATCATCTCATCATCCAATATAAGATATGGTGTCATAATATGAACATATCGCTGTGCCCTGTTTAATATGTCAATGTATACACGTTTTCCTATTCTCTCAGATGAAAATGGGCTGTCACCATATGGAATGACATATCCATTACTGCGGATAAGTTCATTTTTCAAATCAAAATCATTCAGACATTCATCCTTATCAAAATTAATAATATAATTATCAATTTCTTCCTGTTCAATTCTGTCCTTCTTACCGGCTACATTCCACATTTTCAAAAACATGTACGTGAAACTTTTTACAGCATCGCCTTTTACCATAACTGCTGTATCTTTCCAATGTCCGAATCTGTCAAGTTTATCAATATACTCATCAGCCAGATTAATTCCGCCTGTAAACGCAGTCTTGCCGTCAACTATAAGTATTTTTCTGTGGTCACGGTTATTCTGTACTGTAGAAAGGACCGGCTTTATCTGTGAAAACGGTCTTGATTTTATTCCCATATTTTCAAGTTCTTTGTAATATCCATATGGAAGCAATGCAAGCGAGCACATTCCATCATACATAAAACGGACTTCTACACCCTGTGACGCCTTTAACTTTAATATATCAAGAATGCTTCTCCACATATAGCTGTCAGTCACTATGAAATATTCCATAAAAATAAACTTTTCTGCAGCCATGAGCTGCTTTTTCATCTCTTCAAACTTGAACTCGCCAAGCGGAAAGAACTCAATATCATTATCATAATATGCCGGAAAGTCACCGGCATTATGTAAATAAGAAGCCAGCCCTCGTTCTCCATGCAGCTCACTTTCAAGCTTTTCAAGCACTGCATCACTTGTTTTGGCTTTCTCATGCAGCTGTTTATCAATCGATGCAAGTCTAGACCTCATAATCTTAGTGCCAAGCTGCAGATTAACAAATACATATATCATGGTTCCGAATATAGGTATTATAAGCACCGGTATAATCCATGCCATCTTAAAAGCCGAATTGGTATCCTCATTAAAAATATGTATGACAACAAACATACCAAGAAGTACAAATAATAAATGTATAAGCACAGAATATCTGTACAGCCAGTTGATAAGTATGAAGAAAAATGCAAACTGCATAAGAATTGCAATTATTACAAATGCTGTACGTCCAAAAAGAACTCTTGTTATTTTTTTTAGTTTCTGTGTCGATTTCTTCATATTCAATACCTCTTGCACTATAACTCTCTATCTGACTAATTGCTCTGATTAATATTTATAATATCATTTTTTCTATTTTATTTCCACTCCCCAGCAGATTTTTATATTATTAATCCAAAAATGCCGCCACTTTTTATCAAAGCGGCAGCATCTGTTTTGTTATATTAATTTTTAAAGATTTGTATATCCCATCAGATATTTATCTACTTCTCTTGCACAATCACGGCCCTGACGGATAGCCTTTACAACAAGAGACTGACCTGTATGGCAGTCTCCGGCAGTAAATACGCCGGCTGCATTTGTTGCAAACTTTCCTTCTTCTGTCTTGATATTTGTACGTTCAGTAAGTTCAACACCAAATGCATCCGTGACATATTTCTGTGTTCCAAGAAATCCAGCGGCAATAAGAACAAGCTCACAAGGAAGTTCCTTCTCTGTTCCCTCTACAGGAACCATCATTCTTCTTCCAGTTTTCTCGTCAACTTTGGACTCGAGGCTTATAACAACAACTTTCTCAAGATTTCCTTTTTTATCTTTCTTGAATTCTTTTACTGTTGTTGTATAAATTCGTGGATCATGTCCAAATACCGCTATTGCCTCTTCCTGACCGTAATCAGTCTTGCATACAAGCGGCCACTGTGGCCATGGATTACTCTCTCTTCTTGTATCAGGTGCCTTAGGCATCATCTCAAGCTGTGTAACTGATTTGCAGCCATGTCTTATACATGTTCCGACACAGTCATTGCCTGTATCACCGCCACCTATTACAATAACATTTTTATCTTTTGCTGATATAAATTTGCCATCGCTCAAATCAGAATCGAGAAGGCTCTTTGTAGTTGCTTTAAGAAAATCTACGGCAAAATAAATTCCATTGGCATCCCTTCCCGGAGCATTGATATCTCTTGGATTAGAAGCTCCGCATGCAAGTACAACTGCATCATACTCATCAACAAGCTTTTTTGCCTTTATTTTTTCTCCGACATTTGCTTCTGTTACGAACTCAATTCCTTCAGCTTTCATAACTTCAAGTTTTCTGTCTATAATATGTTTTTCAAGCTTCATATTAGGAATGCCATATCTTAAAAGTCCGCCGATTCTGTCAGCCCTTTCAAATACTGTAACATTATGTCCTCTCGTATTTAGCTGGTCTGCAACTGCAAGTCCGGCAGGACCTGAACCTACAACCGCTATTCTTTTGCCGGTTCTTACCTTTGGAGGCTTTGGACCTGCCCATCCATTAGCATAGGCATGTTCAATAATAGCCATTTCATTTTCTTTCGTGCAGACTGCATCACCATTAAGACCACATGTACATGCTTTCTCACAGAGTGCAGGACACACGCGGCTTGTAAATTCAGGGAAATTACTTGTCTTATGAAGCCTGTTATATGCCTGCTCCCAGTTTCCTGTGTATACAAGGTCATTCCATTCAGGAATAAGATTGTTTAAAGGACATCCTGACGTCATTCCTTTAATATTCATTCCTGACTGGCAGAACGGAACACCGCAGTCCATGCATCTTGCACTCTGACATCTCTGCTCTGCCTCTGAAAGTGGTGTATGAAACTCATTAAAATTCTTTATTCTCTCCTTTGGCGAAACAGCTTTTGCTTCTTTTCGCTCATATTCTAAAAATCCTGTTGGCTTTCCCATACGTATCTCCTTTCCATCAAACGAACCGATGTGATGTGTGCCTCGGCTATGCACATCACTTTGTAGCCGCATAAAATGCTTCTATCTGAGCCTGCTCACTGCTAAGTCCTTTTTCTTCCATCTGGACTATTGTATTTAACATCTTCTTATAATCGTGAGGTATGATTCTCTTGAACTTTGGAAGGTATTCACCAAAATTATCAAGAACTTCTTTGCCTTTCTTTGAATTTGTATATGCAACATGTTCTGTAATCAAATCTTTTAATTCAAGTACATCATACTTATCTGTTACAGGTTCAATTGATACAAGCTGTTTATTCATTCTCTTATAAAGGCTTGTATCTTCATCAAGAACGTATGCGATACCGCCGCTCATACCTGCTGCAAAGTTCTTTCCTGTTCTGCCAAGTACAACCACACGGCCGCCTGTCATGTATTCACATCCATGGTCACCACACCCCTCTACAACCGCTGTAGCACCTGAATTTCTTACGCAGAAACGCTCTCCGGCAACACCATTGATAAATGCTTTACCGCTTGTAGCTCCATAAAGTGCAACATTACCTATGATGATATTTTCATCTTCTTTATAAGCACATCCTGTAGGCGGATATACAATAAGTTTACCGCCTGAAAGGCCTTTTCCGAAGTAATCGTTGCTGTCGCCGACAAGTTCAAGCGTAAGTCCCTTAGGTATGAATGCACCAAAGCTCTGTCCGCCGGCACCATTACATTTTACTGTAAATGTATCTTCATCAAGTGTCTCACCAAATCTTCTTGTAATCTCAGCACCGAGAAGAGTACCGACTGCACGGTCTGTATTAGTTACATCTACCTCAACACTTCTCTTCTGTTTTTCATCAAGTGCCGTTGCAAATTTCTTCAAGAGAACTTTCTCATCAACTGTCTTTTCAAGCTGGAAATCATATACATTTTTCTTATCGTAATGAATCTTTGCAGCTTCCTTAATATATGGATTATCAAGAATCTGTGAAAGATCAACATTCTTTGAACGTCCGCTGCCAGGAACATCTCTCTGTTCGAGTAAATCTGTTCTTCCGACAAGTTCATCAACTGTCTTCACACCAAGTTTTGCCATGTATTCACGAAGTTCTTCTGCTATAAATCTCATAAAGTTGACAACGTATTCAGGTTTTCCTGTAAATCTCTTACGAAGTTCAGGATTCTGTGTTGCAACACCTACAGGACATGTATCAAGATTACATACTCTCATCATTACACAACCCATTGTTACAAGCGGTGCTGTTGCAAAACCAAATTCTTCAGCACCAAGCATAGCTGCAATCGCAACATCACGGCCACTCATAAGCTTACCATCTGTCTCAATAATTACCTTATTACGAAGTCCGTTCATAGTAAGTGTCTGATGTGCCTCTGCAAGTCCGAGTTCCCATGGAAGTCCGGCATTGTGGATAGAACTTCTCGGAGCCGCACCTGTACCGCCGTCATAACCTGATATAAGAATTACCTGTGCACCTGCTTTTGCAACACCAGAAGCAACTGTACCAACGCCTGCCTCTGATACAAGCTTAACTGAAATACGTGCATTTTTGTTCGCATTTTTCAAATCATATATAAGCTGTGCCAAGTCCTCGATAGAGTAAATATCGTGATGTGGTGGAGGTGAAATAAGTGATACACCCGGTGTTGAAAGACGTGTCTTTGCAATCCATGGATATACCTTCTTTCCAGGTAAATGGCCGCCTTCACCAGGCTTTGCACCCTGTGCCATCTTAATCTGAATTTCCTGTGCACTTACAAGATACTTAGATGTTACACCGAAACGTCCTGACGCAACCTGCTTGATTGCTGAACATCTGTTTAATCCGTCAGGTCCTACAGTAAGTCTGTCCTCATCTTCACCGCCCTCGCCTGAATTTGACTTGCCGTGAAGCATATTCATTGCAATTGCCATTGTCTCATGTGCTTCTTTTGAAATAGAACCGTAAGACATAGCACCTGTCTTAAATCTTCTTACAATCGAATCAACACTTTCAACTTCATCAATATTAATTCCTTTCTTAGGAAATCTGATGTCCATAAGTCCACGAAGATTCATGGCACCTGTATCTTTATTTACAAGCTTTGTATATTCCTTGAAAATCTTATAATCACCTGTTCTTGTTGCAAGCTGTAAAAGGTGAATTGTCTGCGGATTGTAAAGATGCTCTTCTTTTCCGCTTCTTAACTTATGTGCACCATTGCTGTCAAGTGTTGTATCAGTAGGAAGTCCCAATGGGTCAAATGCCTTAGAATGAAGTGTTTCAACATCCTCCTGGATATCTTTAAGGCTTATACCTTCAATTCTGCTCACTGTACCCTTGAAATATTTATTAATAACATCTGAATCAATACCTATTGCCTCAAAAATCTTAGCACCCTGATATGACTGTATTGTTGAAATACCCATCTTTGCAGCAATTTTAACAATTCCACCAAGTATCGCATTGTTATAATCATCTACAGCAGCATAATAATCTTTATCAAGCATATTAAGGTCTATTAATTCCTGAATGCTCTCCTGTGCAAGATATGGATTAATTGCTGATGCACCATATCCTAACAGTGTTGCAAAATGATGGACATCTCTTGGCTCACCGCTCTCAAGAATAACAGCCATTGCAGTTCTTTTCTTTGTCTGTACAAGGTACTGCTGAAGTGCAGATACAGCAAGAAGCGAAGGAATTGCAACATGATTTTCGTCAACACCGCGGTCAGAAAGAATTATAATATTTGCACCCTCTCTGTGTGCTCTGTCAACCTCTACAAAGAGATGGTCAATTGCTTTTTCAAGAGATGTATTCTTATAATAAATAATAGGAATTGTCTCTACCTTAAATCCGTCAACCTTCATATTTTTAATCTTCAAAAGGTCTGTATTTGTAAGGATTGGGTCATTAATCTTTAACTGTTTACAGTTTTCTGCTTTTTCTTCAAGAACATTTCCATCTGTTCCGAGATAAACAGTTGTTGATGTTACGACTTTTTCACGGATTGAATCTATAGGTGGATTTGTTACCTGTGCAAAAAGCTGTTTAAAATAATTAAATAATGGCTGATGTTTATTAGAAAGCACTGCAAGCGGTGTATCAATACCCATCGCACCAATTGACTCTGAACCGTTAAGTGCCATAGGAAGAATAGATGTCTTCAAATCTTCATATGTATATCCGAATGCTTTCTGGAGTCTTGCTCTCTCTTCCTTTGTATGCATTGGCACTTTCTGATTTGGAATCTTTAAATCATGAAGCTGTACAAGGTTGTTATCAAGCCATTCGCCATAAGGCTGCTTTGTTGCATATTTTTCTTTTAACTCATCATCATCTATAAGTTCGCCCTTTACTGTATCAACAAGAAGCATTTTACCAGGTCTTAATCTGTCCTTTACCTTGATTCTGCTCTCAGCAATCGGAAGGACTCCGACTTCTGAAGAAAGAATAAGATAACCGTCATTAGTTACATAATAGCGGGAAGGACGAAGGCCATTACGGTCAAGAACCGCACCCATTATATCACCATCAGAGAAAAGAATTGATGCAGGTCCATCCCATGGTTCCATCATAGTTGCATAATACTGATAAAAATCTTTCTTTTCCTGTGCCATTGCTTTGTTATTGCTCCATGGTTCAGGAATTGTAATCATTACAGCAAGAGGAAGCGGCATGCCATTCATAACAAGGAATTCCAGTGTGTTATCAAGCATAGCTGAATCCGAACCATTGGTATTTACAACAGGTGTAATCTTTGCCATCTCTGATTCAAGATATTCTGAATACATTGTCTCTTCTCTTGAAAGCATTCTGTCTGCATTACCCTTAATTGTGTTAATTTCACCATTATGAACAATAAATCTGTTAGGATGAGCACGTTCCCAGCTAGGATTTGTATTAGTAGAGAATCTTGAATGGACAATTGCGATTGCTGATTCATAATCTGCATCCTCCAAATCACCAAAGAACTGACGGAGCTGTCCTACAAGGAACATACCCTTGTATACAATAGTTCTGCTTGAAAGTGAAACTACATATGTATCTTCATTAGTCTGTTCAAAAACACGTCTTGCGACATACAGTTTTCTGTCAAAATCTATTCCCTTAGCCACATCTGCCGGTTTCTTCACAAAAGCCTGCATAATGTAAGGCATACAATCCACTGCTTTCTTACCAAGTATCTGAGGATAAGTAGGCACTTCTCTCCAGCCTAAGAATTCAAGACCTTCTTTTTCAACAATGATTTCAAACATTTTTTTAGCCTGATTTCTCTTCAGTTCATCCTGTGGAAAGAAAAACATACCAACGCCATATTCTCTCTCATCACCAATCTGGATTCCAAGTGGTTTTACCGCTTTCTTGAAAAACTTGTGTGAAATCTGAAGAAGAATACCAACACCATCACCTGTCTTTCCCTCTGCATCTTTTCCGGCTCTGTGTTCCAGATTCTCAACAATACTTAATGCATCTGAAACTGTCTGGTGTGTCTTAATTCCCTTGATGCTTACAACGGCACCGATACCGCAGTTATCATGTTCAAAGCTCGGACTGTACAGTCCCGGCTGTCTGCTCTGTTTTTCCATAAGTCGTTATCATCCTTTCGCAATGGTTTTTTCTTGTCCTATAATATACGCTATTTTTATATGCGTGTAAATATCTTTTTTTAAACATTTATCTGATTATTTGTCATTTCGCTTAATTTTATTATATTATCTGTAATTTTACTTATTTTTCTTAGTATTTATTACAGTTTAGATGTAATTTTATTAGTTTTTCACGAAATCAATTTAAATTTTATTTTTCATAATTTATATTATACATGTATCAATCATTAAATTGTGTCTGAATTGTTCATATCTTTTTTACTGTTTGTTTTGCAAATCGCTTGTTTTTTGTCCGATATTATGTTTGAATCTAAAAAATAAAGGCTGATTCGCAAAATTTTATTTTAAAATTCAGCGAACCAGCCTAAAATTATAAACTAATTTCTATTTTTTCTTAAATTTATAAAGTTATACACATCTAACTTTTCTTCTTTTTTCCTCTGACAATGAAATCCACTGCTTTGGGCATTACATCAAATACTGTCTTTTTAAGCGAACCCCCAAACTCTCCATCAAGAGTCCATGCTATTTCATTTGGAGATTCAAATTCAACATGATTGGTCTTAAATGAACATACCATATCCGACTCATCAAACTTCTGTGTCATAAAAGCATTGACAAGCTGCTGCAGGTCCATAGGATTCTTTATTTCACGTATGAGTGTCACTTCAAACAGACCATCCTGCAAATCAGTAGAACCACCTACAAGAAACTTCATGCCACCGACTGATTTTGTATTACTTACCATTCCATATACAAAGTTTCCTTCAACATTCTTTATATCGCTTTTTACTCTTACATAACATGGCTTTAATGTCATAAACTGCTTAGCAGCTTCAATTATATATGCCTGATGTCCAAGTACATTTTTCAGTTGCTGCGGAGTATTATATGAAACCTCTGTAAAAGCCCCGAATGCAGCAACATAATTAAAACTTCTCTGTCCATCAACCATTCCTATATCACAGTTGAATGTTCTTCCTTTTACAATAACCTTAGCTGCTTCAATCATATCTTTGGGAATTCCGAGACTCCTGGCAAAATCGTTAGTTGTACCGCTTGGAATATATCCTATAGGAATTCTTTCATCAAGATGCAATACCGCACCGACAGTCTCATTAAGCGTTCCATCGCCACCGCTGCACACTATGACATCATGTGACAAGCCATTTTCTATAATATAATTATATCCATCCATGGCAGCTTTTGTAGGATATACCGTAACATCATATCCGCCTTCTGAAAATATCTGTACTATCTGCATAAGTTTATTCTTTAATTGTGCCTTACCCGAATTGGGATTAAATACAAATAATAACTTCTTCATAAACTCTCCTGTGCTTATTATCATCTGTCCCACTTATCACACAAAGCATTTATCTGGTCAGCAAATTTTGCAAGATCCTTATTTGCCCCTCCTTCATTGTGGGTTATAACAGTCATAAGTCTCTGTCCGGCTGCAACAAGTCTTGCAAATACGCCCTGATTACGCTTAACAACTGTCCTTCTTGACTTCTTCTGTTCATTACCATGTGAAATCTCAACATTACCGGCAAGATCATAAACAGCTCCGGTGTAAGGTGCAAGTGTATCATATCCGTACGCATCGTGAAGTAATGCCGCAAAACTATCACATACTGAATCTTCACCATGAACTATAAATACCTTCTGTGGCTTCTTTTCAAATGAATTAATCCACTTTACCAGACCTTCCCTGTCTGCGTGTCCGCTTGTTCCAGGAAGCTGTGCAATCTCAGCACTTACCTGTATCGGTTCACCAAAAAGCTTAATTTCTTTGGCTCCCTCAACAATAGCACGGCCTGTTGTTCCGACTGCCTGATATCCCACAAAAAGTATCGTACACTCCGGTCTCCAAAGGTTATGTTTCAGATGATGCCTTACACGTCCGGCCTCGCACATACCTGATGCAGATATAATTACTTTTGGCTTATTATCAAAATTAATCATCTTTGAGGCTTCACTTGTTGTGGCAAACTTCAACCCTTCAAATACAAGCGGGTTGATTCCTGCATCTATAAATTTCATTGCTTCTTCATCAAAACATTCATGTGTATTTTTACCAAATATGTTAGTAGATTCAATTGCCAGCGGACTGTCAAGATATACATCAAATGGTCTGTCAATAAGCTTCTTTTCTTTAATTTCGCGTATAAAATATAAAAGTTCCTGTGTTCTTCCGACTGCAAATGAAGGAATTACAACATTACCTCCACGTTCAAATGTTCTTGTAAACACCTTTACAAGTTCTGCCGCATAATCAGGCGTTCCACCATGGCTTCTGTCGCCATATGTAGATTCCATAACAACATAATCTGCATCTTTTATATATTCCGGGTCTTTTATAATAGGCTTATTAACATTACCTATATCTCCCGAAAATACAATTTTCTTTGAAATGCCATCTTCATCAATCCAGACTTCAATACTTGCTGAACCAAGAAGATGTCCGGCATCTATAAATCTTATTGTAATTCCGTCGCATAAATCAATCTTTTCTGAATATGGACAGCCAACAAACTGTTTCATAACATTAACAGCCGCATCCATATCATACAGCGGCACGAATTCTTTCAACGTCCCGTTGGAACGTTTTGCTTTACGGTTACGCCATTCAGCCTCAAATTCCTGAATATGAGCACTGTCTTTAAGCATTATCTCACACAAATCCACAGTTGGTCTTGTTGTGTAAACTTTGCCTCTGAATCCATTTGTATACAAAAGCGGAATCAATCCGGAATGGTCAATATGTGCATGTGTAAGCAATACATAATCAACTTCCGATGCCGGGATTGGCAGTTCCTGATTCTCATAAACATCATTCCCCTGTTCCATACCGCAGTCAACAAGTATATTCACACCACACGCCTGAAGAAAATGACAGCTTCCTGTTACTTCATGGTCAGCACCTAAAAAATTAAGTCTCATAACTATCCCTCTTTTCAGTTTATATTTTTAACGTATATTTATAATACAATTTTATGATAAACAGGGATAATTTTCAACTAAAATTCCTATAAAATTCTTAATCCGTCGAAAAGAATTTTAATACCTATGAGAATAAGTATAATCCCACCGCATATCTCTGCTTTGGACTTATATTTTTCACCGAAAACACTTCCAATTTTTACACCTGCTGACGAACAGACAAATGTGACACATCCGATAAATATTACAGCATATATTATATTAACCTGAAGAAATGCAAACGTAACGCCTACCGCAAGTGCATCTATACTTGTTGCTATTGCAAGCAGAAACATTGATGCCGGATTCATATTGGCATCTAATCTTTCTTCTTCGCCAAATGCTTCTCTCACCATATTAGCACCGATAATCACAAGAAGAATAAATGCTATCCAATGCGAATATTTAGTTATTTTATCAGCAAAAAAGCTGCCAAGGAAATAACCTATAAGAGGCATAAGTGCCTGAAAACCACCAAACCATGCACCTGCAATGCACATATGCTTAGGCTTTATCTTTCCAAGTGACAACCCCTTACAGACTGAAACAGCAAAAGCATCCATTGACAAACCAACTGCCAGAATAAACAATTCAATTAAACTCATATTAATCTCCATTTCTTTTTGTAATTTTTATATATTTTCCTCGCCGGCATAACAAAAAAGAGACTCCGGACAGCTTTGTATTAAAAGCTATCCACGAGTCTCATCATTTACAGTAATACCGGGTATTAAACCATTATGTCGATATAACTACACAACTTATGTTATGCCGATTACTCCCTCAGGGAATTAATTACGTCTCTAAATAATATCATTAATGATAAAATATATCAAGTAGATTTTCAGATATTTTTATAATATCAAATCATCAAGTTTAATCTTAGGAACATGGTGTACCTGATTCGCATCCCTGTAATATTTTATATCTCCTCCATCCGGAATATCCTCAAGCACAACTTCTTCTTTCGGATATCCAAGTGCGATGCAGTAATCAATCTTCATATCATCCGAAAGACCAATAACACCAGCCAGCTTTGCCCTGTTGACATTGCCAAGAAAACATCCGCCCATTCCTTTTTCAACTGCTGCCAGAAGAATTGTCTGTCCGATAATTCCCTCATCACATTCCGCTTTTGCATTTTTATCTGTAGCCATAATTATGTATGCCGATGGTCTTTCCCCTTTAACAGGTCCTGCCCAATCCTTTAAATATCCTGCCCAGCCAAGACATTCAAATACTTTTTCATTCATTACCTCATCACATACAAGTTTATATCTTACCGGCTGTCTGTTAGCTGCTGACGGCGTATTTCTTCCTGTATCGACAAGTTCTTTAAGTTCATCTTCTGTTATCTTTTTATTTTCATAAAATCTTCTGTATGAACGGTTTTTCTTTGCAAGTTCCTTTATCATATCTGTGTTTCCTTTCCATAAAATTCTTTTACAAACTCACTCATATAAATTGTATCATATGCTCCTGATGTCTCATATGAAGAATGCATTGCAAGCTGTGCAATACCTATATCTGCCGCCTTTACTGACAAATTAGCCATTACAAGATTTCCAAGTGTGGAACCTCCGGCAACATCTGAATTATTATAATATGTCTGATATGGAATATCTGCTTTCTTACAAATCTGTTTTACAAATGCACCTGTGAATGCATCTGTTGTATATTTCTGTCCACCGTGATACTTAATTACAACTCCACCATTCATATCCGGTCTGTGGACAACATCCGCTTTTTCAGAATAATTTGGATGCATGGCATGTGCATTATCTGCACTTAGCATAAAACTTTTTGAAAGCATACGGTTAAATCCGCTTCCTGTAATATCTTTAACTGATGCGAGTTCTCTTAAAACGACAGGCAGAAAATCAGAGCTTGCCCCCTGTCTTGAAAGACTTCCTACTTCTTCATTATCAAAGGCAGCATATACTTTTATATACTCATCTCTCTCCGGTTTATCCTGACATCTGGTCTGTATAAAGCCTGTCATAGTGCTGTAAACACATTGAAGGTCATCTATTCTCGGTGCTGATATCAAAGAGGCATTCTCACCCATAATACAACCTTCCTGAGTATTATACAAATATAAATCCGTTCCTAGAATGTCACTCTGCTTTATTCCAAACTCTTTTCGTATCAGTTCATATAAACCTTTGTCTGCTGCAACCGGCTGCATTTCTTTCTGCACAGATATACCCGTCTTTGAAGCATCATTTCCTCTTGTCATGTGTATTGCCAGTGACGGAATTATAAAAGACGGCTCAGATATATTGACAAGTATACTGTCCAATATGCCATCAACGTCACATACTATTCTTCCGGCAGCACCAAGAGGTCTGTCAAACCATGACTGTGTAATCATTCCACCATATTTTTCCACATCAAGTTTTAAACATGTATCACTATTTCCGTATTCACCATTATCTTTGAATTTAAACATCGGTGAGTCAGTGTGTGAACATACAATTTTAAATCCTTTCGGGCTTTTGCATGCCGGTACACGGAAAGCAATAATTGATGAGTCATTTCTTATAACATACCCCTTATATTCTCCATCATGGCTTCCAAATGCATCATCCTTGTTCCAGAAGCCGTATTCCCACTCTTCTTTCTGGACAAAACCTGCTTCATCAAATATTTTCTTCAATGTATTTACTGTCTGGTATGATGTTGGACATTCTTTTATAAATCCAAGAAATTTTCTATTTTCTTCAAATGACTGCTCTTTCGTTATCTTCATATATATTTTCCTTTACAACCTTAAAAGCATATCTCCGTCTTTTATCCATTTCATCTTTCTCATCCACTCTGAAACAGCAAGTGTTATAAGTGCAGGAAGGACAAAATGCATAAGTATGATTTCTATTGCAGCAACAGGAACTGACATTGTCTGTGTCATTGACTGCCATGCCATAATCTGTCCCACAAATCCGGCTGAACCCATACCAGAACCTGTCGGAGTGCTTGTCATTCTAAGAATTGCACTTGATACAGGTCCAAGTATCGCACTTGACACGATTGGCGGTATCCAGATAAGCGGTTTTTTTACAATATTAGGAACCTGAAGCATTGATGTTCCGATTCCCTGTGCAATAAGACCACCCATTTTATTTTCCCTGTAACTTGCAACCGCAAATCCAACCATCTGACAACAGCATCCAATTGTCGCTGCTCCGGCGGCAACACCTGTTATTCCCATGGAAACACCTATTGCCGCTGAACTTATAGGAAGAGTAAGAATCATTCCCATAAGAACCGATATAAGTATTCCGCCAATTACCGGATGCTGTTCGACATTAATATTAACAAGATTACCGAGCCACATCATAAATGCTGATATCGGTGGTCCGATTACATATCCAACTGCTGCTCCCGATGCTATACACGCAAATGGTGTCACAATAATATCAACTTTTGTTTTTCCCGATACAAGTCTTCCAATTTCAATCGCAACATATGCCGCAACAAATGCACCAAGTGGCTCGCCAGGCTTTCCAAGTGCAAATGCAGACATTGAATTTACTGTCGGAAATGCTCCTATCATGCCGGAAACAGCTGCTGCTATCGTAACAAGAGGACTTGAGCCAAGCTTAACTGCAACTCCAACGCCGATGCCGGCACCTGTAAGTGTTTTGGCAACATTGGCAGCACCATTGATATAGCTTCCTATGTCACCACCAATAAACGTTCCGATTTGTGCGATTATCGTTCCAATAATCAATGTTGAAAACAATCCAAGTGCCATTCCACCAAGACCGTCAATGAATATTCTGTTCAAAATTTTCTTTATTTTTTCCATTTTTCTCCTCACATATCCCATCGGCAGACCTGTAAATATTTGCCTGATTATCTTACTTTATATCTAATCTGACATCAGAAAATGTCACATCTGCATTTCTTGCCGCAAACATACAAAGATATACATTTTCAGGGTCTAACGCGGTAAGTTTGAAATCAAATCCACCTGTAATTGTTGTCTCATCTCCAAATGTACACGCATATCCGTCAGATGTACTTTCTATCGACACTTTTACTGTCTCACCCGGTTTATAACCTCTTGTACATGTGCCTCCATATACAAGTTTTCCGCTCTTTCTTGCAAAACAATTCACAGGTGCATTTTCGTGCGTTAAAAGAAGAGGTGCAGCTGCAACATAATCTCCCAATATATCAGGTGTTACTTTGTCAATATACATGTCATCTCTTACCATAAGTCCAAACGATACCTGGTCATTCAGGAAATAATTGTTTATTTTCATTGAAGCTGAAAATATAAAATCATCTTTTACAGGTACTTTTGTATAGTATACTGCTATACCATCAGATACAGCTGATATTTTTCCCGCATTTCCACAGACTGCAATATGGAAACTGTTATCAGAAAGAGCTTCCAGCGTAAATGTGTCTTTTGTCGGCATATCCATAATATCTCCAAATACTGATGGTTTCCATATTCCTGATTTTTCCCATATTTTACTGTCACTAAGATTTGAATCAAAAACAGTAGGTTTATAAGTTTCAGATGGTTTAAAATACTTTTTCTTTGAAGGCATCGGAGCATCATTTTCAAGTCCTGTAATATGGTTTGAAAGCCCCTCAACACCGATATTTTTTATCTCTGAAAGGCAAAGATATGCATTAACTCTTGCTCCCCACACATTTGTATGTGTGTTATCAACACTTATTGCCTTATCTGACGGCCACGCATGAAGATATAGTGTTTCATCTGCACCAAGCCTGTCATACATTTCTTTTGTCATCATAGTCATATCGACAAGTGCAATGTTAAGTTGCCTTGCAAGGTCCCTTATCGCTTTCGTGTAATCTCCACCCTTATATTCACCTACAGGTGCAGTTACATGAAGCATCTGTCCGTTCCATTTTCCGTCAGGACTTCTCCTTACTATCGGTGTGCAGAGAATCGGTATGCAGCCTGCCTCCTGAGCCTTTTTGATATAATTATTATAAAGTGAAAAAGCAAATGTTCCCTGTGTAAGGTAATCACCCTCACCCTGTGTGTATCTGTCATTTTCAGTCTTTTCATCATTATGTCCGAATCCTATAATCAGATAATCATCTTTTTTCATTCCTGAAAGTAATGTCTGATATTCAGGTTCTGTTGTATAACTCTTGCTGCTTCTTCCTGAAAGTGCAATATTTTTAACTATAATTTCATCATCAAGATATTCCTGAAGCTTTGTACCGTAACCATATCTTGGCAAATAATACTTATCCTCAAAGCTGCTAAGTGTCGAATCTCCGACAACCCATAAATTTTTACTCATAGATATCACCTCTATATTTTTTCAAAAGGCGAAACACTTTTTAATGTTCCGCCTTTCATAAAATAATTATTTTACTGAATATACAATGCTTGTTACTGCGTTATCCTTTATTGCAAAACTAAGAACCATATTTCCGGATTCATACTTAATCTGTCCGTTTTCTTCCTTATATGAAGAACCATAAGCAGATGTTACTTTATCCTTTGAATCACCAATCTTGATTCCTTCTTTTGTCTTTACTGTATCATCCATAAATGTTACTGAATATACAACATCTACGCCATTTTTCTGATATCCCTGAAGTGTAAAGCTGTCATAATACCAAAACTTGTCCATTCCATCAAATGCACAGCTCTTAGCTTCATAATAACCACCCTTTGGATCGCCAAGCTTTGATGTAATATCTTCAATTTTTTCATCTATTGCAATATTAACACCATTTGTAGTGAACACATAACCTGTGGATGTATTCTGGCTCTGCTGCTGTGTTGTGCTGCCATTGTCTGATCCTTTAGAACCGCCGCAGGCTGTAAGGCCTACGCATAAAATCATTAATCCTGCTGCTATTAAACTTCTCTTTCTCATTGTGAACCTCCATTTAAGCTGTTATTCCATGCTTCCTGTTTTTTTGTCTTGAGGCTGTTGTAATCCGATACAATTGTGTTCCACTGTAATGCAGTTTCACTCTCGCCTCTGTGATCAGTAAGCCTGTATTGGTCTTTTAAAATATTTCCAAGATAAACCGCTGTCTTTTCCGCTCCGTCAACATTGAGATGCTGACCGTAGTCGAATGTATCCGTTGTATAATCCAGTCCTATTTCATCTGCCTTATCGACCATGTTTAAGTATAACAGATTATTTTCATTTGCATAGTCCTGAATCTGACTTTCCCATTCATCATACCAGTGTGGGAAAATACTCGGTGCTTTTATAAGAACAAGTTTTATACCCTTTTCATTGCATAAATCTTTAATCTTATCAAGATATTCGTAATTTCTGTCTGAAAATGTATAATTGGCAAGCGGCGAAACCTTCGGAACTGTAGTCACCGGACGTACACCAACCTGCATAAGATAACCGTTGCTTGTGACTTTAGGTTTGTTAAACATATATTTTATATCATCAGATGACAATTCACTCCATCTTGAATGATAACGCAAAAGCGGAAAAATGTAACTCCCCATCGTCTCTTTTTCTGTCATTGATTCTTTTATTGAATTCCACTTTGACTTTGACCAACGCATTCCATCAAGTGTCATTCTGTTATACGCTTCACTCTTCGCATCAGCTTCAGACATCGCAAGCATACTGAGAACAACGACCTTTGGTGTCTCATGTTTTAATGTATCTTCAAGCAGGTAATATGACTGCCATATAAGCTGCTCAGAGCTTCCTCTTATGTAACTTGTAATTCCATACTCTTCCCACATCTTGACTGTTGAAATATTTTCATACACTTCACAGTCACCAAGAATAAGCACATCATTATTTTTTTCACTCTTATAATATTCTGCTATCATAGAGCCTTCAGGTATATCATTAACATACTTCGGTGTAAGAAGCAGTGTCAGAAGATAAAGGCATACAACCGGTATCAGGACGACTGCTATTACACGTATAATTTTCTTTCCCATAAATACGTCCTCCTAAAACTGATTATAAATAAACTGACTTGATTCATATCCTATTCCATACACACCAAACACTGCTATTCCAAGGAATAACGCAAGGAATATAGTAAATCTTAATGCAAAGCTTTTCTTTGAAAGACGTTCTCTTACAGATTCTTCACGTCCTGCAAAGCTTACAATATACATAATTATAACACCTGCAAGTAAAAGAATATAATCCGGCAAAGAAAGTCCTATATTAAACATTCCACTGCCAAAAACACTTGCGTAATTAGCTGTTGTAAACATTGATATAAACTGTCTGAACGCATCTGCTATATTCCTGTGATAATCAAGCATCTGGAGCACACAGACAATAGCTGTTGTTCTTATAATCTCAAATACTTTATATGCTGTATGCTTTTTAAGATGAAGCTTTCCGTCAACTTTTGCATATACAGGTTCAAGTTCCTGTGATGCAAGCATTATTATGCCGTTTAAAAGACCCCATACAATAAAGTTCCAGCTTGCACCATGCCACATACCTGTAACAAACCATACAACTATTGTTGCTGTATATATAGGAAATCTCTGTCCTATTCCTGTTGAAACATGCTTTTTAAGCCACTTTGAAGCTTTGTTCATCTTCTTTGACATGGAAATCGGATAGAATACATAATCCTTAAACCATGCACAAAGTGTAATATGCCATCTTCTCCAATATTCTGCAAGACTCTTTGAGAAAAATGGCTGTCTGAAGTTCTCCGGAAGTCTTATTCCAAAAAGTTCAGCGATACCTATTGTTATATCAATACCACCTGTAAAATCCGCATAAAGCTCAACAGCATATATTAACATTCCAAGAAATGCATATGCTCCTGTATATTTTGAAAAATCACTTGTAATTGTCGCAAGACCGATTGCAGCCCTGTCCGCAATTACCATTTTTTTGAAGTAACCCCAGATGATTCTCTGGATTCCCGACTCAAATCTCTCCCACGAAAATGAGTGTTCCTCAAACAACGTCTCTTTTAAATCTTTCCAGCGGCTGATAGGTCCCTGCATAAGCTGCGGGAAGAATGAAACAAATAAAGTAAATTTAAAAATATTGTTTTCTGCTTCTGTAACGCCTCTGTATACATCAATTATATATCCCATTGACTGAAATGTGTAAAATGAGATACCCATCGGCAATATGAAATTAACCGGCTTTAATGATGTAAAACTGATAAAAAGATTAGTATACTTTAATACCGCAAGAATTCCAAAGTTAAAAAGTATACATAAAACCATCCACATTCTCTGGTTCTTTTTTGTTTTTGCCTTATAAGCCTTCTTCTGCTCTTTTGTCATAAGGTCTTTTAATTTTTCCATCGCAAGCTTCTGTCTGTCAGAAGCCTTTTCTATCATTCGTGAGCAAAAATATGTTGAAATAATTGTGGCAATCATAAATATCGCACCACGCACTCCTGCCTGAAGATAAAAACAGACATTCGCACACAGAAGCATTATCCACTGCCACTTTTTAGGCACAATGTAATACATGAGGAGTACTGCAGCCACAAATATCACAAAACTAACAGATGTAAATAACATATATTCTCCATTCCTATCATTTTCTTTTTAATGTGCACATATTAATAAGTATACGGCGTCGTAGGTGTCGCCGGATATTTTGATACTGTACGTACATAATTATAATTGCCTTGATCAAGATATGCCTGAATCTCTGCATCTGTCTTCATAAAGCATGAAAATCCCGAACGCATTCTTGTAGAATCAAAATGATACCAGCCTGTACCGGCATCAACTAAAAGCCATGCATGATCACCTGTAGGTGAATTTTCATTTTCAAGCCACATTGTCTTAACACCTAATGCTTCAAGAAGTGCTTTGTCTACTGATGTGTAAGTAAAGCAGTCGCCTCCTGTATAATCAGACTTTTTAAGTTCTGTAAGTGCAAGCAATGCTTCATTTTCCCAGTTAGAACCGTCATAGGGTGTTCCTGTATAACCGATTTTGTTATGTGCATAATCAAATATAGCTCTTAACTTCTGTCCTGTAGACATGGAAGATGTGGTAATATTTCCAAGTATTTCCTCTGCAAGTGCCTGATATGTGCCAGCAACGGGTGCCGGTTTTTCTATTGTAATATTTGCAGTCTTAGTTGCAACATTGCCTGCCGCATCAACCGCCTTATATGTTACTTCGTATGTTCCCGGAGTATCTGTGTCAACCGCTGACTTGTCAACTTCTACATCTACTTCACCGTCAACATCATCTGTTGCTGTAATACCCGAAAGATATGCTATCTTATCTCCGAGGGTGAATGTTTTATCTGCAGTTCCACTTATAACAGGAGCTGTCAAATCACGTTTATCTTCTTTTTTACTATCCTTTTTTGTCTCTGTCTTCTGTGTTCCTGCATTATTTGCCGAATCAGAATTAGCATTGACTGTCTTATGAAGACTAATTCCTATTGCAACTGCTATCACAATAAGCAGTACAAGAAGCAAAGCACCTCCGCATACAAATGAATATATATGCTTTGATATATATTTTTTCACTTTTTTAATCTGAACATCACGTCTGCGTTTTACTTTAACGCCTTTTCTATTTGCCATATTTTAGCCTTCTTTCGCAAAGTATAATTTATAAATTTAATTGCATTTTCCGTTAAATTATAAAGCAAATACTTTACATTTTCAACTCTTTTAAGGCATTTTTAACATTAGTATTTAATTTAGTCCAATGCTGCATCAGGACAGCATGAACATCCTATCCCGAGTCCGCCATATCCAATGTGGCATGCAACTCCCATTGATAAATCATCACATCTTACATCCATTCCCGGAAATTCTTCACGAATCTGTGCCTCCCACTCTTTTGTAACTTCCGGCGATGCACTTGATGCTGCAAGAAGATTGACTTTACCTGCTTTATACCATTTTTCAAACTTTGTATTCAAGTCATTTTTCATTGCTTCTATCATGACTTTTCTTGCCTTATTAAAACCTCTGCACTTCTGATACACATCAAGCGTACTTACATCAAATTTCAGGACAGGCTTAATATTCAGAACTGTGCCAAGTGCCGCTGAAGCAGCTGATATTCTTCCACCGCGTTTAAGATTTTCCAGCGTTTCAACACCGACATATATGACCATATCTGACCTTGATGATTCCAGCATCTTTTTTATCCATGGTGCTACATATCCCTTTTCTATAAGCTCAAGTGCATCAAGAACAGAGCGGCGAAGCGGTGCTGAAACCCTGCCATTATCTACTACAAACACCTTGTTCTCATATTTTTCGTCTGAAGCAAGCATTGATGCTGTCGAACACGAACCGCTGAGTCCGCTGCTTATCGGTATGTAAATAATCTGCTCAAATTCCATCAATGCCTCATCCCAGAACTTCATCACTTCAAGCGGTGACGGCTGCGATGTACTCACCTTTGCTCCATTTTTCAGTTTTTCAAGAAATTCTTCCCTTGTGAATGTCACCCCCTCATAACAACACCGGTTATCCACATAAAAAGGCATTGGAAGCACTTTTACTCCCAATTGCTCAGCTTCTTCCGGTGATATTCCGCTATGACTGTCTGTAACTACTCCTATTGGTTTCATAAAATATTCTCCATTTTCATAAACTATTATTGCGGCAGCCAGCCAAAGCTCATTCATTGGTTCGGGACTGCCGCTTAAACAATAAAGTTAATTATATCAAATATTTTGAAAATCTCAATATTTTTATAGGGTAATTAATAAATTTTTAATAGAACTTATTATTCCATTCCTATATCTCTTTATAAGAGCATGCAAATTTCTGTTTTGCCTGTTCTACCTTCTTGCTCTCCGCCTCTGGAGTAGGATATAAACCTTTATCATGCATAATCTTAAAAACATCATCCTGAATTTCATGCTCCTGCTCTAATATCTTTAACATTACGTTTCTTACATTTTCATGCACACATTCATTAGAAAATGTGTTGTAATTACCTGTCGCTGTTTTTACTGATGTAAGTGCATCATCAAGAGCTTCTTTTTCGCCGTAAACTGTCTCCATGTCAAATTGCCTCCTTTTTATTAAAGTTGATTGTAAAGCATATTGAAATGTCCCTGATGCTTATCGGAAATTTCTTTAAAACAATTTTTTACTTTGTCATCTTCCGCGTGCTCTGCAAGCATTTTAAATTTTTTTACAAGAAGTTCTTCTTCTTTAAGGCAATCATTTATTGCCGAAAGTTCTTTTTCTGATAACTCTGCCATATATGCCTCCCCAATAATTTATTATCACGAACAATTACAGTATTGTTCCAAAATAAAATTTTTATACTTAATTTTTAATTTGCATATTTACAAACATATGTTCGTATGATATTATTATATCAAACAAATGTTCGTTTTATTTTTATTTTACCGGAGGCAGCATGATGATTATTCAATATAATATGGATTTGACAGAAAAGTTAAGAATTCTCGGAGACGCCGCAAAGTTTGATGTATCATGCAGTTCAAGCGGCGTTGACCGTAAGAATAACGGCAAAGGAATAGGCAATTCCAAAGCATGCGGCATATGTCACAGTTTTGCTGCTGATGGACGTTGTATCTCTCTTTTGAAGATCCTTTTTACTAATGAGTGTATTTTTAACTGCCGCTATTGTATCAACCGCTCTGATAACGATACTGTACGCACCAGTTTTACGCCTGATGAAGTATGCACTCTCACAATGCAGTTTTACCGCCGCAACTATATCGAAGGTCTTTTTTTAAGTTCCGGCATAACGCACAATCCCAACTATACTATGAGCCAGCTTGTAGAGACTGTTTATCTTTTACGCGAGAAGTACCATTTTGGCGGATATATACACCTGAAGGCCATACCAGGTGCAGCGGCTGACCTTATTGAAGCTGCTGGTATGTATGCTGACAGAATGAGTGTTAATCTTGAGCTTCCGACTGCTGACGGACTTGCCTTACTTGCACCGCACAAGAGCCGCAAAACTATTCTCACTCCTATGCGTCAGATTCAGAATGGCATATATAAGAGCCGTGAGCTTCCTCTTATTGATAATAAGACTGCCTCTCTTCCCGGCAGCACTACCGATAACACTCCTGATAATTCTGACAGTAATTTTTATAATAACCACATAAGCACAGCAGACCGTTTTCATGCTCCAGGCATCATATCAGGCAGCAGCACACACAATCTTTCTACAGTCCGACCGGTAAACAATTCATTTGTTCCCGCCGGACAAAGCACACAGATGATTATAGGTGCAACACCTGAGAGCGATTATCATATAGTCACTATAGCAGAAGCATTATATAAACAATATGATTTAAAGCGTGTATATTACTCTGCCTTTGTCAATGTCAATAATGATGACACTCTTCCAATCCAGAATGATTCGTCAGACGTTCCGCTGCTTCGCGAACACCGCCTCTATCAGGCTGACTGGCTTATGCGTTTTTATGGGTTTAAGTCAGCTGAACTTTTAAGCCCCGAAAAGCCTAATTTTAATATTTTCATTGACCCTAAGTGTGACTGGGCAATACGGCATCTGGAACAATTTCCTGTCGAGATTAACCGTGCTGATTACTATACACTTCTGCGTGTTCCCGGTATCGGCGTCAATTCCGCAAGACGTATTGTACGTGCAAGACGCAGTGCAAAGCTTGATTTTAGAGATTTGAAAAAAATCGGTGTTGTGCTTAAACGTGCCATATATTTTATAACTTGTCAAGGACACATGATGTATACAAATATGCATATTGAGCAGAACTTTATCACCAACAATCTTATAAGTTCTGAACAACGTAAGAATTATGAGATAAGCAGCCATGATACTTACAGACAGATGTCTTTATTTGATGATTATAATATAAAAAGCGGGGTTTAATCTTATGAATAATACAGATATTACCAATAAAACTATTTATCTTTGTGATGACACTATAGAAGGCATTTTCACTGCAATTTACAAGGCATGGGATAATAACCCCAAAACAACAGATGTAAGAATCCGCAGCAGTTCATCTTCATTATCTTTTTTTGAAAGCTATATAGAGACAGACACTGACTATGAACTTGCATTAAAAGTATATAATACTATAATCAGAAAGCTGTCGTGGGATATTTATTTTTATATATACAGAACCGCACTCTCATATGAAGAAGAACGTGCCTCATATATATACTCATTTTTAAAAAAGGCTTTTAAAACGGGGCCGGCTATTATAAATATGCTCCACGATGATGATGTACTAAAGATATTTAATATTGATAAACAGGTCGGACGTGAGTCACATAGCTTTTTGGAATTTGTACGATTTGAAGAACTTGCCAACAGTGTACTTGTAAGCCGCATAGAACCAAAGAGTAATATAATCCCTCTTATAAGTGAGCACTTTGCTGACAGATTACACTGTGAAAACTGGATAATACTTGATACCGGACGAAACTTCGCTGCCATACATGAAGCTTCAAAGCCTGTGTTTTTTTCTTATCTCACAGAAAGTGAACTTGCAAATTTTTCTGTATTATCAGACACAGAAAAAGGCTTCCAGAATCTTTGGAAAACATTTTTTGACACTATAGCTATAAAAGAGCGATGCAATCCAAAACTTCAACAGAGTAACATGCCGCTTCGCTACAGAAAATATATGAAAGCAGAAAACAAGGGGGGACATGTATAAACACATGTCCCCGATTATTCTCACAAACAGCCTGCTACAGTCTGTTTAATCTGATTTTACTTGTAGCCGCGTGCACCTTTTAATCGTGCCATAGCTCTTGATAACGATGCCTGCGAAATATGATATTCCATTATGCTTTGCTTTGTTCTAAGCTGTTCCTTAGCTCTTTCCAACGCTGCTTCGGCACGGAATTTATCAATTTCTTCCGGCTTTTCTGCCGAATATACCAAAACATCGACTTTGTTATGGTCAACCTCAACAAGTCCATCTGAAACAATAGCATTCATCCATGTTCCGTCAGGAAGCTTAAATTTGATTTCACCAATTTCAACTGTAGATGTCATCTGCTCATGATTTGCCATGATTGCCATCTGACCATCATAAGCAGGATATATAAGTATCTCACATTCTCCGTCATAAAAAACCTTATTGCAGGCTACTATTTTCAATGAAAAAGTGCTCATACATGACACCTCTCTTAATTCTTAGCCATCTGTTCAGCTTTTGCCTTAACGTCATCAATATTACCTACGTTAAAGAATGCTGCCTCGGGATAGTCATCCATCTCACCATCAAGAATAGCTTTGAATCCTTCAATTGTCTCTTTAACAGGAACGAAACGTCCCGGAGTACCTGTGAAGTTTTCTGCTACAAAGAATGGCTGAGAAAGGAATCTCTGAACCTTTCTTGCTCTGTATACAGTAAGCTTATCTTCATCTGAAAGCTCTTCCATACCAAGAATTGCAATAATATCCTGAAGTTCTCTATACTTCTGTAATATCTCCTGAACACGTCTTGCAACATTGTAATGTTCTTCACCGACAACATCAGCTTCAAGAATTCTTGATGATGATTCAAGTGGATCAACAGCAGGATAAATACCCTGTTCTACAATCTTTCTTGAAAGAACTGTTGTTGCATCAAGATGTGCAAATGTTGTTGCAGGAGCCGGGTCAGTAAGGTCATCGGCAGGTACATAGACAGCCTGTACTGATGTAACAGAACCATCCTTTGTAGAAGCGATTCTCTCCTGAAGTTCACCTACATCATTAGCAAGTGTAGGCTGATAACCAACGGCTGAAGGCATACGTCCGAGAAGCGCTGAAACTTCCGAACCAGCCTGAACAAAACGGAAGATGTTATCAATAAACAAAAGCACATCCTGCTTCTTAACATCTCTGAAGTATTCAGCCATTGTAAGACCTGTCTCTGCAACTCTCATACGAGCTCCAGGTGGTTCATTCATCTGACCAAACACTAACGCTGTTTTATCAAGAACTCCTGACTCTTTCATTTCTGTCCAGAGGTCATTACCCTCTCTTGAACGTTCACCAACACCGGTAAATATAGAATATCCACCTCTCTCAGTTGCTATATTATGAATAAGCTCCTGAATAAGAACTGTCTTACCAACACCGGCACCGCCGAACAAACCAATCTTACCACCTTTTGCATAAGGGGCAAGCAAATCGATAACTTTAATACCTGTCTCAAGCATCTCTACTACCGGACTCTGGTCCTCAAATGTAGGTGGTTCTCTGTGGATTGACCAATGTGTCTCATTTTCGAGACTCTCACCACCATCAATAGTATCACCGAGAACATTAAAAAGTCTTCCAAGTGTTTTCTCACCTACAGGGACTTCAATTGCAGAACCAGTAGCTACTACCTTCATATCACGGCAAAGACCTTCACTGGCTGCAAGCATAATACAGCGGACAGTATTATGTCCTATATGCTGTGATACCTCCATAACGCACTTTTTACCATTGTTAATAACATAAAGTGCATCCTTGATAGACGGAAGATTGTTATCACTAAACTCTACGTCAACTACAGGTCCTGAAACCTGTACAATCTTACCTATATTTTCCATAGTTGTAAGTCTCACCTCACTTGCTTCTTCTTTTTCTTTTTCAAAGCCTTGGCACCACCGATTACCTCAGTGATTTCCTGTGTAATTGCAGCCTGTCTTACTCTGTTATACTCAACCGATAATTCTTTTAACATTTCCTCGGCATTGTTTGTGGCGGACTGCATCGCCATCATTCGGGCATTCTCCTCACTGGCTGAAGCCTCAACTAAAGCACCATACATAAATCCTGTAACATAGTTATATACCAGTTTTTTAAGGACTTTTTTAGGTGATGGATATATAAAGAAATCGCCATCATTTTCATAAGTTCCTTTTTTATAATCATCGCTGTCATCTTCTGATGATTTACCATCTGGATTTTCATTACTGTTATAACTGTTACCACGTTTCTTCATTGCACTATCAAGCATTTCCTGCTTAATAAACTGGTGAGATTTTAACGGAAGAAGCTGTTGTATTTCAACTTCCTCGCTGATGCTGCTCACCATTTTTGTATAGATAACGTATACCTCATCAAATACTTCTTCTTTATAAAGCTCAACAATAAGTTCAGATATAACTCTCGCACGATGAACTGACGGATTAGTTGCCGTATACCGGAAATCGGCATCCACAGGATAACCCTGTCCTGCAAAATACTGTCTTCCCAATTCACCGACAACATATAATTTATATTCATCCGACTCATCACACAATCTCTGTGCTTCTTTTATAACATTATGGTTATAAGCACCTGCCATACCCTTATCGCCTGTAAGCACTATAAATGCCTTTTTCTTGACAACTTCATGCTGGTCTTTGCTTCTGTTATCAAAGTATATATGTTCCATATCCGGAAAGTGATAAAGTATACTTGAAATCTGTTCCTGCAAACCGAAGAAATACGGTTCTGTATCTTCAAGCTGCTGTTTTGCTTTTCTAAGTTTCATTGAAGACATCATATACATTGCTCTTGTGATTTTCATTGTGTCCTGAATGCTTCTTATTCTGTTTTGAATTTCCTTTGCACTAGCCATAACACATCACTCCGTATTACTCTGTCATTGTTTCACTTTCCACACTCTTAGGCATTTTTACAGCCTTGAAGTTCTCTGCAGCTTTTACAATAGAATCTTTGATATCATCTGATAATGACTTTGTTGTCTCAAGCTGATTAATAATATCAGTGTGATTCATATTGAAATCTGCAAGCATTTCTTTCTGGAAAGGCTTAACCTGTGCTGCTTCCAAATCACTGAATACGTGTGCATTTGCTGCAACAAGAGTTATAACCTGTTCTGCCATGCTCATTGGATGTCCGAGCGGCTGTTTTAATAATTCCATCAAAGCTTTGCCGTGAGCAAGCTGTTTCTTTGTACTTTCATCAAGGTCAGAAGAGAACTGTGTAAATACTTCCATCTCTCTGTACTGTGCCAAATCGATACGGATACTTCCGGCAGCTTTCTTCATAGCCTTAGTCTGTGCAGCACCACCAACACGTGATACTGAAAGACCTACATTAACGGCTGGTCTCTGACCTGCAAAGAAAAGCTCACTTTCAAGGAATATCTGTCCATCTGTAATAGAAATTACGTTAGTAGGAATATATGCTGATACATCTCCTGCCTGTGTCTCTATTATAGGAAGTGCTGTGATTGAGCCACCGCCTGCTTCCGGTGTAAGACGGCTTGAACGTTCAAGAAGTCTTGAATGAAGATAGAATACATCACCAGGATAAGCCTCACGTCCCGGAGAACGTTCAAGCAATAATGAAATTGCACGATATGCAACCGCATGCTTTGAAAGGTCATCATATACGATTAATACATCTTTGCCCTGATACATAAAATACTCTGCAAGTGCTGTACCTGAATATGGTGCAATATACTGAAGCGGAGCCGGGTCTGATGCTGTAGCTGATACAATAATTGTATAGGACATTGCATCATTTTTCTTTAATGTATTAACAAGCTTTGCTATTGTAGATGCTTTCTGTCCGATTGCAACATAAATACAAACAACATCTTTACCTTTCTGGTTAAGAATTGTATCCATCGCAATAGAAGTCTTACCTGTCTGACGGTCACCGATAATTAACTCTCTCTGTCCACGTCCAATTGGGAACATTGAATCAATTGAAAGAATACCTGTTTCCATTGGTACAGTAACTGACTTTCTGTCAACAATACTCGGTGCCGGAAACTCTATCGGTCTGAAACCTACAGATTCGATATCACCCTGTCCGTCAAGTGGTGCACCGAGTGCATCAATAATTCTTCCCTCGAAGGCTTCGCCTACAGGAATACCTGCCATCTTACCTGTACGTATAACTCTTGTTCCCTCTTTGATGTCTGTATCACGTCCAAAAAGGATAACACCGATTTCATCTCTTCTTACATCCTGTACCATTCCTTTTACGCCGCAGTCAAATATAACAATTTCGCCGTAAAATGCATGATCAATACCATCAACATTGGCAATACCATCACCAACCCAGTTTACAACACCAATTTCCTTGTCTTTTGCTTCAAGTTCAAAATCATCAATAGAACTTTTAAGTATAGAAACGATGCTTTCTTCACTAAATGTAGTATTTCTTGAAGAATTAACAGCCTTTGCTATTCTGTTCTCAAGCTGCTCAATTCTTCCTTTTTCACTCCAGTCGAACTCTCTTGTTCCGACACGCAGTACGAAACCACTCTTAATAGACTTATCTTCTTTTAATGTAAGTTCCATATCAGGATTGTGGAATTCTTTTGCAAGAAATGCCTTAATACCTTCTAACTGCTCATCTGTTGGAGCTGTAACATAGATTAACTGTGCCTGATTTTCTTTTGCTTCAGGCTTTCTTCCAAGTTCATCATAAGCTGTGCATATTTCATCAAACAGCCCGAAATCCATGTTATCACATAATATCTTTAAAAAATCTCTGATTTCCTTAGGAAATACTCTGTCAATAATCAGGTGTTTTTTCTCAATAGATACTGTTGGATCTTCAAATTCCGAACGTACCTGCGGCACAGCCTCGAGAACATCTTTTACCTGCTGCAGTAATTCCTTAGGAGTTTCTGTTTTGCGTAAACTTGTCGCATAATCAATCGCTGCCTGTGTCACTGTTTATCACCTGCTTTATCTAAAAATTCATTATAAAGAGAACTGTCAACGTCAGCTCCACTGTTCTTTCCAACAACCTTTACCGCTGCATCAACTACCATATCGGCAATCTCTTTCTCAGCTTTCTTTAATATCTGAGTCTTCTGATTCTCAGCCTCAACAGCCGCATCTTCTTTAATCTGCTTAGCCTTGCTCTCTGCATCACCAACAATTCTCTGGTATTCAGCATCAGCTTTTTTCATTGTCTCCTGCATAGCCTTGCTCTTTTCTTCTTCAACGCTTGCAATTGACTTTGCATACTGAGCCTTTAATCCATCAGCTTCTGCCTGTTTTGCAGCAGCTTCATCAAACTGCTTGTCAGCTTCTGCCTGTCTTGCAGCTATAATCTTCTGAACCGGCTTGAACAAAAATATCTTCATCAAAACGAAAAGCAGTAAAAGATTGATTACGGTAAATAATAAATTCCAATCTAAACGGAGCATTTTACCAACCTGCCTTTCAAATTACTGTAACATAATAATAATCATCAATGCGATAACGAAACCATAAATAGCAGTTGCCTCTGCAAGAGCACAACCAAGAATCAATGTCTTACTAATCTTACCTTCTGCCTCCGGCTGTCTTGCAACTGCCTCTGATGCCTTACCTGTTGCAATACCGATACCGATACCAGCACCGAGACCGCCTAAAACTGCAATACCTGCACCAATTGCTATTAATGTATTCATAATAATTTCCTCCATTCATTCAAATGCATCACTTATCTGTAACCGATGCAAAAATTTGTTTTGTTTAAAATCATTAATTAAATTGTTTTGCTTTATTCAATTGCTTCTTTAATATAAAGCGAAGTCAGGAATACGAAAACATATGCCTGAAGCAAACCGTCAAATATATCAAAGTAGAGGCAGAATGCTGCCGGAACCACGATAGGAACAACGATTTTTAAAAGTTCCATGATAACGTAAGAACCTAATACGTTACCAAAAAGTCGCATACAAAGCGATAATGGTCTTGTAAAGACCTCAAGAATATTAATTGGTGTTACGATTGCTATCGGTTCTGTAAACTTATGTAACCACTTCTTAACACCTCTCTGATATATTCCTGCACCTTCAACTAAGACGATACTCATAATTGCCAATGCTGCTGTTACATTCAAGTCCTTAGTTGGGGATTTGAAACCGAAAAGACCAATAATATTGGCTAATCCGATATAAACAAGCACAGTTGTAAGATACGGTACATATCTCTTGCCCTCAGGACCTGTCATGTCCTCAACCATACCTGTCAGCTTGGTAACAATTGTCTCAGCCACTGCCTGTCTTTTGCTGATGTGGTCAATACGAAGATTTCTCGTAAGTATGAATGCTACAAGCACCATAACTGCCATGATAATCCACGTTACAACAACAGATTCAGATACACCAATACCTCCAAATATCGGAATAGTGAATACTGTTTCACAATTCAGCTCTTCCATCAGAGACTCTGTCAAATTGCCCATTTGTTTTATCACCTCCAGATTGTAATATATTAACTCCAATCGTGGTTATTTTATCACTCCGAAAATGTTTTACAAGTCCTTTTTTTGCGATATTGATAAATTTTTCACATTAGAAATTAGATTTGTGCATTTCATACAATTTTAATGATTATTAAAATGTATTTTTGTGCCATTTTTGTTAAAAAAAGACTTGCAAAAAACGAATTTTTGTCAACAAAAAATGATTTGCAAGTCTTTCATTATATTATATAGTCCTTTATTGCTACTTTACCATGACCCGTTAATTCTACTTATATTCTTCTCTTAATTCTTTTGCTGCTTTTACAAGATTATAAAGACTTGCAAGCGTTTCTTTTTCCCCTCTTGTTTTAAGTCCACAGTCCGGATTTACCCATAATTTATCTGCATCTATTTTTTCAAGCATCTTCTTTAGAGCTGATTTAATCTCATCTGTTGAAGGCACTCTTGGCGAATGAATATCATATACGCCAGGTCCTACTTCTGTCTTAAAATTATTTTCTTTAAGAGAATCAAGTATCTGTAAATCTGAACGTGATGCCTCAAAAGTTATAACATCTGCATCCATATCATCAATAGCAGTTATAATATCTGTAAATTCCGAATAACACATATGTGTATGAATCTGTGTTTCTGCTTTTACACCGCTGTGTACAAGTCTGAATGATGGAATTGCCCAATCAAGATACTGGCTGTACCAGTCAGTCTTTCTAAGTGGAAGCTTTTCACGAAGTGCTGCCTCATCAACCTGAATTACACTTATTCCTGCTTTTTCAAGGTCAAGCACCTCATCTCTTATCGCAAGTGCAATCTGATATGTGCTCTCTTTTATTGAAACATCTTCTCTTGGAAATGACCAGTTAAGAATTGTAACCGGACCTGTAAGCATCCCCTTCATCGGTCTGTCTGTAAGACTCTGTGCATATACGGACCAGTCAACCGTCATAGGATGATTTCTTGATACATCTCCCCAGATTACCGGCGGCTTAACACATCGTGTACCATAAGACTGTACCCATGCCTTTTCAGTAAACACATATCCATCAAGCTGCTCACCAAAATATTCAACCATATCATTTCTTTCAAACTCGCCGTGAACAAGTACATCTATATCAAGATCTTCCTGGATTTTTACCCATTCTGCAATCTTTTTCTTATTAAAATCAACGTACTCTTCTTTTGGTATCTCATTTTTCTTATAAGCACTTCTGTTAGCTTTTACATCAGCTGTCTGTGGAAATGAACCAATTGTTGTCGTAGGAAACATCGGAAATCCGAATTCAGCTTTCTGTATCTTTTCCCTTTCGTTAAATGCCGGAAGTCTCACAAAATCCGATTCCTTAATATCAGCTACTCTCTTTTTTACCTTATCATTAAAACTATTCACTCTTTTTATGCTAAAAAGTTCAATATTATCATTATATGCCTTTTCACTTGCAGGATTTTTATTATCTGCAAGATTCTTTAACTGTGAAAGTTCTGTAAGTTTTTCAACTGCAAATGAAAGATGCTTTATATAATCTTCTGAAAGCCTGCTCTCATTTTCAAGTGTGTACGGTACATGAAGAAGTGAACAAGATGTACCGATAACAACATTGATTCCTGCATTTTTTAATCCATAAACTGTTTCAAGTGTCTTCTTATAATTGTTCTTCCATATATTCTTTCCATTAACCAGACCGGCAAATAAAACTTTATCATTTGGAAAACCATATTTTTCAACAAGTTCTATTGTCTTTCTGCCCTCGATAAAATCAAGTCCAATTCCGTCAAAATCCAGTTTTACTACATTTTCATAGCAGTCTCTTATATCTCCAAAATATGTCTGTAAAAGAACTTTTATACTCCCCTTGCATTTAAGGAGTTCTTTATATATTTTTTCAAATAATGCTACATCATCATTTGTCAGATCATGTACAAGAAATGGCTCGTCAAACTGAATCCATTCTGCTCCAAGCTTTTCAAATTCACTGACATACGATTTATACGCATTAATTAATTCATCTACATAATCATCACATTTTTTACTTCCTGTATATTTTAAAAGCTTTAAAAGAGTGAATGGTCCCGCAATAACAGGCTTTGTCTTAACCCCTGCCGCTTTTGCCTCTTCATATTCATCAAACGGCTTGCTTCCTGCAAGTTTAATCTGTGTATCATCCTCAATTTCAGGAACGATATAATGATAATTGGTATTAAACCACTTTTTCATTGCAAGTGCTTTTACATCTCCGGCTTCGCCCTGATATCCTCTCGCCATTGCAAAATATCTCCACATAGGTGATACATCAAGATTAACATATCTTTCGGGAATAATATTAAATAATACTGCTGTGTCAAGCAGGTTATCATAAAATGAAAAATCATTTGACGCAATATAATCAATTCCTTTGCTGCTCTGTAACAGCCATTGGTTTTTTCTTATCTTCCCGGATGTCAGCTTCAATTCATCTTCATTTATCTCTCCTCTGAAAAACTTTTCTGTTGCAAATTTAAGTTCTCTTAATGTTCCAACTCGTGGAAAACCAATTACCGATGTCTTCATAAAATCCTCCTT
This sequence comes from Lachnospira hominis (ex Hitch et al. 2025), assembly GCF_040096395.1. NCBI lineage: Bacteria > Bacillati > Bacillota > Clostridia > Lachnospirales > Lachnospiraceae > Lachnospira > Lachnospira hominis (ex Hitch et al. 2025). The sequence goes on along the minus strand of NZ_JBBMES010000001.1, from coordinate 81,388 downwards.
GTTTTTGCGAAGCAAAAATCCGAATCCTATGATGAGGAGAGGATTTTAGCCTCCTTGTTTTTGCGAAGCAAAAATCCGAATCCTATGATGAGGAGAGGATTTTAGCCTCCTTGTTTTGCGAAGCAAAATCCGAATCCTATGATGAGGAGAGGATTTTAGCCTCCTTGTTTTGTGTCATTGGTTTTATGCTAACATCGTAATTCAAATTTGTATAATACATAAATTAAAGCGTTTGACATAGTTTCAGACTATACCAAACGCATTATCTTTTACACCTGCAATTATCTTAATTCCATGATATTACAAACGGCTTATTATTATGGATTTCAACATCAAGATTAACACCGTATACTTTATTTATAAGTTCTGATGTTATAATCTCATCCGGTTTTCCTTTTGCTGCAATTTGTCCATCTCTCATTGCCGCAATTTCATCACTGTAATAAAGAGCATGGTTAATATCATGAAGAACCATTACTATTGTCATGCCAAATTCTTTGTTAAGCCGTCGTATAAGCTTTAATATCTGAAGCTGGTATCTTATATGTCAAGATATGGTGTCGGCTCGTCAAGAAAGAGCACTTTTGTATCCTGTGCAAGTGCCATCGCTATAAATACACGCTGCTTCTGCCCTCCTGAAAGATTGGCTACAGCTTTATCTTTATGTTTATATGTATTGGTTATTTCCAATGCCCACCGAACTTTCTCTTCATCTTAAAAATTTATAATCCCCAAGCGATGATCCAGATACCGTCAATGCCTTAATTCCAATCGTCAGGAAATGTATATGTAACTTTGATTGTTCCTGTATACTCAACCTTATTTCCATCTTTATCTGTTAAGTTGATTATTCCCGACAAGCCGTTATCACCAAACATATAATCAAGATAATTATGCACATATGGACCATCTGTAAAATCATGAAGTCCTTCTGCTGCGGTCTTAATATCTACAGAAACATTCGTTGCTGCACAACTTTTATCCAGTTCGACAGTAACGTCACTACTTTTTAATTTCTTAGTTGCAGATGCTGTTAAAGGACTTGCACTTACTCCTAGTACAAGCATAGCAGCCAGCAAAAATGCCATTACTGCCGAAACACATCTTTTTGTTGTTACTTTGACATTTACCATTATTCCTTTCTCCTCCTTAAATGTCTAATTATTGCGTTGTTAGATTACGACTAATTCCTGTTAATTATCTCTAACTTAAATGTAGTATCTGCCTGCTTTCCATATCTTTCGTGCAATATTGCACCATTATTTTGTACAGTCTATTTATAAAACAGCTTATAAAAAAGCAATGCCAATGGTATATCCCGCCGGCATTGCTTTGTCTGTATCAGTTCGTTTTAAGTTTTTCTTTAATCTCATCTATATTATACTCTGGAGCCGAAGCTGTTACCGCATCATACATTGGCTTCATGTCATCCTCTTCTTCCTCAAGCTCAGATGCTATTATTGATAATGGCTTGCCCCTTTTAACTTTCTTTATAACAAGATTAATCTTAGCCAATTTTTCCCCTTCTTTTTTTCCTTCTTGTCTTCCTTCTTGTCTTCCTTCTTGTCTTCCTTCTTCCCTTCCTTCTTGTCTTCCTTTTTCTCTTCCTTCTTCTTTTGCTTCTTCAGCCAATATTTTTCTTACCTTTTCTTCATCATAATCATATATACTCACTTCAATTACCTCCGCTCTGTGCTCCTCAAAGAAATCGACAAGTATATCATCTTTCATACATTCATCCATTGCTGTCATTACTGCAGTCCTAATATCTATATTTTCAAAATCAGTCTTATATCTTACCTTTTCAACGAATGTCATGTAATCACGAAGACTCTTACATCTGTCAAGAATCGCTGCATCTCCATTAATATTTATAACACGTACTTTAAGTTCTATTTGTGGATTATTTACATAATTTTCAAACATATCAGATAATCGTATTATTTCCTCATTATCAATCCACTTTTCTCTGCCATTATAAAATGTTATAAAATGTGGAACCGGAAGCTTTATCATACTCCTTCTATGAAGCAAATCATTACTATACATTTCCCTGTATACGTCTGATAAATAATGCAAAAATCTTAATGGCATATTGGGGTTTTTGCTTGACTGCTGTTCAAACATATATAAATTCATACTAAGTAAAAATGACGCATCATTTTTATATTTCATATATGAGCCGCCGTTTAATGTTGTAACTTCCAAAGCATCCACATCTTCATAATTTGAATTGTTGAGTGCATTATACAATTCAAGAAGATTTTTCTTATCCCTGTAAATCATACAGAATACATTATCCTTAAACTTAACTGCTACATTGTCTTTCTTCTCTGCCATAGATATCCTCCTCTTCTTAGCAGGCTGATATCCGTGTGCACATATACTATTTTTATGTTTTTATAAGAGTATATTAGCATTAAAAAAAATCAAATACAAGCCTGCTTTATATAAATGTGTGTCACATGGGTAAAACTGAATGAACATTCAGCCCAAGATAAAAGAATCGTCTTTTCAATTCTTTTAATATATTAATATCACAATATAACATGTTTGTCAATACTACAAATGTATTTTTTATATAATAATACCAAGCTGTATTTATTATAGCTTCCGAATTAGAACGTGAATTTAAAGGATCTGATTATAACGGAATCAAAAAAGTATAGAAGAAATCAAAATTATAATTTCCAAAGGACAAAATTAACAAAAAGCCGTATTATTCCAGGATTTTATGTCAATCATAAAGACAGTGCTTTCTGAATGCACAATATCAAATGGATGATACATCTTTCATTCAAGAAGGAGAACTTATGGGGAATAATATGGAACTCGGATATGAAATGTTCTGCTATCAGTGTGAACAGACAGCCGGAGGCAAAGGCTGCACTAAACTTGGCGTATGCGGTAAAACTCCCGAAATAGCTGGTTTGCAGGATTTACTTATTTTTCAGATAAAGGGCATAAGCTGTTATGCCAAAACATTTATTGAACAAGAACAACACGTAGATAAATCAATCGTAACATTTATCGAAAACGCTCTTTTTACTACTCTTACAAATGTCAATTTCGATGCAGATGCTCATGTAAAATTGCTGCGTCAGTCACAGGAAATCAAAGAAACTTTAAAAAGCAGTGTCGGTGAAATAAACAATCCGACATATCATGCCACTTACAAACTTCCAAACGATAAAAATGAGATGCTAAAAGATGCCTATATCGCAGGCATTATGTATGATTCATCGCTTGACCCCGATATACGTTCACTGAGACAGACTGTTGTATATGGTCTTAAAGGTATCAGTGCATACGGACATCAGGCACGCGAACTCGGATTTTACAGCGATGAAGTTGACGATTTTTATATTACAGCTCTTGAAGCCGTAACAGATGACAGGCTTACAGTTGAAGACCTTATACGACTTACTATGCGTACAGGTGAAATGGCTGTTGAAATAATAAAGCAGCTTGACGATGCCAACACATCTGTTTATGATAACCCCTCTCCTCACACCGTTAATGTGAATATCAAAAAAGGACCATTTATAATTATCTCCGGTCATGATTTAAAAGACCTTGAAATGTTATTAAAACAGACCGAAGGCACAGGAATAAATATATATACTCACGGTGAAATGCTTCCAAGCCACGGATATGCAGGATTAAAAAAATATCCTCATCTTATTGGCAATTTTGGTGGTGCATGGCAGGACCAGCAAAAAGAATTTGACAACTTACCCGGATGTATCATAATGACAACCAACTGCCTTATGCGTCCGAGAGACTCATATAAGGACAGAATTTATTCAACTAATGTTGTCGGCTGGGAAGGCGTAAAACACATTGAGAAAAAATCTGACGGTGAAAAGGACTTTTCTCCCGTTATAAGACAGGCACTTGAACTTGGAGGGTTTAAAGAAGATATTGAACCTCATAATATACTTGTCGGTTTGGACATGAGGCGGTATTAAGCAACGCCCAGTCAATCGTAGATGCCGTAAAATCAGGTCATATAAGACACTTTTTCCTTATCGGAGGCTGTGACGGTGCAAGACCCGGACGTAATTATTATACAGAATTTGCAAAACTTGTTCCCAATGACTGTATTATCATGACTCTTGCATGCGGAAAATACCGTTTTAACAAGCTTGATTTCGGTGAAGCTGCAGGAATCCCTCGTCTGCTTGATATTGGTCAGTGTAACGATGCATATTCTGCTGTCCGGATTGCAACTGCACTCGCCGATGCTTTTGAAACAGACATAAACGGTCTTCCCCTGTCACTCATCATATCATGGTATGAACAGAAAGCCGTTGCCGACCTGCTGGCATTATTAAGTCTGGGTTTCAAAAATATATATCTTGGTCCGACGCTTCCGGCTTTCATAAGCCCGAATGTTCTTCAATATCTTACCGACACTTTTAACCTCAGGCTTATAAGCAATGCCGAAGATGATATAAAAACATGCCTGCGTCAGGCTGTATAAAAAATTTATTTTAATTTATATATTCCCCCATAAGTGCAATTTTCACATATTGGATTTATAATCCCAATGTGAAAATTGTGCCCGTGGGGAACCTTACTTACTAATTCACCATATATCTATCTGATTTCATCTCCACTCCGAATTTTCATAAATATCAAGAAAACTTGAAATAAATTTCTTATTCTGCTTTTTTTCATCTGTTCCTACATTAGACTGCCAGCCATATGTCATATAATCATGATATGTTTTTTTGTTGAAGTCTTTTAATCCGAATTCATCTTTCAGACTCTGGATATCATCAGCATACATTTTTTCAAATGTCTTGAATGCTTTCGACGGATTTTTGAATACTGCATATCCGTTTGAATTTGCACCAATCGCAAAATCTTCACTTACATCGGTAAATTTGCTGACATTGACATTACCTTTGATTCCCTTTGTGCCTGCCGTATACTCCTGTGTATAATAATTTCTTGTATACACTTTTCTGGCAAAAAATGCTGCGAGGCATGCAGCAACAATAATAACAACAATCACAATTTTCTTTACATCAACTTTTTTCTTAGTTTTTGACTTCTTAAACTCTCTGTCTGAGTTTTTGCTGTTTGTTCCCATGTCCTCATACATATCCTTATTTGCCTGCATTCCCAGCAAATCCATACTGTTGTTTGAACTGTCATAATCTCCAAATGGCATATAATATATCCTCCTTATATTTAAAATTTTTATTAAAGACCTGTATATTATAAATATTGCCGCCAAAAGTGCCGCCGCAATAAATATATATCTTATCAGCCAGTATTCATATACAAATTCCGGTATCGCATCACATTCATTTCCATCTGTATAATACATTCTCATAAAATCACGTCCTGTAACATAATACCATTTCTTTCCGCATGTTAAATTTATGTTTTTATGATTGATAATTCCGTTAAAAGAATATATTTTCGTATCAGGATTATATTCAAGTGTAATATAATTATCAGACTGGACAAGTTTGTCCATAAACCTGTTACTCAAAACTGTATACAGCATCAATAATATTAAAAATGCCACAACAATACTCATCGCAATTACAATCTTTATATTCTTTTTAACAAGTGACTTACGTTCCAATGAAAAAAGCCATTTTTCATAATCTGTATCTTTACTCTCATCAAGTATTTTCTGCTTTACCCAGTCATTTGCTTTAAGATTGGAAACAGATTTTTCGAGTTTTTCTTTTTTTAAATACTTTTCAATATCCATAATCAGACCTCCCTTAAAGACTTTTCTAATTTTTTTCTCGCCCGGTTCAGCCTTGTTGTCACATTGCCGACACTTATTTCAAGTAAATCAGCAATCTGTGCAACCGAATATTCTTCATAATAAAATAATTGTATTACAACCGAAAGGTTCTTTGGCAGTGCAAGCACTGCTTTTAATACAGCCTCACTGTTATCATCACTGTCACCTGTATTATCCTGTGCGACAGCCTCATCTGCAAACAATCTCAACTGCTCATCATCATATATAACCTTTCTCTTCCAGCCGCTTGTAACAAGATTTTTACTTATATTAATCGCGACCCGCAAAAACCATGCTTTTTCATGTTCCTCACTTTTAAACAGCGGTTTTGCAATCAGATACTTTTCAAATGTCATCTGCAACACATCTTCCGCATCCTGATAATTTTTCAAATACATGAATGCAGTGCGAAAAACTCTGTCGCCATGTTTTTCGAGCAGACGTGCCGCCTGACTTTCATTTTCAGTTTTACTTTCGTTTTCCATATGCAGTGCTCCATATATTCATTGAAATGTAATTTATTATATCATTTTCCTTTCATAATAAATACAATCCACACCCGCAAAATGTAACACATTTTAATTTTATTTATACAAAATTTTACATGACAGCTTTATGAAATACTTTTTTACCTTCCTTCAGTAATTATTCTGAAATAACTTTTTGTTATATTAAAAGGGCTGTCGCACTAATGAAATGAAATTTCAAATCGTTAGTGCGGCAGCCCCTTATATTATACTTGCATTATGAATTTTTTTCCGCCATTCTCATAACTTCCTTCCATGCCGGCGAGAACAGATAATAACCTATCATTGCAAACATTCCAAAGCTGAAAGATATTGGGAAACACAACATTACCCATGTTCCATCAAAATATCTGTTAATAATATAGGCACTTGGAATTCTGACTGCCCAAAGCATAAGAATGTTGACAATTGTAGTATAACGCACCTTTCCAGTTCCGTTTACAATAGATATTATACAGTTAAAAATAGCAAAAAACCACTGTGAAAGCAACATGACAACTATATGTCTGCTCGCATACATCAATACCATTTCATCCGATGAAAAGAAACGGATTATAGGTTTATGTATCATTATAAAAAACAATCCAAAACCTAATGTAATCAGCCCTGAACACAATGGAATCCTCCAGTGTCCCTCTTTAATTCTTGCATATTTCTTCGCACCATAATTCTGTCCTGAAAATGTAGTAGCTGCCGAAGACAATCCTGTAATTGCTATGTTAGAGCATCCTGTAATTCTTCCTGCTACTGCACCTCCAGCCATAAATATAGCACCCTGTGAATTATTAAATGTCTGTAATGCAACATGCCCTAATGAATAAAGCGAATTGTTAAGTCCAACAGGCAAACCAATAGCCAGAATATCTTTCATCATTGTACCAGAGAATCTTCTCGGCAAAAATGTAAACTGCATCTCCGGAAACTTCTTTCTTATATAAACAATACTTACAATCCATGAAATAAACATGGCAATACTTGTAGAAAGTGCAGCTCCAGCTACATCCATTCCAAACCCTGCAACAAACAATAAATCAAATACTATATTAGAAACACATGACACAACCAGAAACCATAGCGAAGCCTTACTGTCTCCAAGTCCTCTTAAAATTCCGGCATTCATATTATAACCCAGATTACCAAGTGTACCTAAGAATACAACCCTCGTGTAGATTAATGCGGCATTCCACACATCCTGCGGCACTTTCATAAATTCCAGAATATACGGTGCTGCAAACCATCCAAGAATTCCAATCGGAATACCTATAATATATATAAATGTTATTGAAGTTCCACATACTGAAACAACCTTTTCCGATTCCTTAGCCCCAGTATATTGTGAAATAAGAATAGACACACCTGTTCCTATTCCTAAAAAAACACATAATAATACTTCAACCGGCTGTGAACTTGTTCCTACCGCAGCCAAAGATGTATCGCCACAGTATTTACCTATTACAAGTGCATCAACCGTAGTATATAACTGCTGTAAAACATTTCCAATAATAATTGGTATCGCAAACAGTATAATATTTTTCATTATATGACCTGTTGTCATATCAATCTTACTTTTTTGTGTACCTGACATCTTTTGCTCCTTTTATAAAATAAAATTTCCATATCTATTATTTAGAATTTTACTGCAATAAAATTGTATTTTCTAGCGATTAATAGCATGGAATACAGAAAAATTGTCTGTAATATATTTATTTTATAATGTCTGTCAACTATATCTTCTCGTATGCAATTCTCTCATCACCATTTAAAAGCTTAATAATACCACATTTTTTAAATCCGTTTTTTTCAATCTGATGTTGCATTATTTTATTATCTTTATGCGTATCAATGCGAAGATGTGCTTTTTTTGCTGAACAGAAATCAACAGCTTTATTTAATACTCCTTTGATTTTTCCGTCGCTTGCAACCCTGTGTATGACACCGTACTCCTCATCCGAGAGCCACTGCCCGTTTTTTATCACCTCGTATGTCTCATCCTCACAGATGTCAAACATAAATACCGCATGAATTTGATTTTCCTCTTCAATTACATACATTTTCTTATTGTTTATGTCATTTTCAATCAGCTGTTCGGAAGGATAGTTTGTTCCCCACTGTGTCGGATTTCCGTTTTCAGCCATAAATTTTCTGGCATATGAATAAACATCTGTTATATTATTCAAATCTTCAGTCTTTGCAAGACGTATCATTATTATTTCTCCTTACCATCTCGTTTTTCAGGAATTAAAAATATCCAGATTAGTGAACTTAACATAAGCATCATCGGATAAAAAAGCTTTGGCAATATCTGAAATGCCGATATACTATATCCAAGTTCCGATACTGCCGATATTGCAACAAGCATCTGTGCACCATATGGTATAATTCCCTGGAATATACATGAAAAAGTATCAAGCAATGACGCCGTTTTTCTCGGTGTTATTCCATAATTTTCTGCCATTTCCTTTGCTATAGGATTCGCCATGACAATCGCAACCGTATTATTGGCAGTTGCAATGTCCATAGTTCCCACAAGAAGTCCCATTCCAAGCTGTCCGGCTTTTTTACCTTTAAATACTTTTTTTATTCCATACAAAAGTGCATCAAAACCGCCGTATTCTCTTATCAGGGCACACATCGCCGATACGAGCACAGCAACCATGCATGTCTCAAACATTCCCGATACTCCCGAACCTATATTAGTTATAAGTCCTATGGCAGTTATCTGTCCGGTGAATGTCATAATAACCATTCCTGAAACAATACCTGTTATAAGAACAAGAAAAACATTAAATCCTGCTATACCTCCGATAAGTACAAGTAGATAAGGTATTATCTGAACAAGATTATAATCATTATACACCAGTCCGTTAATTTCTGTATTAAATGACATAATAAGAATAATAACAAGCGTTACAACTGCTGCCGGAAATGCTATCAGGAAATTTTCCCTGAATTTATCTTTCATCCTGCAGCCTTGTCCGTTGCATGCAGCAATCGTAGTATCAGATATAAATGAAAGATTGTCACCAAACATTGCACCTCCCATAACAGATGCAACACATAACGGAAGTCCAAATCCTGACGCAGAAGAAACTGCTGCCGCAATAGGCGTAATAAGCGTGATAGTTCCTACGCTCGTTCCCATAGCTGTAGATACAAAACATGCAACTATAAAAAGCACTACAACCGAAAATCGTGCCGGAATAATCGAAAGCATAAAATATGCAACACTCTCGGCACTGCTTCTTCCTACAACTCCGACAAATACTCCTGCTGTAAGAAATATAAGAAGCATCGTGATAATATTTTTATCTGCCAGTCCTCCAGCCATAATCTCAAGTTTTTCGTCAAAAGACACAGCTCTGTTCTGTATACATGCAACAAAAATTGATGCAAGAAATGCAACTATAATAGGAACATTATAGAATCCCATAGGGATTTTCATTATATATTCAAATGTTATACCAAACCCCAGATAAAACGCCAAAAAAACCAATATAGGCAGTAAAGCCGATATTCTTCCCTTTTTCAAACAAAACCCTCCCATCTGCTCTTATCTATAAACTGCTCTGTAATTATACATTCAGGATTCGGTGCAAGAACATGTCTTGTTACTTCAAATATCTTTGCTGCATCACACAAAATACAATCTGCGTCACCGAATTTCACTTCTTTTGCCGCATTGCAGTCGATGTAAGCCTGATTTAATTTTACAAAATCCTCAGATATATGTGGCTGATCCGGATTAAAATGTTTTCTTACATATACTTTTTTCTTACTGCCATCCGGCATTACAATATAAAGCTCCATCGGTTTGTCTTCAAGTCTGTTAGGAATATTTAAAACTTCTTCAACACTGTGAATAAAAGTATTTCTTTCATGTCCTACACCGACAAGCAGTATTTTTGCATTACGCTGCCTTAATCTGTCATAGCATCCACTAGGTGTGCAAGGTGTATTACAGTTTTCTTCGCCTGCAAGGTGCAAAGCTGCATCTTTTCCGATTCCTGCCATACTGTGAGTTGGATGAAGTGAACGTATTACACCATCTCTTTTCATAAATAAATTCGTAAGAATTCCGACGCACGACGGCGTTTCATATGGATTATATACAGGATTCTCACTGTTTACTGTTTTCCATGTATGTGTAGGAAAAAGCAACAATCCATTTTTAAAATAGTCAATCAATACATCAAGTACGCCTTCCGCCCGGTCTTGTACATCACCAATTGATTTCATTGACGAATGGATAAGAATAGTCTCCTCTCCAGTAAGTCCCATAGTTTTCAAATGTTCTTTTAAATCATTCTTTGTATACATAACTAATTTCCCATCTGTTTTAAACTTTCAAGCAGTTCGATGTCACTCTGCTGCACTTTTATATTTGATGTAAGCGGCTGTTCTCCCGGTCTTTGAACTGTTATCTCTATAATTGTTCCCTCTTCAATTCCTCTTGAAAACACTGCATTTAAAAATGCAGAAAACTTTGGGTGATTTGAAGTAAATTTATTTTTCGCACTCATTAATTTCATTATCGCTGCCGGATTCATTCCCATTTTCTTATCCTCTTTTCTATATTTTCTCTTTTTATTTTATAACCAGAACCCTGTCCGTATTATCTTCTTCTATTCGTTTGAATTTCTCTGCTGTAAATACATTTTTACATCTGCCAATGTAACTCATAGCTCCCGTAACAGGGCTCATCCACCACATATCCCTGCCTTCATAATCTGATGTATCAAGCTCAAATTCTTCTCCTAGATAATCATATGCAAATACAAAATTCTGTCCTGCAAAAACTGCAATTCTTGCATGTTTCTCACGTTGTCCACCGACAACAAGTGAATCAGATGCTTTGCCGTTAATAAAATCAACTGATTCCATAAGCTTTTTAAGATATTGCATCTGTCCCGAACCCTCATGGTGAAGTGCTTCTTCCCATTCACATACTACTCCGTAGTTGACGCCGTTACAGCCTTCTTTATAAAACTGCATTACAGCATTATCACCATATGTATGTCCACAGGCTCCCTGAAAAACAGACCAGTAAGCATACCGTCTTACCTGCTTTGCCTTCCAGTATGGTTGTGTATTATCATGAAGTCCCTGCAATATCCATTCATATGATGGTTCAGCATCAAGTGTCGGCTTATTGCTTACAAGATAATCATTTTTTACATATTTCCAATTATCCTCACCGTAATACGATGGATTATCTGTATCATCCCACGCTCCCAGATTGCATTGGTCATATCTCCTGTGACCCGACTGGAACATATTAAAATCAAGCCATGAATCATCTGCAAACCACATGCTTGAAGCACACCTGCCAAACGGATGAAAAGTTATAAGCTTATCTGGCATTTTTTCCTTAAAATATCTGCCTAGTTTTCTGTAAATTTCAACATAATTGTCAGCTTTAATATCTCCGCCAAGAACCCATATAATATTACTGTATTTTTCTAATCTTTCAGCAAGAAACCTGCCATACACAAGCACATTTTCTGAAGTTATCAGGTTATTCTTTAAAAGACTTCCCCATGAAGGAAGCAGTGCCATATATAGTCCGAGTTTATCTGCCATTTTAATAATTCTTTCAACATGCTGCCAGTATTCTTCATCATTAATCCTGTCAGCTCCGCCCCAATACATTTTATTAACAGATTCAAGTTCTTTAGTTGAATATACAAGAACTGCCTGTATAACATTAAAGCCTTTATCTGCCCTGTTTTTAAGATAATTATACGCTTCTTCTTCGCTTATATTTCCAAATATAAGCCAGCCTGTGTCAGCAAGCCAGAAAAAAGTCTCACTGCCTTTCATAAGATACCTTTTATTATCACTTACATGTAAATTTTCCATAACATGTCTCCTAGATTGATTTTTAATTTTTTATATTTATGGTATTCATTTTTAATATTATCTTCCTGCAAACTTTCTGTGTTCTTTTTTAAGCTCAGCAAATAACTCTTCTGGAGTCCAGAAAATATTATTCACTGTTAAAACCGCTTTATAATTAATAGGCTCAATACCATTTTTCTTGTATTCAGAAAGGAATTTATCAAGAAGCTCAGAATCTATTCCAGAAAATACCATCATCTCGTCTGAAAGACCTCTTCCAAGATATATTATGTTTACCATTCCAAAGCCTACAATTCCTGCAATTGCCCCAAGTTTTTGGGCATAATCGCATCTATCCACACAAATTATACTTATGCCAAGACTTTCACACACTTTTTTAATATTATCCGCCTTAAAAATATTCACATCAAATAAAAGAAGCTTTGGCTGTGAAACTATATTATTTAAATTATCCATACATCGCTACCTCACATTCATAATTGTAAATTATATTATATCATATTTATATACTTTTTCAATCATTTATTTTTATATAAAAAAGGACCTGCCATAAAAACAAGTCCTTCTCAATTTTATTATTGTTAATTCTCATTCATCTTTGCAAGCTTTGCATTTTGGTCTGCTATAATACATGCATCGATAATCTCCTGAATGTCACCATCCATAATTTTATCGAGTTTGTACAATGTAAGACCGATTCTGTGGTCTGTAACACGTCCCTGTGGGAAGTTGTATGTTCTGATTTTCTCTGAACGGTCACCTGTACCAATCTGGCTTCTTCTTGCATCAGCTTCAGCATCATGTGCTTTCTGACATTCCATATCATATAATTTTGCACGCAGTAACGCGAAAGCTTTTTCTTTGTTCTGAATCTGTGATTTTTCAGTCTGTGAATAAATAACAATTCCTGTAGGATAATGAGTAAGACGAACCGCTGAGTCTGTTGTATTGACACACTGTCCACCATTTCCTGATGCACGCATTACATCAATACGTATATCTTTTTCATCAATCTTTATATCAACTTCTTCTGCTTCAGGCATAACAGCAACTGATGCTGTCGATGTATGGATACGTCCGCCTGATTCAGTCTCAGGAACTCTCTGCACTCTGTGAACACCACTCTCATATTTCATAACAGAATATGCACCCTGTCCTTTAACCATGAATTCTACTTCCTTCATGCCGCCAATTCCTGTTTCATCAGCATTGACTACTTCGATTTTCCAGCCTCTCGACTCAACATAATGTGTATACATTCTGAAAAGTTCAGCTGCAAACAATGCTGCTTCGTCTCCGCCCGCACCGGCACGGATTTCAACAATAATATCTTTATCATCATTAGGGTCTTTAGGAAGAAGTAATATCTTTAATTCATTTTCAAGTTCTTCAACTCGTTTTTTTGATTCATTGAGCTCTTCTTTTGCAAGTTCAAGAAGTTCCTCATCGCTCTCTTCACTAAGCATTGCAAGACTGTCCTCAATATTTTTCTTACAGTCCTTGTATTCAGTAAATGCAGTAACAATCGGAAGAATATTATTCTGTTCTTTCATAAGCTTTCTGAATCTGTCCTGATCATTAACAACATCAGGATTGCTTAATTCAGCTGTAATATCTTCATATCTGTTTACTATATCTTCTAGTTTATCAAACATTTCCATATATTATCTCTCCATTTCTATATTACATCAGTTTTCCACACACAACACGGTCAAGTCCGGACAAATCTTTAATAACCGTCACTTCAGCAAACCCATTTTTGTGCATAATTTCGCTTACTGCCACCGCCTGAGAGCATCCAATCTCATACATGAGCCATCCACCACGTTTAAGATATCCGGCAGCCTGTTCAGTAATATTTCTGTAAAATTTCAAACCATCTTTATCGCCATCCAATGCCATCATTGGGTCAAAAAGACGCACTTCATCTGATAATGTCTCAATCTCATCAGTCTCAATATAAGGTGGATTTGATACTATCATATCAAATGTCTCATCATCACTTACATTTTCAAACAAATCACTGTAAATAAATTCTATATCAGCGTTATTTAATGATGCATTCTGTTTTGCCACCGAAAGTGCCTTTTCCGAATAATCAACAGCTACAGCCCTGTCTGCCATACCTGACAGGAATATGCTTATTATAATGCATCCTGAACCTGTGCACATATCAAGCACATGTGCATTATTGACACCTTTAAGCCTTTTTAATGATTCTTCAACAAGAATTTCTGTATCTGGTCTGGGAACAAGCACATTTTTATTTACAATAAATTCGTGTCCATAAAAATATGCCTTTCCCAATATATGCTGAAGCGGCTCATGGCTGCATCTTCTTTGAACCATGTTCTCAAATTTTTCATGAACTTCGTTACTTATATCATCAGTCATATGCATAAGATAATCCGTTGTGCTCATGCCAGAAGCTTCCATAAACATCTGTTTGCTGTCATAAAGTGAATTTTCAATATTATTAAGATTTAACCTGACAGCTGCACTGTCTATTGCTTCTTTGTTGGTCATTCTGAATCTCTTTTCTTAAATATCGGAACATCATCAGCATTTTCTATTTCTTCGCCACTTTCCTGAGGCTCTTCAATCTCTATTCCACCAAGTTCATCTTCTTCTGTATCCTGCACATCTTCATCAGGCAGGCTGTCTTCTGTCTGTGTATCATCCTCAATCTGCTCGCCGTCTTCTGATTCTATATCGTCTTCTAACTCTATACCATCTTCTGATTCATTAATGCCTGCATCAGACACATTTACAGATGACACCTCGTATGGAATTTCAGGTTCCTCTATTTTAATTCCTTCATCAGATGATACCTGTGCTGCTGTCTTTGCTACAGCTTCTGTCTGCTCTGACGGCTTAATCTTTCTTGTTTCTGAGTCTGCTGAAGTTGCATTAAGTTCAACCTGTTCTTTAATTTTATTATATCCTCTTGCTGCTGCTTCATCAGCAAGAGCCTGTTCAGATGCCTTTACAGCTTCATTTCTTGCTTCTTCGCCCTCTAAATCTGCATAATATTCATCAAGAAATGCTCTCCAGTCAAAGACAGCTTCAACCGCTGCAATTGCAACTTCTGCCATATCACGGTCAGGCTCTCTTGTTGTAAGTTTCTGCATCCATAAACCCGGCTTGCTTATTACATTAATGAATGCATTATCACTTCTTCCTGCCCATCTTAATACCTCATAAGATACACCTGCAATCACAGGAATAAGAAGAAGTCGTATAACAAGCTGTAATATCGTATTATCTACACGGATGAAAATAAAAAATATAATACTTATAAACATTACAAGAAACATAAAACTTGTTCCGCATCTTTTATGCAGTCTTGAACTGTTCATAACATTATCAACAGTAAGCGGAGCACCATGCTCTATACAGTTAATGCATTTGTGTTCTGCCCCATGATACATAAATGTTCTTTTTATATCATTCATATGCGAAATTGCAACAAGATACAAAAGAAAAATAACCACTCTCACAATACCTTCCAAAAAGTTAAGCAGAAACTGTGATGTAACAACTCCGGCAAGAAGCCTTGATACAAAATAAGGAACAACCATAAAAAGACCTACTGCCAATGCTACAGATATAATAATTGTAACTGCCATAAGCACTGATTCAAGTTTATCTTTAAAAATGGCTTTTCCTATTTCATCAGCCTTTGTCTTTTTCTGTTCTGCCGGATCATCATAAAATGATGCTGAATATGTAATTGTAGAAACTCCTGTTACAAGTGAATCAACAAAGTTAAATACACCCCTGATAACAGGAAAATTAAGCCATTTGTATTTTTCAGTTAAAAGTCTGCTCTCTCTTACAGAAAGCTCAATTTCATTGTCAGGCTTTCTCACTGCTATTGCGTATTTATCTTTATTACGCATCATTATTCCTTCAATAACAGCCTGGCCACCAATACCGGAAGTCTTCATATATTCTCTCCATAACAAAAAAGGCTGAGGCATACAGCCTCAACCTTTGTAAATAGCTAAAATTAATTGTTCTGTACGCCGTATTTCTTGTTGAACTTATCAATACGTCCACGTGCTGAAGTTGCCTTCTGCTGTCCTGTATAAAAAGGATGGCACTTTGAACAAATTTCAACATGGATTTCTTCCTTTGTTGAACCTGTAACAAATTCATTTCCACAGTTGCAGACAACCTTTGCCTGATAATATGCTGGATGGATTCCTTCTCTCATGATTTTCACCTCTTTATATAATCTTTATTATAATTGCAAGACTTAAACTCACAAAGTGTTTCTTTGTCTTTGATAAGCAGCTTTGATATTGTAACATACCGGTTATACCAATGCAAGTGTTTTTTCAAAATTATAACAATATTTTAAAACTTTTTTATATTTTTACAGTATATATCAGATATATCTGTTCTTGCACACTGTCTCAACAAGCTCTTTATTATTTTTTGTCTTTACAAACAATTCAAGAATTCTTTCTGCCGCATCATCGTTTTTAAGCGAATTAAGTGCCTTTCTCATTATATCAACTGCCTGAAGTTCCTGAGGGTCTAAAAGAAGGTCTTCTCTTCTGGTTCCTGATTTTGCAATATCAATTGCAGGAAATACTCTCTTTTCAGAAAGCTTTCTGTCAAGTACAAGTTCCATATTACCTGTTCCTTTGAATTCCTCAAATACAACATCATCCATCTTGCTTCCTGTCTCAACGAGTGCAGTTGCAAGTATTGTAAGGCTTCCTCCTTCACGCATATTTCTTGCAGCACCAAAAAATCTTTTTGGCATATGCAGTGCCGCAGGGTCAAGACCACCGGATAATGTACGTCCGCTTGCCTGGACAGTGAGATTATAAGCTCTTGCAAGTCTTGTGATACTGTCAAGAAGAATTATAACATCTTTCTTATGTTCAACAAGTCTTTTTGCACGCTCTATAACCATCTCAGATACTCTTTTATGTCTCTCCGGAAGTTCGTCGAATGTTGAATAAATAACCTCAACATTATCACCTACTATTGATTCCTTTATATCAGTTACTTCCTCAGGACGTTCATCAATAAGAAGTATTATAAGATGCATCTCAGGATTATTTTTTGTTATGGCATTGGCTATCTGCTTTAAAAGAGTTGTCTTACCTGATTTTGGCTGTGAAACAATCATTCCACGCTGGCCTTTACCGATTGGAGAAATTAAATCTACCATTCTCATTGCAACTGTATTGCTGTTTTTTTCAAGATGAATTCTCTCATTTGGAAATATAGGTGTAAGACTTTCAAATGAAGGTCTTTTTGCCGCTTTTGCAGGCTCCTCATCATTGACTGATTCAAGATAAACAAGTGCAGAGAACTTTTCCCCCTGTGTCTTTGCTTTTTTAGGTCCTCTTATGATATCACCTGTTTTTAAATTAAACCTTCTTATCTGTGATGGTGACACATACACATCATTGTCTCCCGGAAGGAAATTCTCACATCTTATAAATCCATATCCCTCCTGCATAACTTCAAGAATACCATCTGCCATCTCCTGTTTTTCAGGTCTGTCCTGAACATTATCATTATTTACGTTCTGTCTGTTTCTTGGCACATATCCGTCATTATGATTTATATTAGCATGCTCATGTTCGTTTTTTACAGGCTGCACGTTTTTTATTGGCTGTTCCGGTTCTGCCTTAACTGTTTTTTCCTGTTCGTCCTTAGCTGCCTTTTCTTCCTCATCTGCCTTGATAATCGCCTCAATAAGGTCCGCTTTTCTCATTACAGTAATATTTTTAATATGTTTGTCCTTTGCAAACTCTCGTAAAACAGTAAGTGGCAATGTCTGTAATTTTTCTCTCATAAATTATTCACTCCTATTTTTTTAATTAATGTTCTGGAATTATACCGCAGATAACAAATGTATATAAATCGCGGATAAGAATCTTGATTCATCCAAGAATTTAGAATTAACATATATTTATTATACACTATTTTAAAATTATTTCAAACATTTTGTTATAATTTCAATCCTTGCCGCTAACGCTGTAATGTGTTATTATTAATTAAATATGTTTTTTTGAAAGGATGGACTCTACCATGACAAATGCAGAAAAAGCACTTGCTTTACATGAAAAATGGAATGGAAAGTTTGAAACCACTCCAAAGATGGATATTTCAACAAGAGAGGATCTCGCTCTCGCATATACACCCGGCGTTGCTGAACCTTGCAAGGTTATTGCAAAAGACAAGGAAGCCGCATACAAGTATACTATAAAAGCCAACACTATCGCTGTAGTTTCTGACGGAAGTGCCGTTCTCGGACTTGGAAATATCGGTGCACATGCAGCTATGCCTGTTATGGAAGGCAAGGCTGTTCTTTTTAAGTCTTTTGGTGGCGTCAATGCTGTTCCTATCTGTCTTGACACACAGGATACAGAAGAAATCATCAAAACTGTAGTAAACATTGCTCCTGCATTTGGCGGTATTAACCTTGAAGATATTTCTGCACCAAGATGCTTTGAAATTGAAGAAAGATTAAAGGAACTCCTCGACATTCCTGTTTTCCATGACGACCAGCATGGAACAGCTATTGTAGTGCTTGCAGGTATTATCAATGGTTTAAAGGTTACAGGAAAAACTAAAGAAGAATGTCGTGTTGTTGTAAATGGTGCAGGTTCTGCCGGCATTGCCATAACAAAGCTCCTTCTTACATATGGTTTTAAAAATGTTACAATGTGTGATAAGTCAGGCATTCTTGCAAAAGACAGCGAAGGACTTAACTGGATGCAGGAATCTATGATGAATGTTACTAATCTTGAACAAAAACACGGTTCACTTGCTGATGCACTTAAAGGTGCTGATATCTTTGTAGGTGTTTCTGCACCTAACATCGTTACAGCAGAAATGGTTTCATCAATGAACAAAGACGCCATTCTTTTTGCAATGGCTAACCCGGTTCCTGAAATCATGCCAGATGTTGCAAAAGCAGCAGGTGCAAAGGTCGTCGGTACAGGTCGTTCTGATTTCCCTAACCAGGTAAATAATGTTATTGCTTTCCCTGGCATATTCAAGGGTGCCCTTGAAGGACGTGCAACACAGATTACAGAAGAAATGAAACTTGCTGCAGCTCTTGCCATCGCAAATCTTGTTCCTGATGATGAACTCAGTGACACAAATATTCTTCCGGAAGCTTTCGACCCACGCGTTGCTGACGTTGTAAGCCAGGCTATAAAGGCTCTTATTAAATAATTATGCTTCCACATTTCTACTCGGTAAATGAATATTTAAAAGGCACTTATGGTGTCAAAATGTATAAACTGGCCCTGAACGGTGGGATGAATTGTCCCAACCGTGACGGGCTTATTGACACAAGGGGATGTATTTTTTGCAGTGCCGGAGGTTCCGGTGATTTTGCATGCACTAATGTTGACGATGCAAAAAAACTTATATCAAATAAATATACAGGAAATAATTTTATTGCATACTTCCAGTCCTATACCAATACATATGCAGATGTCAGCTATTTAAGAAATTTATTTATGCCAGTTATTAATAATCCTGATGTTAAGATACTGTCAATCGCAACAAGACCCGACTGCCTTGACGACAGTGTTATAACTCTGCTTGGCGAACTCAATAAAATTAAACCTGTATGGATTGAACTCGGATTACAGACCATCCACAAAAAAACTTCTGATTATATAAGGCGTGGCTATGAACTTGACATTTTTACCGATGCCGTTAAACGCCTTAACAATTCAGATATAAAAGTAATTGTCCACATGATACTTGGTCTTCCGGGCGAAAGTGATGAAATGATGCTTGATACCGCACGTTTTATCGCAAACAGCGGTGCCTGGGGAATAAAACTGCAGCTGCTTCATGTCCTTAAAGGAACTGATCTGGCTGATGATTATAACAATCACCTGTTTGAAACTATGACTATGGACAATTATATCAGGCTTATCGGAAGAATCATTGAACTCCTGCCACCCGATATGGTTATACACCGTCTTACAGGAGACGGTCCAAAAAAAATTCTCATTGCACCTTTATGGAGTGCAGATAAAAAGCGTGTCCATAACAGTTTGATGCAATATTTTACAAACAACAATATTATTCAAGGACGGAACTACGAATGAGTACGGATGCAACAACCCTCTATAAACTGATGGTTTTATATATGTTAGATAAAGTTAATTTTCCTCTGTCTAACAGCCAGATTGCTGATTTTATGTTAGACAGACAATATACCAATTATTTTACGCTTCAGGAAGTATTAAGTTCGCTTGCAAGCGACGGTTTTGTGCAGATTCTCACATACAGAAGCAGCACGCAATATAAGCTTACTAAAGAAGGAATTGATACAATTTCTTTTTTCTATAATAAAATTTCTCAAGCTATACGTGATGATATTGACAAATATCTCAAAGATAATAAATATGATTTAAAATGTGAAGTGGGAACAACTTCTGATTATTATAAATCGACAAACGGTGATTTTATTGTTCACTGTCAGGTAAAAGAAGGCAACACTAATCTTATAGAATTAAATGTTGCCGTTCCTCTCGAATCACAGGCTGACGCAATGTGTGCCAGATGGCGTGACGCCAGCCAGGATATATATGATTTTGTAATGAATAAACTTATGTAATTATATAAATTGTTCTATAACGTCCCATAATTCAGGGATTCCCTGTTTTGTCTGTGATGAAACAGGGATAAGAATATCATCAGCAGAAAGACCCAGCCCTGTCCTTACAGCTTTAATCTGTTTGGCATGCTGGCTTCTTTTTATTTTATCAAGTTTTGTTGCAACTATGACAGGATGATATCCATTAGAAACTATCCAGTCATACATCATCTTATCATTTGCAGATGGGTCATGTCTTATATCAATAAGAAGAAAGACCTGTTTTAACTGACTTGATTTCTTCAGATATTTCTCTACCATCTTGCCCCATTTTTCCTTTACGGACTGGCTTACATTAGCATATCCGTAACCTGGCAAATCAACAAGGAGCATTGCATCATTAATATTATAATAGTTAATTGTCTGTGTCTTTCCAGGCTGTGATGATGTCCTTGCATATGACTTTCTGTTCATCAGGGCATTTATAAGTGATGATTTACCTACATTAGATTTGCCTGCAAACGCAACTTCCGGTAAGTCTGTTTCCGGCACCTGACTTGTAACACCAATTACAATATCAAGATTTACTTTTTTAATAACCATAGTTTTCTCCTATTTTACAATGGCAAGTTTAAGGACTTCTTTCATATCGCTTACATATACAATCTCAAGTCCCTGTACAATTTCTTCTTCAAGCTCTTCTACATCAGATTTATTTTCCAACGGCACTAACACTCTCTTTAATCCGGCTGTCTTTGCTGCAAGCAGTTTTTCTTTAAGACCGCCTATAGGCATTACTCTGCCTCTTAATGTAACTTCTCCTGTCATTGCTGTTGAGGCATCTACAGGCTTTCCTGTAACTGCGGAATAAATGGCTGTCGCCATTGTTATTCCGGCTGATGGTCCATCTTTGGGAACTGCACCTTCAGGTATATGTATATGTATTGCATTCTCTTCAAAAATCTGGTTTTTTCTTACAACAGAGCGGACATATGAGAGTGCTATCTGTGCAGATTCCCGCATTACATCTCCCATATTTCCTGTAAGAATAAGTTCAGGCTTACCACCAAGAACATTTACTTCTATTTCAAGAGTATCACCGCCAGCTGCTGTCCATGCAAGTCCACGTACAATGCCAACCTCATTTTTTCTTGATGCCTTTTCCTTAATGAACTTAACTTTTCCAAGATATTCACTGAGATTTTTATCTGTAATGACTATCTGCTTTTCAATATTTACGCCACCAACCGTGTAATTCTTTCTTACAACTTTTCTAAGAACAGCAGCTATCATTCTCTCAAGCTCTCTTACACCGGCCTCCATTGTATAGCCATCTATTATTTTTGCAAGTGCCTTATCGGTAAATCTGACTGACTTCTTTGTAAGTCCATTCTTTTTTAACTGTTTTGCCACAAGATGCTCTTTTGCAATATGCAGTTTTTCATTTTTTGTATAACTGCTTACTTCTATAATTTCCATGCGGTCAAGAAGAGGTCTTGACACCTCTGACAAATCATTCGCTGTAGCAATAAAAAGAATCTCCGACAAATCTACAGGCATATCAATATAATGATCAACAAAATGCGAATTCTGCTCTCCATCAA
This sequence comes from Lachnospira hominis (ex Hitch et al. 2025), assembly GCF_040096395.1. Taxonomy (NCBI): domain Bacteria; kingdom Bacillati; phylum Bacillota; class Clostridia; order Lachnospirales; family Lachnospiraceae; genus Lachnospira; species Lachnospira hominis (ex Hitch et al. 2025). The sequence continues at coordinate 59,026 of NZ_JBBMES010000001.1, read as the reverse complement.
GTACTTCAAGAAGTGCCGATGATGTATCAGAACGATAGTCATTACTTACTTTATCTATCTCATCAAGAAGCATGAGCGGATTTTTAACTTTTGCTTTTCTAAGACCGTCAATGATTCTACCAGGCATTGCACCGACGTATGTTCTTCTGTGTCCACGGATTTCTGCTTCATCTTTTACACCACCAAGACATATACGTACATATTCTTTATTAAGTGACTGTGCAACCGAACGTGCAATACTTGTCTTTCCTGTTCCCGGAGGTCCTACAAGACAGATTATCGGTGCATCAGCATTATGTGATACTTTTCTCACTGCAAGCGTCTCAAGTATTCTCTCTTTAACTTTTTTCATTCCATAATGATTTTCATCAAGAATTTTTGCCGCATTTTCTATATCATCGCTGTCCTGAGAACTGTTTTCCCATGGAAGTGAAAGAAGCGTTTCTATATAGCTGCGTTCAACATTTGCTTCTGACGAACCCTGTGAAAGCACTTTATAACGCCGTATTTCTTTTTCAATCTGCTCTTTTATTTCATCAGCTGCATTAAGACTCTCAAGTTTTTCCATATACTCATCTATTTCAGATGAGCCATCTGTGCCGTCAAGCTCCTCGTTGATATATTTGAGCTGTTCTCTAAGATAATATTCTTTCTGGTTTTTCTCTACTTTTTCTTTTATGCCATCTTCGAGTTCTTTTTTTATGTCAAAAATATTGATATCCTCAATAAACATCCTTGCAAGTTGTTCATAAATTTCATTAACATCACTCATCTCAAGGAACTTCTGTTTTACAGTATAATCAACCGGATAATCCGCAAGAATTTTTTTGACTTTTTCCTGAAGATTTTTGGCAATAAGCCATTCTTTTAAAATATCTTTGCTGAATCTCTGGTTAACTGCTGCATATCTGCATATAAGCTCATTAAGTGATCTTATCATAGCTATTTGTGTCAGATTATCAGGTGCTAAAAACCAGTCTCTGTCAGTAACTATATCAGATATAAGCATTCCATCAGATTCACTAACTGTATTAACCATTCCTTTATACTTACCTGCCACAAGAACTCTTACAATGCCCTTTGGAAGTTTTATCAGCTCTTTAACCTTCGCAACAGTTCCTACAGAATATAAATCATCCTGCACAGGATTTGCAGTATCTATATCTTTCTGTGTGAGAAGAAAGATTGTTTCATTCGTCTGCATGGCTTTTTCTACAGCATGAATTGATTTTTTCCTGTTTATATCAAAATGTATGACCATGTCCGGTAACACGGTCATACCTCTTAATGCAATTGTTGGTAATACCATCTTTTTCATAATCCAACAACTCTCCATATTATTGTGCTTTATTTACCTGCTCAGTTCTATATTCGATAACAGGCTTTCCTGTTCCATCTACAGCTTCCTTTGTAATAATACATTTTGAAATTGTATCATCAGAAGGGATTTCAAACATAACTTCATTCATAACAGATTCAAGTATTGAGCGGAGTCCTCTTGCTCCTGTCTTTCTCTCAAAACTCTTCTTTGCCACTTCACGCACTGCATCTTCAGTAAATTCAAGTTCTACTTCATCAAGCGAGAACAATGCCTGATACTGCCTGATAATAGCATTCTTTGGCTCACGAAGAATTCTTACAAGTGCCTCCTCATCAAGCGAGTCAAGTGCAACAACAACCGGTACACGACCTACAAACTCAGGTATAAGACCAAACTTAATTAAATCCTGAGGGAGAACTTTATGAAACATCTCTCCTACATCCGCATCTGTCTTCTCTTTTATCTCTGCATTGAATCCGATTGAGCTCTTGTCCATTCTTGATTCAATAATTTTTTCAAGTCCGTCAAATGCACCACCACAAATAAACAATATATTTGTAGTATCTATAGGAATAAGCTCCTGCTGAGGATGCTTTCTTCCCCCCTGAGGCGGAACTGAAGCAACTGTACCCTCAAGAATCTTTAAGAGTGCCTGCTGTACACCTTCACCCGAAACATCTCTTGTTATTGAAACATTTTCAGACTTTTTAGTTATTTTATCTATTTCATCTATATAAATAATACCATATTGGGCCTTATCTATATCATAATCAGCCGCCTGTATTATTTTCAAAAGAATATTCTCAACGTCTTCACCTACGTAACCAGCTTCTGTAAGTGTTGTTGCATCTGCAATTGCAAATGGAACATTGAGAAGCCTTGCAAGATTCTGTGCAAGAAAAGTTTTACCTGAACCTGTAGGTCCAAGCATAAGAATATTACTCTTCTGAAGTTCAACATCCAGATCTTTTCCTGACAAAATACGTTTGTAGTGGTTATAAACTGCAACTGAAAGAACTTTTTTTGCATCATCCTGTCCAATTACATAATCATCAAGAAATTCTTTAATTTCCTTAGGTTTTAAAAGATTTATATCAAGACCGGCATCTGATTCGTCCATCTTATCATCATCAAGAAATTCTTCATCAAGAATCTCGCTGCATATGCCAACACATTCATCGCATATATATGCTCCGTTTGGACCTGCAATAAGTTTTTTAACCTGATTCTGCGTTTTATTACAAAATGAACATCTAAGCTTATCGTCTACATTTTTGCCTGCCATAACTCCTCCTTAAACAACAAAGGACTGCCACATAAGTGACAGCCCTTCGCACATATTATCTCTTTTCAACTATACTGTCAATAAGTCCATATGCAAGTGCTTCCTGTGCTGTCATATAATTATCACGTTCCGTATCTCTTGCAATCTCTTCGACAGACTTGCCCGTGTTAGCAGCAAGAATCTCATTTAATTTGTTTCTTGTCTTTAAAATATTCTCTGCCACAATACGAATCTCAGTTTCCTGACCTCTTGCACCGCCGGATGGCTGGTGAATCATAATTTCCGCATTAGGAAGAGCCATTCTCTTGCCTTTAGCACCGCCGGAAAGAAGAAATGCACCCATACTTGCTGCCATACCCATACAAATGGTTGAAACATCGCATTTGATGTACTGCATTGTATCATAAATAGCAAAACCTGCTGATACTGAACCACCAGGGCTGTTAATATACAAATGAATATCTTTGCTTGGATCTTCTGCTTCAAGGAATAACATCTGTGCAACAATTATATTTGCTGAAACATCTGTAACTTCTTCTCCAAGAAAAATGATTCTGTCCTTTAAAAGTCGTGAATAAATATCATATGATCTTTCACCACGGCTGTTCTGCTCTATGACGTAAGGTACTAAACTCATAATTTCCCTCCATTTCTTTGTGCATTATGCCAATAAAAATCAATTCAGTTTATTACTTTTCAACTGCTGAAGAAACGATTAATTCAACTGCCTTCTGGATAGCAATATCATCTTTCATCTGCTTAGCTTCTGCATCCTGCATAAACTCTTTAATCTTTTCAATTTCCATCTTGTACATATCAGCCATCTTCTGAAGTTCTGCTTCAAATTCTTCTTCTGATACTTCAATATTCTCTGCCTTAGCAACAGCTTCAAGAACAAGGCTGTTCTTAATTCTCTTAACTGCTTCAGGTTTCATCTCTTCCATAATCTTATCTGCTGTCATTCCTGTATACTGGAAATACTGCTCAACAGAAAGACCCTGCTGCTGAAGTCTCATAGCAAAATCTTCAAGCATTCTGTTTACCTGTGTATCAATCATAGCCTGTGGAATATCCATCTTAGCTGCTTCAACTACTTTTTCAATAGCTTCTGATTCTTTCTTAGCCTTAGCTTCTGATTCTTTGCGTTCTGCAATCTTCTTCTTTAAATCATCCTTGTATTCAGCAAGTGTATCGAAATCTGATACATCCTGAGCGAAATCGTCATCAAGTTCAGGAAGCTGCTTTTCTTTAATTTCCTTTACAGTAACCTTGAATGTAGCTGGCTTACCCTTTAAGTTCTCAGCATGATAATCCTCTGGGAATGTAACATTAAGTTCTTTTTCTTCACCAATATTCATTCCAATCATCTGCTCTTCAAATGTATCGATGAATGAATGTGAACCGATTGTAAGAGGATAATTCTCACCCTTACCACCTTCAAAAGCTTCTCCATCAATAAATCCTTCAAAATCAATAACAGTCATATCACCATCTTTAACAGCTCTGTCTTCAACACTTACTGTTCTTGAGTTCTGATCCTGAACCTTCTTTAATTCTTCTTCAACATCAGCATCTGTAACTTCCGCATCAGCCTTAGTTACTTCAACACCCTTGTACTCGCCAAGTTCTACTTCTGGTCTTACTGCCACTTCTGCTGCAAAGATAAATGGCTTTCCAGCTTCAAGCTGCTCAATGCTTACCTTTGGCTGTGAAACGATGTCAAGACCACTTTCCTTAGCTGCGTCTGCATATGCATCAGGAATAATCTCATTAGCTGCATCTTCAAAGAAAATCTGTGAACCATAAAGCTGTTCAATCATCTTACGAGGTGCTTTACCTTTTCTGAAACCAGGTACACTAATCTTGTTCTTGTTCTTATTGTATGCTGCGTTCAAGCCGGCCTCAAATTCTTCGGCAGAAGCTTCAATCACAAGTTTAACCATATTCTTTTCTTCTAACTGTTCAACTTTGAAACTCATTTTATAAATTTCCTCCTTAAATATATGTAAAATATTTCAATCGTACAACGTACATACTAATGGATTATATCATAGATATTTTGATATTACCAGCAAAATTTTTCACTTTACAAAACTTTATTAAATTGGCATAATATTTTATAATTATATTTGTTGTCAGAACATCTGCCCCACCTGTATAATCACAAAGTGGAGACGTAAGGAGGATTTATGTCAGAATTAAAAATAAAAACAGTTGAAGATTCAAAAACTGAGGTTTCACACCTTCTTTTCAGCAAACACATGAACAGTGCCGGAAGATTATTCGGTGGACAGCTTCTCATGTGGATAGATGAAGTTGCCGGCATTGTTGCAAGAAGACATTGTGAAGGCAATCTTACAACTGCATGTATTGATAATCTTCAATTTAAAGAGCCCTGCTATGAAAATGACGTAATTGTAATAATCGGTTATGTGACACATGTAGGACGCAGTTCTATGGAAATACGAATTGACACATACGTTGAGCGTCCTGATGGTTCAAGACATCCTGTAAACAGAGCATTTTTTGTTATGGTTGCACTTGATGCAAACAATAAACCTGTCGAAGTTCCACGTCTTAAAATACAGACTATCGATGAACAGGCCAAATGGGATGCTGCTGAAAAAAGAATTGAATTAAGAAAGCAAAGAAGAGACGAGGGGTTTTAAACCTCCCGTCTCTTCTTTTCTCTTATACTTAATGACAGCAGCCCCGACTCATTTTTCTGTCTTCAATGCCGTCATAAGGCAGTCAGATTAGTTGCCCTGTGACATCTGCTCTTCCTGTCTCTTAATCATCTTTTTAACCATGTTACCGCCTACAGAACCGGCTTCTGCTGATGTGAGGTCACCATTGTAACCCTCTTTTAAGTTTACACCGATTTCTGAAGCTACTTCCATCTTAAATCTGTCTAATGCACTCTGTGCTTCTTTCTTTGTCTTGCTTGACGCTGTTGAATTGTTCATAAAAACACCTCCATAGCAAACATTTATAATCTGTTTTGAATTTGAATAACAGCTCTCACTGCTATCCTGATGTTATTATGTTCAACATTCACAAAAAATATTATGGCAAATAATTCCCGTAAATTTCAAAAGAATCAAAAACGCAATGCCATTTGTTGTGTGCATGCGAAGTAACACAAATATAACTCTTGTCACCTTTTACAGCATAACTTACAAGGCAGTTTAATGCTTCATCCGTATAACCTGTCTTACCAGCTGTAATTGTCACACCTTCAACCTCTGTTCCATACATGCGGCTGAACATAGTATTTGTAAGAAGTATTCCATCCGGATGCTGTGTTGTCTTTTCTGTTGTATACTGGAATGTCGATAAAACCTTTGCACATTCGGAATTATCCATTGCATACTTCATAATCATTGCCATCTCTGATGGTGTCGTATACTGCTCATCATCATATAAACCTGTCGAATTGACAAAATGTGTATTTTTCAATCCAAGTTCTTCACATTTTTTATTCATAAGAACCGCAAACTGTTCTTCTGAACCTGCAACTATCTCTGCAAGTGCCGCTGCTGCATCAGCTCCTGAAGGCAGAATCATTCCGTAAAAGAGGTCAGATACAGGCACAATCTCATTTGTTCCAAATCCAGCAACTGAAGCCTGTGCATTATAAAGCGGATATAAAAGTTTATTAGTAAACTGATACATCTTCGTCACATCTTTAACATTCTCAACTGCAACAATAAGTGACATTACTTTTGTCATCGATGCCGGATAAATACGTGATTCTGCTTCACGTCCTGCTATAATTTTATTATTATTTACATCAAGCAGTGCAACATAAGGCGTTCTTACTGCTGCATCTGTTATCTCTTTATAATCGCTGCTCTTTTGTGCATATACAAATTTTTTTTCATCTTTTTTATCAATATTATCATCATTTGCCGCATCAGCATTGGCATCTATGGCAACCTGCTGTGTCTCTTTGGGATTGAGACTGCTTCCGGATGCTGTATTATTCTTTCGCACAGCAGCCGTCAGCCCCAATGATGCCACAAGTATTGCTGCAGCTCCAGTAAAAAGCATAATTTTTCTTTTCAATATCTGACGTTTTCTTTTTTTCTTCATTGCCATGGCATGCTTTCTTCTTTTCTCAATATCACGCCTTGCATATATATCTTCACCAGAGTTATCATATAAACTTCCCATTATATTCCCCATTCATAACAAATAATCAGTCTGCATACTGTGTTGAAGCAGCAAGTTCTTTGGCTTTTTCTTCACTTATAAGCAGCTTTACTATCTCAAGTCCCAGGTCAACAGAAGTCCCCATTCCTCTTGAGGTTGTAATATTTCCATCAGTTACAACTCTCACAGGTGCTAAAAGTACCTGTGCTCCATCGAGATATTTTTCAAATCCAGGAAAACATGTTGCTTTCTTTCCTTTTAAAAGCCCTATTCTTCCGAGTATGCTTGGAGCTGCACATATCGCAGCAATCCTTTTTCCCTTTTTATCATGCTCCTTTAATGCATTAAGAAGTTTTTCATTTTCCATATATGATTTATGTCCAGGTCCTCCCGGAAGAAATAATAAATCTGACTCTTCAAGATTAACTTCATCAAAAAAATAATCTGCTTTTACAGGTATATTTTGTGCACTTATAACATTTTTATCACCTGTAATTGAAACTGTATCTGTATCTATTCCTGCACGCCTGCAAATATCTATAACAGCAAGTGCTTCAACTGTCTCAAATCCGTCTGTCAAAAAAGCTGTAACTTTCATACTAATCTCCATTCTGTGGTCATATAACACCATATATTTATAGTACGCTAATCACGTAGATTTTTCAATATGTTTTATGGTAAATGTTACATAAATGTTACGTTATTTTTAATAACATAATTTTTAAAAACATCTCTTGAATAAATTATATAATCCTGCTTTCCAGACATCATCGTCATGCCCGCTGCCTTCGACTTCAAAATAATCATGTTTTATTCCTTCTTCCGTAAGTTTCTGATGATAATATCTGGTAGAATCAAGACACCATGGGTCACGGCTGCCTACCATAAGTGACAGATAAACCGGCTTTGTCTCTTCACTTTTTATCTCAAAATCTTCAAGAATCGGCTTGTTCCAGAATGAGCCTGCATTAAACTGTGTCGGTATAACGCCCGGACATGGTGCAAGAGAGCTTATATATCCTATTTTATCCTGCATTATAAATCCTATTGCAAGGCACTCTGTTCCACCCTGTGATGTTCCTATTATTCCGGTATTTTCACGCCCTGTTTTTACAGAATATGTTCTTTCTATAAACGGCATCAAATCATTTTGCAAATCATTGACAAAATTATCATAAGCTGTTCTTGACTGTTCTCCTGTAGCTGTCTCCTTTGATGCAATTTCCGATGTATACATATCAACAGTGACTATTATCATAGGCTTTGCAGTACCGTCAACGAGCATATTTCCATAAACAATATCAAGATAACTGTCATCACGGCTCCAGTCAAAATGGTCTCCTCCAAATCCATGAAGCACATAAACAACCGGATATTTCTTTTTTTCATCATATCCTGCCGGCAAAAGCACGCCGCACATCTTGTCTTTTCCTATCGTTGAACTGTAATAAATAACCCTGTCATTCATGTATCCATAATCAACACCATCTCTTTTTTCATCAAATCCCTGAGGTCTTGAAAAATCCGTGTCACCATATGGATTTCTTGGAATATCATCATCCATGGCATCTGAATTTTGTGCTGTACCTTGTGCTGTATCTTGTTTTATATCAGTATTTCCTGACTTTTTTGATGCACATGACACAAGAAATGATAATATCATTACAGGCAGTAATATTTTTGCCGCTGCATTTTTTATTTTCATAATCAAAATCAGTCCTTTCAAATAAAAATTATAATTTTATTATTTACAATTTTTATTTTAAATTATGATATCTATTATGTCCAATACCTGTTCTTAATAGATATCTATAACAAAAAGGTACAGAACGCTTTTCCACGCTCTGTACCTATTAAATTTTATAAATATGTGTATTTAAAACAAAAATATTTTATCTGATTCCGAAAATGAGATATAACAGGTTGTAGTTGTAGAAAAGAACCGCTGCAACAAGTGAAACCGTTGACATAATCTTGATAAGAATATCAAGTGATGGTCCAACTGTATCTTTAAGCGGGTCACCTACCGTATCACCTACAACTGCCGCATCGTGTGCCGGAGAACCTTTGCCCTGTCCCTCAAAAACACCTGATTCAATATACTTCTTTGCATTATCCCATGCACCACCTGCATTACCTGTAAATATTGCAAGCATAATAGCTGAAAGTGTTGCACCGATAAGAAGTCCGCCTACAAAGTAAGGTCCGAAAAGGAAACCTGAAATTACAGGGAAAATAATTGAAAGAACAGCCGGCATTCTCATCTCTTTTAAAGCTCCCTGTGAAGAAATCTCTATACATGTCTTATAATCAGGTTTTGCTTTACCTTCAAGAATTCCAGGAATTTCTTTAAACTGTCTTCTTACTTCATCAACCATCTTACGTGCCGCATTGGCAACAGCTTCAATAAGCATTCCTGAGAAAAGGAAAGGAAGTGCACCACCGATTAAGGCACCAGCAAGAATAAGCGGATTTGTAAAGTTAAGTTCAAGCTGTGAACCTTCAGGCTGGAATGCATAAAGGAAACTAACCATAAGTGAAAGTGCGGCAAATGAAGCAGAACCAATGGCAAAACCTTTGCCGATTGCTGCTGTTGTATTACCTACTGAATCAAGTTTATCTGTAATCTCACGAACCTCAGGCTCAAGTTCTGACATCTCAGCAATTCCGCCTGCATTATCTGAAATAGGTCCATATGTATCAACAGAAACTGTTGCGGATACAAATGAAAGCATGCCAACAGCCGCCATAGCAATACCAAACATTCCGGACACAGCATATGAAACGTATGTTGTTATACCAAGGATAATGAGTGGAAGCATACAAGACTTCATGCCCACTGCAAGACCCTGTGTAATTGTAAGTGCTGCTCCTTCTTTTGCACTCTCAGCAATCTTCTTAGTCGGATTATAATCATAACTTGTATAATATTCTGCTATTGCACCGATAATAACACCACTAATAACACCAAGTGATGCTGCTATCCAAGGTGATGTATATCCTGTCTTAAATCCTGCAACATCAAGTACCGCTTTAGTTTCAGGCTTAAACATAAAATATGTCGCAACAAAGCCGCCTATGATTGTGATTACGGCTGCACTCCATGTTGAAATATTCAAATCCCTGTGAGGACTATCTGAGCCTTTCTTAATAAGAACATATGCGATACCAAGACACGAAGCAATAAGGCCAATTGCCGCAAAAACAAGTGGAAAATACATCATCTTCATAAGAAGTGTATCTGAAACCGTAAGTTTATTTGCGATATTTGAAAGGAATAAGCTTACTGCAAGAATAATTGCAGATGATATAGCTCCTACAAACGATTCGAGCAGGTCTGAACCAAGTCCTGCAACATCACCTACATTATCACCTACGTTATCTGCTATTGTTGCCGGGTTACGAGGGTCATCTTCCGGAATGTGTGCTTCCGTCTTACCTACAAGGTCGGCACCCATATCTGCCGCCTTTGTATAAATACCACCACCGACACGATTAAACATAGCTACGATAGAACATCCCAATGCATAACATGAAAGACACTGTGTGAAAATGTGCTGTCCATCACGAAGTGCACTGATTGAAATCATATTAAGACCGTAACCGAAAATTATGTATACAAGGAATAAACCAAGAAGTGCGAAACCACCTACACATAATCCCATTACAGAACCACCCTTTAATGCTACCTTGAGTGTTGAACCGATATTCTTAGTCTTTCTTGCTGTATTAGATACTCTGACATTTGCATAAGTTGCAATCTTCATTCCTACCCATCCTGCTGATGCACTCATCACAACTCCGATGATGAAACATACTGATGGCTCCCAGCTGAATTTTCCATACTGGACTGAAAAAATTGCTGCAAATATAATTGCAATAATAACCACTACAATACCTATAATCTTATACTCATAAGTAATAAATGCGTTAGCTCCAACTCTGATAGCTTCCGCGATCTCTGACATACGATCTGTTCCTTCATCAAGCTTTTTGACGCCGATAAAGTTAAATGCCGCATATCCAAGTGCCAGCAGTGCTGCCACAATGACTAAAATTAATAAAGCTGCCATTAATCTTCTCCTCTTTTTTGTTTAATTAACAATCAGGCTTACACACATTGCACTGAATTATTTATATAAATTTTACTATTTTTTTATATATACGTCAATTATTTTATGCAATTTTACTTCAAATTGTTCATTTTTGCATACATTTATATTTTAACTTGCAATTCCCAGTGTTATGTCTTGTAGTTTTTAATACTATGTGATATATTAATGTAAATATTTTATTGCGTCTTTATGTTCCGTAATAAACATTTAAAGTAACCACTCATAAAGGTAATAGAAAAAAATATTATAAGTAATAGAAAATGGAGATTTAATTTTATGTTTAAAATAATTACAGACACAGCATGCGATTTTCTTATGGATTATGCAGCTTCCGTAGATGTCACACTCATTCCGCTTTATATAACATTTGACGGTGAAACTTATTACAAAGACAGAACTGAGCTTTCAACTGATGAATTCTACAGACGCATAACAGAGGAAAAGATATATCCAAGAACATCTCTTCCAAGTGTCCAGGATTATATAGACGCATATCTTCCTGCCGTAAAGGAAAACATTCCAATTGTTACAATATGCCTTTCTACTGCTTTAAGTGGTGCAGTCAACTCTGCCAGAATGGCAGCACAGCAGGTTATGGAAGATTATCCGGATGCAAAAATCACAGTAATCAATTCTCAGTTCATATCTGCTGCCGAAGGTCTTTTAGTATATGAAGCAATCCGTATGAACCGCGATAACATTCCTTATGAAAAAGCAGTATCTATTCTTCAGAAAATGACAGACATCGGAACAGTTTACTTTACAATCGGCTCTCTTGATTACATCAAAAAAGGGGGCCGTCTTGGAAAACTCGCATCTATGGTAACAGGAATTTTAAATATCAGGCCAAGTCTTTTCCTTAAAAACGGTGAGGTAAACGTAAGCGGTCTCTGCCGTACACGCAAAAAATCGGTTGCAAACGTATTTGAAAGCTGCAAAAAATATTTCACAAGCAGAAACATTGACCCGAATACTTACGATATTTCGGTTGCATCGGCAACTACGCCGGACGAATGTGATGAGCTCCGCCGTCAGGTTGAAACAGATTTCAAAATCAAATGTGTTGAGAGCCGTGAACGCTTTGACTTACGCGTAAGCTCAATAACAGGCGTACACACTGGTCCTACAACAATCGGCATCGGTATTATGCCTAAGTATGAGACGCTGATGTAGGAAATTATACAGTATTAAATTTACAATATGAAGTATGCATTATATATTTAACACATTATAAAATTAAAAAAACGGTATTTTTTGAATATTGACACGAAGTGTCTGAATCAAAAAATACCGTTTTTTACTTAGTGTTATTTTATCCTACTCTCTCAACTATCCAGTTATAAATGTCCTCAAACACTTCCTGTGCGTTTATTTCACTGTGAAGCTCATGACGGCAGCCATCATATAACTTCAGTTCAACATCATCCATATGTTTTTTATATTTATTATAAATATGCTCTACTGCCTTTCCATACTCACCTACAGGGTCTGCATTTCCCGATGCGATAAGCAGCGGAAGCTCCTTTGGTGTCTTTTCGATATTTGCATCATTAATTACATATCTGATGATTTTTAACATACCTTCATACGCATTAACCGTAAAAAGGAAACTGCATTTTTCATCATTTACATAGTTGTCAACTATATCGGGATTTCTTGTAAGCCAGTCGGAATCCGTCACGGGATTTTCTATACGGTTGTTGTATGTGCCGAACATCATTTTATTGAGCGTCTCACTTCTGTAACGGTCACCGTGAAACAGCTTTGTAAACTTTACAGCTAAAAGACCTCCGTCAACCATAATCTTTGGCTGGTTGCCAGTTCCTAATATAACAGCCGCATCAAGTTCATTACCATACATCATAAGATAACGTCTTGTCATAAATGAGCCCATGCTGTGTCCTATAAGAATATATGGCAGTTCAGGAAAACGCTTTTTCATTATAATTGTCAGCTTGTGCATATCTTTAACAAGATAAAGTCCGCTGTTATTTCCTTTTGCAAAATATCCCCAGTCATTTTTATCATTAACTGAATCTCCATGTCCCAGATGGTCATTTCCAGCTACAACAAATCCACGTTCAGCAAGATATAATGCAAGTCCTTCAAATCTTTCTATATGGTCAATCATTCCATGTGCAATCTGAACCACACCTACAGGATTTTCATATTTTTCTTTATCAGGATACCATAGTACAGTATGTATATCACACACGCCGCTTGTTGATTTAAATAAATGTTCTTCTTTATTTATTTTTCCAGCTGATGTCTCTGTCATTGCTTCTCCATTCCGCCTGCGGCAGCTCCCCAATAAGCACCGCCAAGCTTTCCTTTATATTCTACAAATTTAACTTTATAAAAAGCTTCCTGTCCTATCTGTCCAACTGTGTCAGGAACACTTACAGTAAGATTGATGCATTGGCTGAAAGCTCCATATCCGATATTTTTTACACTTGACGGAATGCTTAATTCTGTAATACCTGTACATCCTGCAAATGCATAGGTTCCTATTTCTTCAAGTGATGAGCCCATATCAATCTTTGTAAGCTGTGTATTGCCATAAAATACACCCGAAGCTATTTTTCTAATACCATCAGGCAGCTTATATTCTGATGGTACATTCTGCACAGAAGAAAGAATGTTATTAATTATTACAGCTCCATACTGCTCATATTCATTCTTTTCCCATATTGTATTTTTTACAACATTAGTCCCAACCGACTCTATTGTTGAAGGAAAATTAATAGTTTCAAGATTATAACATCCTAAAAAGGCATTTTCACCTATCGTTTCAACACCTTCAGCAATCGAAATCTCTTTAATATTTGCACAATCCCTGAACGATTCTCTTGCAACTGATGTAACTTTAATACCATCAATTTCCGTTGGTATGATAAATGATGACTGCTCTTTTGCCGCATCTGTAAATCCGGTAATTTCTATTGTCGCATCATCTTTTTTCACATATGTAAACATCTGTGTTCCCGGCTTTTTTCCACAGCCTGCCAAAACAAGCCCACACATCATTACAAGGTAACACAAAACCGCAGTTGACATATTTCTTTTAAACATAACACATACTTTTCTGCCAACTTTACTTATAAATGTATACATTAATTTCCTCCATTTTACTTCTGCTTTGACCACATATAACAATATGCCTGGCTTCTCGCGGCAAATGGCTGGTTTTTAAGAAGTTCCCTTATCTGTTGTCTTGTATACCATGCTGCCTGTATTTCTTCAAGTGTTGATGAACTTGGTGCAAATCTTCCTTTTGCTTTTCCGATTACTACAACATTAGTTTCATTAGAAAAACCTATTGCACTGTAACTGTTAATAAGTTTGTCTTCAACCTTTACAAGTTCAAGTCCCGTCTCTTCTCTTAATTCCCTTGCCGCTGCCTGTTCCGGCGTCTCCCCTGCATCTACAAGCCCTGCCGGAAAATTGTATACATAATCATCAACAGCCATTCTGAATTCCCTGTTTAACAATATATGTTCGTCATCTTCATCAGTCATAATAATGACAACTCCGTCAGTCTTTGGATTTCTAATCTGATCTTCACTGTCAATATTGCGGTTTCTGCTTATCATCTCATATACTTTTTTCTTATTATCTTTTGTTGTATATGTAAGATTATACCTGTTTATAAATGCACCTTCATGCACCTTTTCTATTCCATTAAATTCCACATCTGCTACCTGCCTTATTTTTAGTATCAGCATACGATTTATTTGTGCATGCCAACCTTTGAAGCATCAAATTTATCAAGATTTTCATGAACTCCACGTGCATCAGCTGCCTGTATAAGCTTATCTCTGTCTTTCTTAAAGAACTGTTCATTCTTGTGTCTGCTCGGACCGCCTACGCATCCGCCCTCGCACATCATTCCCTCTATAAAATCAACATCAAGCTTTCCTGCTTTCATAAGAAGAAGTGCTTTCTTACATTCATCAGCCCCGGCACACTTTTCAATCTTGAAATCTGATGTATCAACTCCTGATTCTTCCATACTCTTTAAAACAGCTGCCGTAACACCTCCGCCGTTACCAAAACGCTTGCCATAAACACTTGACTGCTGTGCTGTATTTTCCTCAGGTTCAAAAACTATTTCTTTAGCACGCATCATTGCACGGAACTCACCTATTGTAAGAACATAATCTGCATTTCCTTCAATTGACTTATCCTTGATTTCATCTTTCTTGGCAATACAAGGTCCTACAAACACCGTGATGGCGTCAGGATATTTTTTCTTTATCATTCTTGATATTCCGCACATCGGCGAAACAGTATCTGATATACACTCAATAAGTTCAGGATAGCATTTTTTAATCATATTAACAAATGCCGGACAGCATGATGTAGTCTTTTTTCTGCCTTCATCATATGCTTCTGCCCACTCTGCTGCCTCAGATGCTGCTGTCATATCAGCTCCAAGTCCTACCTCATACATATCAGTAAAACCAAGTTTCTTACATGCTGTACGGATACTTGCCATCGTGATATCTGCTCCGAACTGTCCTTCCATAGCCGGTGCAAACATTGCAAATACCTGTTTTCCTGAAATAATAGATTTAATAACATCAACTATTGCTGTCTTTGAACCAATTGCACCGAATGGGCATCTATGTATACATTTACCGCAGCGGATGCACTTACTATCATCAATAAGACAGATTCCCGTCTCTTCATCCATAGTAATTGCACCCACAGGACAGGCTTTTTTACATGGTCTTATAAGGTCTGCAATCGCATTATATGGGCAGTTTCTTGCACACATTCCACATTCCTTACATTTATCAGGATCAATATATGCCCTGTCACGCCCCATCGAAATCGCACCAAATTTGCATGACTGCTGACATGCTCTTGCCATACATTTACGGCAGTTGTCAGTTACAATATAGTGTGAAAGCGGACAGTCTGCACAGGCAGATTCTATTACCTGAATTACATTATCTGATTCCTGCTGGCCATTATCGTTAGGACAAAGTCCTTCTGCAAGCCTTACTCTCTGTCGTACGATTTCTCTTTCCTTGTATACACAGCAGCGAAACTTAGGCTTCAGCCCAGGAATCATTTTATATGGTAAATCTTCTTTTTTCTCATCAAACTCACCCGAATAAGCTAGTTTTGCTACTTCATATAATACTTCATGCTTGATTTTTAAAATTGTTGCGTCATTTGTCAGCATATTGTACTCCTGTCTGTCTGCTTGTTTCTTTACAGCATAAATGCCTCACAGACCTTTAGATTTATTTATTAAAATATACCATTTATACCTCCTCACTTCAACCTATTTATCAGCCTCGTAGAATTATTCTTTTGTAAAAAAATGATATTAAAAATTGTAAATCAGTTGCATATATAGTTATTTTGTAATATAATAAATATAGTTTATTTCGTGATTAATTTTAATTCGTCTTACGAAGTTCTTTCTGTAAGGCAGAACAGGGAAGGTACTGGGTTTATGCAATATGATACATTGACGGGTCTTCTTTCTAGCAAAGATTTCCATGATACATGCGAGAAATATATAAAAGAGGGTTCTAAAAAACTCGTTTTAATAGCCAGTGATGTGAGTAATTTCAAGTATATCAATGAGTTTTACGGACGCGATACAGGTGATGAATTTATAAAAACAATGGCTGATTACTTTTATAAAGAAAATCCACATTGTCTTGCTGCCTGCCGCAAAGGAAGTGACCAATTTCGTGGTCTTTACGATCTGGGAAATTTTTCCCATGACAGGGAGCTCGAACGGATTGTTGATATGAATACAGCCTTTGAAGATATGATGAATAAAAAGTATCCTAATGTATACATACATGTATACACAGGCGTTTACTTTATCTCCGATTCATCAGAAGATACTGACACTGCTCTTGACCGTGCTCATATTGCAAAAAAGCAGGCAAAAGGGAAGTTTGATGTAAAGTTTCAGGTATATAACCAGAATGATATGACAACCATGCTCAATAACATGCGTATGTCCAACATGTTTATCCATGCTTGCAGACAAGGTCGTTTATTAATGTATCTGCAGCCCAAGTTTTCAATTTCCAAAAATAAAATCGTCGGTGCTGAAGCCCTTGTTCGTATTCTGGATGACCATAGTAATATTATTCCGCCCGCCCAGATTATCCCTGTGCTTGAAAGTACAGGTGTTATAGACACGCTTGATAACATAATGATTGAAAAAGTCTTTGAACTTCAAAGACGTTGGATTAACGAAGGGCGGGAAGTCTTTACAATTTCAGTCAATGTATCACGGCAGCGTTTTACAAAAGGTGATTTCACTGATATGGCAATTGCTCTTCAGAAAAAATATAATATCCCACCATTCCTTATTGAATTTGAGATTGTTGAATCTGTTTTTATTGAAAATACCGACACTATTGTCAACACGACAAATCAGCTGCGTTCATATGGTTTTCTTGTAAGTGTCGATGATTTTGGATCCGGATATTCATCACTTAACCAGATTGCCAATATGCCTGCTGATACAATTAAACTTGATCATATATTTGCCAGCAAATCACTGTGCACTGACAAAGGCCGTATTTTAATCCGCACTTTAATCAATCTGCTTCACCAGATTGATTATAATGTTGTCTTTGAAGGCATAGAAACGCTTGAGCAAAAGCAGCTTGTCGAGTCATACGGATGTGACCTGATTCAGGGCTTTTATTACAGCCGCCCTATTCCTGTCAGTGATTTTGAAAATAAATATATGTGTCTGAATTAATCTTCTTTTCTGCCCGTATCAGACAGCCTTTCGTCAATATGGCAGTCAACAAGAAGCTTTATTCCTAATGAAAGAAGTAGATACATATTACATTTCATCAAAAAAGCAAATCCACCCAGCATTATTTTATATGATAATGCTGGTATTTTTTTTGTATATCTTAATGGATTTTTTAAATATTTTTTAGTCAAATCATATGATGCATACCTTTTTAAAAGATTTATTACAGCACTTATCTTTCCTGTACTGTACTCATACTCCATTTTTCCATCAAAAAAGGCAGCAAAATATATTGTCCATGCAACAATACTTTCATAATTTTCAATTTCATCTTGACTGTACTGTTTTTTTTCATAATTCAAGCTGTCAATTTTATCCTGCAGATCCTGTGCAATCCTCATCCAGTCTTTATCACCATCTTTGCGGTATGTATTGGAAACTGACTGTTCATTTCTCCTGTATACATAAATTTTTTTATCTATAAATGCATATCTTGCACCTGCAATATAGCAAAAATAATTGTATATCTTATCCTCAGCATATCTGTAATCACCAAATTCAATCTTATTGCTGTCAAGAAAGCTCTTTCTATACAACTTTGCCCATGCATACGACAATGTTCCTATTGAAAAAAATCCACCAAAAGTAAAATCCACTGAATTCATATCTAATCCTGCAAATCCACTGTTTTTTGAAGCATCCAGAAGCCTGTTCTTCCACAATCTCTGGTAGTTTCCAACTACTATATCCACATTCTCCATCTTTTTTGTAAGTTCAGATACAACACAATTATCAGTAAGATAATCATCGGCATCAACAAACATAACATAATCGCCATCCGCTTTACTCATTCCGTAATTTCTTGCAGCTCCTGCAGTACCACATTTATCATGATATACTTTTATATTGTCATATCTGCGGGCATACTCCTTACATACATCCGGACTTTCATCATCCGAACCATCCTCCACAACGATAATTTCAATATTTTTATAATCCTGCAAAGCAACACTTTCAAGACATTTTCCGACATACTCAGCAGCATTGTATACAGGAACAATAATTGATACCTTTTTCATTTTTTCTCCATTCTTGCACATTTTTCAACATTATAATATAATTAAATATAGTAATTTAAGTCCCCGGAGGGTTATCGTGAATAAATTATCTCTTTTAAATAATACACCTGTTGATTTAGTTTATAAATATATTGATTTGAGCGATCCGGCTCTTAACCGCACAGATTCAGTCCGCAAAGATTTTGACAATAACGAACTTCAGTATTCTATCCGCTCAGCATTGAAAAATATTCCATGGATTCGGTACATTTATATCATTATGCCTAATGAGCGTGTAAGTTTTCTAAAATCTGCCGATTTGATTTCACAGCGTATCAAATATATTAAAGACAATGATTTACTCGGATTTGACAGCTCGTCTTCGACAACTTTTGAATACAATCTCTGGCGTCTGAAAGACTTTGGCTGCTCAGAGCACATTATATACGCTAACGACGATAACTTTTTCGGAAATCCTCTGAAAAAAGAAGATTTTTTCTACGAAGATGCGGGAATCGTGTATCCTTATACATTATATAAGGACAAGACAGGCTCTGATATGCGTCATTCTATAATGACAAAATATTTTATCGCCGACAAATTTCTTAAAAAAGCAAATCCAAATACAATGTATGGTTTTTATTACAGGGTGCTTTCTGCCCACAGCATAACATGTGCGGCTTTACAAGAAAAAAAATTAACATTTCCGAAACGTCCTTTAAACACACTGCACAATGCAATTCCTTTGAAATTATCCGAGATAAAGACATGCTATAATATAGTAAAAAAATATTACCGATATGCAGATGTCTGTCTTTCTAGCACAACAAATGAGACAGTACAGCCTTCTTTTCAGAATCTTTACGGCTTTTACTTTGTCAACGCAAAAAACAGAAAAATCAACAGTTCACTTTCATACGGAATTTCAAGTATACAAAGATGCACTGCCGAAATTGGAAATTATGATTTATTCTGCCTTAATACCGGTGCCGATGGCGGAAGCACCGAGGCCCGCCGCCATGAAATCAAAGTTATGGAATCACTCTTTCCTAATCCATGCCCATATGAAAAATAATAATTATCCAAGAACTACATCAAGTGTCATCATAATCGAAAATCCCACAGCAAATGCTATTGTTCCAATGTTTGAATGTTTACCCTCTGACATCTCCGGTATAAGTTCTTCAATCACAACATATATCATTGCTCCCGCGGCAAAGCTTAAAAGATAAGGCATCGCAGGAACTATGAATTTTGATAAAAGTATGGTAAAAGCTGCTGCCACCGGCTCTACTGCTCCTGAAAGTATACCGTACCAGCATGCTTTTCCTTTTTTCTCTCCCTGTGCATGAAGCGGCATTGAAATAATCGCTCCCTCTGGAAAATTCTGTATGGCTATTCCGATAGACAGTGCCAGTGCACCCATAAGCGTAATCTGCGAATTTCCCAAAAGATAACCTGCATATACTACGCCAACTGCCATTCCTTCAGGTATATTGTGTATAGTGACTGCAAGTACCATCATCTGTGTTTTCCCAAGACTGCTATTTGGTCCTTCTGATTTACTGCTGTTCATATGAAGATGCGGAACTGCATTATCAAGAAACAAAAGAAATAATATTCCAATCCAGAATCCTATAAATGCCGGAAAGAATGACATTTTTCCCATTCCCTGTGATTGTGTCTGCTCCATTGCCGGAATTAACAGGCTCCATATTGATGCTGCAACCATAACTCCCGCAGCAAATCCTGTCAATGCTCTTGTTGTCATTTCCTTCATATTATTTTTCATAAAAAACACACATGCTGCACCGAGTGACGTTCCCACAAATGGTATCAGCAGGCCTATAGAACAATTCAAAAAATTATCACCCATATGTCAGCCTCACTTTTCCATATTATTTTTCACTAAATTATATATATTCATTGAACTGTTTTTTGATATTATATCTGACTGATTTTTTATCATTATATCTTTCTGCTTATCGTCACGAAACAATTTTATTCCCTGTTTTATAAGTCCGTCCGTTGTTTTTGCACTTATGCTCATGCCATTTTTCACAAAGAACCTGCTGTTTTGTGTCTCACATCCCGGAATAGGCTTTGTATGTATAATCGGAATATTGCAGACAGCCGCCTCTGTTGATGTAAGACCTCCCGGCTTTGTATATATGACATCACATGCTTTCATATAAACAGGCATATTGTTAACCTGTCCTTTTATTATTACATGCGGTATATTTTCATCTATAAGCTGTTTATACAGTTTTTTATTAGTTCCACATATTACTATTATCCCCTCATCATCATTTAAAGCATATGAAAGTTTTTTTACAAGTTTTGAAATATCACCGGCACCCATGCTTCCGCCTGACACAAGTATATATTTTTTATTTTTGTCAAGCGAAAGGATATTTTTTGCCTCTTTTTTTTCTATATTATCATTACATGAAAGCGAAACCGGAATACCAAAACTTCTAAGCTTTTCTTTCTTAATTCCACGTTTTATAATCTCACCGTTCAAACTTTCATGCGGTGTTATGTAATAATCGCAGTTAGTCTCTTCCCAAAACGGAATACATGTATAATCTGTCATCACAGCTATTGTAAGCGGAAGCTTCATACCACGTCTTTTCATGTAAGTTATCGTCTCCGCCGGATACAGATGAGGCATAATAACTGCATCTGCAGGATTTTCTTTGAGATATTGTTTTATATATTTTGCCATAACTGAATTCACATAATAAACCGGAGACCTGTGGCATATTCTGCTGACTCCCATCCCGAGTTTATATACTGCACCAAAAAGTCCCGGAACATTTTTTACAGTTTCTATATATACATTTCCGACCGTCTTTGAAACTTTATTTCCCGCAAGGCAAAGATAATCAAGCACGACTGCTTCATCCCCGTTTTTTTCAAAAATCTCTTTAACTGCCCTGCCGGCAGCATTGTGACCCCCACCGGTATTACACGATAAAATCAAGATTCGCATACTTTCTCCTTTTCTGTACATATTACATGTTTATAAATTACAATAAAAGAAATTATTATTATTCCAAATATTACGCTTTTTTCTTTGACAAAAAATAAAGACAATGCTATTACACTTCCAAATGTTATAATAGTTCTTCTTGCATGACTCTTTATTCTTAATATCAAAGAAAAGAACAGATAACATGCAATAAGAATCGTAAGCGGCATTGTGTCAGGATAAAGCCCCAACATGACACCAAATGAAACCGCAATTGCCTTGCCGCCTGTATTTCCGTCTGCAAATACCCGTGGCATGTTTTTTCTCTATTAATATATTTCATGCGGAATTTCATATAAAAATAATAAACGCTGAATGCATGCCCCATAACGGGAGCTGCCATAACAAATGCAAACAAAACTGACTCTCTGCCAATATACTTTGCACTGAAAAATACAGGTATAAATCCTTTTAATAGTTCAGCAATAAGGACGCTTATACCACAGATAAATCCGCCGTATCTAAATGCGTTATATGTTCCGGGATTACCATCATCCGACAATTCGCATATGTTAATCTTTTTAAAAATACGCGGAATTTCGTATCCATAAAGAACACTTCCAAAACAATATCCGATGCATATTGCAAGCCAATAATATAAATTTTTCATACACTCCGTCCCTTCTCATATTTACGTAATTTGGGCAGATTCACCCTAAATGCATTTCTGCACCGGGACATTGTATTTTGCCAGCATAAATAAAAAACGTTTTCTACTATGTTTATATAATAATCATAACAGAAAACGTTTTTATTTTAAATATATTTTATTAATTTAACATTCTAATTAAGCCTGCTCTGTATTCTTCTTTGTTGTGAAGAGTTTCTTTAAGCAGCTGTATGCAACACATACACCAAGTACCATAAGTGCTGCTGCAACGATAAGCTGTAAACCATCAACAAGGAATGTAGCTTTACCATTTACAACATTGCTTACAAGAGCGATTACTTTCTGAACAAGAGCTGTAAATGTTACCGCAAGCATGATGAACATAGGAGCATATAATGTCCAGCCTGTTCTTCCTGTTGTCTTTAAGAATACTGCTATAGCAATAAGAACCATAGCTGCAAGCAACTGGTTTGCAGAACCAAATAATGGCCATACATTGTTGTATCCACCAAGTGTTAAAAGGTAACCAAAGAACAATGTGATAACTGTTGCAAAATACTTATTTGTAAGAACTCTCTGTACAGGAGTCATTGTAGCCGGGTCTGTGCTGTCTCCATAAAATAACTCCTGGAAAGACATACGTCCGATTCTTGCTACTGAGTCAAGTGATGTTAAAGCAAGAGCTGAAACGCACATTGTCATAAATACTGTTGCTACATGAACAGGAACACCTAATTTTTCAAGGAATCCGGCAACACCTGTTGAGAAAATAGCAAATGGAGTACCAGCTGGTTTTGTACCATTAACAGCAACAGCACCAACTACTACAAGTGCAACGATACCAAGTAATGATTCAACAACCATTGCACCGTAACCAACCATAGGCATATCTTTCTCATTGCTGATTGTCTTTGATGATGTACCTGAAGATACAAGACTGTGGAAACCTGAAACAGCACCACATGCAATTGTTACAAATAATGTAGGGAAGAGCATCTGTTTTGAAGCACCGCTTCCTAATGTAAATCCGTTAAACGCATTTAAGTTCATGCTTGGATGTGCAACAACAACACCAAGCACAGCACCGATAATCATACCGAGAAGCATGAATGTTGTCATATAATCTCTAGGCTGCATTAATAACCACATTGGCATAACTGATGCAAGGAAAAGGTAAGCCATGATGATGTAAATCCATGCTGACTTTGTAGCATAAATTGGAAGTGCCATACCTACAGCGAACATAGCAACCAAAAGCACGATTGCAACGATAGCCTTAACCCATTCGTTCATCTTCTTACCAGCTTTTACAATTGACTTCTGAACAAGTCCAAAGATAATAGCAACAACGATAAATAACATAGAAATTGAAGCAGCAGAAGCATCTGCATTAGCAGTCTTTTCTGTCATTCCTTCAACACCCTTTGCTACGAATGTACCGGCAACCATATCTGTGAAAGCTGCAATAACAAGGAGTGTAAATAACCAGCAGAAAAGCATGAATAACTTTCTACCTGTCTTACCTATGTACTTCTCAATAATCATACCCATTGACTTGCCTTCATTCTTAACTGATGCATATAAAGCACCAAAATCCTGAACGGCACCGAAGAAAAGTCCGCCGACAATCAGCCAGAGTAAAACAGGTACCCAGCCGAATACCGAAGCAAGAATAGGACCTGTTACAGGACCTGCACCTGCGATAGATGAAAACTGATGTGAAAATACTGTAAACTTAGATGATGGAACATAATCCTCACCATCTTCATGAGTGAATGCAGGTGTCTTTGCTTTTGGGTCAAGTCCCCACTTATTAGCAAGCCAACGACCATATAAAAGATAACCTGCACCTAAACAAACGATTCCGATTAAAACAATAACTAAACCATTCATTTTGTTTCTCCTTCCCTGACGGAATATCTATAACCGTCTATGTATAAATGTTTATTCAGAAAGTTCTACGCAATTTCCTATTTATAAAAAAAAGCTTTCGTCTTAAAATATGCCTTACAGCATACTCAAAGACGAAAGCTAAAACTTCCGCGATACCACTTTGATTGCCACTTACGTGACCACTCTGCCTCATCTGACGGATACTTTAAATCGTCCGTTTAATAAGCTTCTATATAACGGTAGAATACCGGTGACACTTAATCTTAATCAATATTGACTAATTTCAGTGCACTGCTCGCAGATGATGTTATCCAAAATCACATATCATCTCACACCAGCCGATGACTCTCTGCAATGCAAACATCTTGGATAAACTGTTCTGTTCACTGCATTTAACTTTCTGTTTACGTGTATTTATAGCACTCCGTTTATAAGATGTCAACACTTTTTTAATAAAAATTTTAATTTTTTGATTATTATCAAAAGTAATGCAGTGAACAAACTTATTTTAATTAATTATTTTTATATTTTTTCTTTTTTGATAAAAATAATGCCGCACCTGATACTGCAAGAAGCATAAGATACATGTAAAGGTTGAAATTATCACCTGTATTTACTGAATCGTCCGCTGTACTTCCCAAAACCGGCTCTTCTTTAACATCAATATTGGCATTGTTTCCATTATCTGTGTTATCTTTACTGCCCGCTTCAGAACCGCCAGATATTACTTCTTTAGCCTTATCTGTGTATACAATGGCATATGTTGAAAACTTATCTGTTTTAAATGTAATAACGCCTGTTTTTTCATTAAACTGACACTTATCACTGTCCAAAACAGTAACTTCGCCATTATGCACTCTTATAATCTTATATGTTCTTTCGATATTGCTATCTTTATTAAGGAGCTTCTCAGGAACTGCAATCTGTAATGTCACTTCTTTATTAACCTGTGCACTTACTGCTTCACCATCACCAATCTTCTTAATAATGCTTATATCAAAAATCTGTCCGATATTACCATTTTCAACAAGTGATGAAAGATTCTTTTCTACAAGTTCTTTCTCTTCGGTCTTAACTTCATCATTAATAACAAGACTTACAGAAATATTGCTTCCTGCAGCAATTGCAGCTTTTTCTTCATCAGTAAGTTCAACTGATGCTTCAATTTCCTTTGCTGTATCCTCTGCATTATCAATCTTTGGTGCATCACCCTTGCTTTCAACATTACCTTCTGTCTTGCCCGGTTCAACCTGTTTTTCAAATGAGCATCCAATCTTGGAACCGTTTACTCCTGCTTCATAAATCCTGCTGTCGCTCTTTAATTCATAAAGCTTGTTTACGTTAATGCTTCCGTCTGCATTTCTGAATACCTCATGGTAATCTGCTGCATATGATCCATTTGATGCATTGTATCCAGGAATAGTTGTATTCACAAAATCACTAAGTGCAACTGTATAATCTTTTGCCTCAGAGCCTGTGTACTTTGTCTTTGCTCCGTCCTTGCAGGTCCATTCATTTACCCAGTATGTTCCCACACCCTTGTAATTGTAAAGCACATGGCTTAACTTGCCCTTGAACTGGTCTGTTGCTGCATTCTTTGATGTTGCTGCCGATACGATATTCGTATATTCTGCATCTGCTGATGTCCTGTAGCACATGAAATTTGCCTTATTCTTATCGTACATGCCATTGTTTACGGCAATACAGTTGCTCATCTTTATGGCTCCGCCGTTGCCGTTATCCGTAAATCCTGTCGCACCGTTATTGAATGCAAGACAGTTCTCCACAACGTGCGGTGTAGGGCATGCCCCGTTGCTTCCGCCAAGCTTGAAACCGTTCATGTCGCCGTTTGCTGAACCTGAACCATCCGTAAGCTTGCCGTTGCCGAATGCTATACAGTTCTTTATTGTTACTACCCCGATTGGGCCTGTTGCAGGCTTTGCATACAGATCCCATCCGTCATCACTGTTGCAGTATGAAATACATCCGTCAAATACATTTCCCTCGCCGCATGTAAGCTTTGCTGCGAATCCGTCCGCATTCTCACATGTTTTGATATCCTTGTTGTCATATGCCGTACAGTTAAGGATTGTATTGTATGACGGCCACTGTTCTATTGAATTATATGATGTATTGTATCTGCTTATCTGCAGACCTGAATCATGGTTTGCATAGAACCTGCAGAGTTCAATCACATTATGGTCACCTGAAAGAAGCATTCCGTTGTCACCTGCATTGCAGATGTCAATGTCATAAAAATGCCAGTATGAACCGTCAAGTGTTATTCCCCTGTTGGAACCTTCTTCTGCCATTCCGTCAAAGTTGATTGTTACAGGCTTTCCATTGATGCTGCTTACTGTCTTGTAAGCATCTGCTGTGCCGCTGTTATCCTCTGAAATGATAACAGGTGCCTTATACATGTCATATACATAGTATGTTGCAGAAAACATCCAGATTGTATTTCCCGGCTTTACCGTGTTAAGGGCTGTTACAAAATCCATCGGTTTCTCATATGAACCGTCACCCTCGCTGCTTCCCTTTGCAGATACATATATATCTCCATCCTTGAAGCCCGGTGCCTGTTCACGCACTTCATTGTCAACCCTTTCACCGGGTTTGTCACCTTTGTCTGTATCGCCGCCTGTTCCCGGTTTGTCTTCGCCCGTTCCCGGCTTGTCTTCGCCCGTTCCCGGCTTATCTTCTCCTGTTCCCGGTGTCTGGCTGCCATCTCCCGTGAATGAAATATAGAAAAGAA
The DNA here is from genome assembly GCF_040096395.1 of Lachnospira hominis (ex Hitch et al. 2025). Lineage (NCBI taxonomy): Bacteria > Bacillati > Bacillota > Clostridia > Lachnospirales > Lachnospiraceae > Lachnospira > Lachnospira hominis (ex Hitch et al. 2025). Next base: position 32,052 of record NZ_JBBMES010000001.1, on the reverse strand, counting down.
TTGTTGAATCTTTCTTTGCTATCTTATGTTCACCTGCTTCAACATCCATTGAAATTACACCATCTGCGTCTGCCTTGACATCTTTTCCATCAATCTTAATTCTTTTTGACGCTTCTGTTACAAGCACAAGCTTTCCTTTTGATGCTGCCTTAAATGTGACTGATGTTGAACTTTCAATTTTAAGGCACTTTGTAAGATTGAGTCCGTTATATTTATTTGTTCCCTTCTTATCCGCAAGATTTCCTGAAATAGTAAAGAAACTGTCTGCTGTTGTGTAATCTGTTGTGAAATTATGTACAGCTGAAGCTGCTGTCTCACCCGTTGACGGCTTGTCTTCACCCGTTCCCGGTTTTTCTCCTGTGCCAGGCTTATCTTCTCCTGTGCCAGGTTTATCCTCACCCGTTCCCGGTTTTTCTCCTGTGCCGGGCCTGTCTGTGCCTGAAACACTGCCGCCTACAGATACAAGGGTTGTCTTGTATGACATAAGTTTTGCTTTTAATGGTTCATTAACCGCATATGATTCGTCATCAACTGAATTGTCAAATGTCCACTTGAAATCCCCGCCGTTCATGCGTCCTGCATATTTTACGACTGTATCTTTCGCATCCTCTGCTGACTGTACACTGTATTTGTAAAAATCAGCTGCCGTATCGAAATTGCTGTACTTTGAACCGCCCTTTAATGCAGAACAGTCAATAACTTCGTCTCTTGATGATGCCTCATAGAAATCAAATCCTGCTGCATCCTTCTGATATGTGACCGCCGCCTTTGCTCCCTCGATGTGGTTGCCGTATGCTTTGATCACGCCGCCGTTTTCACCTGAAAAGATTCCATCTGAAGACTCGGCATACTTTATGTCTGAGCCCTGTCCTGCCATAAGCATAGGGAACTTGCAGTTTCTGTAATAATTATTTTCTGAAAATACGGAACTTCCCATTGTTGCACCGATTCCATACTTTGAATTACCATCATAATAGTTGTTGTATACATGCACCGTACATGTCCTGATTCTCGGGCATCTTGAATCTGCATGGTCATACCAGTTGTGGTGGTATGTTATGTAATTTGATGTTGTCTCACTCTTCATTCCCTGAAGATTGCTCTTTCCTGTATCATAGAAATGATTATATGAGTGTGTGACATATGTTGATGTCTTTGTATCAAGTGCTCCGTCACCCTTCTTCTGGTCTGCGTCTGAACCTGCATGTCCATAGAAGAAATCACAGTTATGTACCCATACATGGTCATTGTCCTGCTGGAGGCCTACGTCATCACCCTCGTTACTGTCGCAGTTCATGTATGCAAGGTTTCTGATTTCAACATTTGAAGATCCTTTAACGCGGAGTCCCCAGCCGTTTGCCGTTGCATCCTCGCCGATACCTTCAAATGTGATACCGTTTTTGCATCCGTCTATTACAATATCACCCTTATCCATGCTTTTTAAATCAGTGATATTGCCGACAAGTCTTACATCAAGTGGTCTGCTGTCCTTGCCTTTCTTGAATCCGTAAAGTATTGCCTGAAGTCCTGTGCATGAAGTAACTGCCCCTTTTGAGCCTGTCACAACATCAAGGGACACTGTATCCTTTGTATCCTCTGTAATATATAAAACAACTGCGTTGTCTTTTAATGTTCCGTCCTCGTTATATGCACCTGATGATGTTCCGTTGACAAATCCGTAACCGCTTCTGTCATATGCCATTACTTCAACAGCAGGTGTTATCATGCTTGCCGTTGTGCTGTCAGTAACAGCTTCAACCTTGAACATATATTTTCCCGCTTTAAGGCCGGGTGCATCAGCTCTCCAGTAATCCGGATACTGTCTTATAAGCTCATCGTCAAGCTTTTTGTAAGCTGAATCTGCTTCTGTTTCGCCCTTGATATAGACGTTATAAGACTTTGCTCCGTCTACAGGCTGCCATTCAACATAGGCACTCTCGTACCATCCGATGCATTCTCTGCTGCTCACAGTTACCTGTGACTGTGATGCCACAGAACCGTCTTTTGCATATGCAGAAATCCCCTGCTGTGGCAGATATGAAAGCGTCATTGCAAACGCCATCACTACAGCCGCAGTCTTCCTGCATCTAAATAAAATACCCTTCTTCATAAATTTACTCCCTTTTTACATAATATGAGTTTTATCAAACTCTATTTTGTATTTTATCATATCTATGAAAATAGTCAATATTTATATATTCAACAGATGTTCACAGCTATTTTTGTGCATTTTCACATACATTATTTCTTTTTATAATTTTCGTAAGAATGTTTTTTATGTTTTTCTTCTGCCCAGAGACGTTCTGCACAAGGCTTCCATTTTCTTGCATATTCCTCACATTTACCGCATAGATGCGTTACATCCTCCGGAGACTGCAAATCTGTTGACTTCGCACCTGTTTCTTTTACCATCTGCTGCAAAATCTCCGGATTTTCAAGCATCGGACATGGGCGGAGATGATTTTCATTAAACGGCTGTCTGTCACGATATGCCATAAATAATGGCTGTTTCAATATTTCAAGCAATGAATGCGTACGTATATTAGCACCTGAATAATGTATAAATACACAAGGTTCTGCATCACCATTTGCATTAATATGGAAATAATTTCTTCCACCGGCAATACATCCGCCAACATATTCACCATCATTCTGGAAATCCATTGTAAATATTCCTTTGCCGTCTTTCATATTACGAATCTGTCTTACACGGTCTTTCATATATATACGCTGCTGCATTGTTGGCAGAAGTTCAACTGCTGCATCATTGCCAACCGGCATATAATGGAAATAAAATGCATAACGGCATCCTTTTTCGACCATCAAATCAACAAATTCATCACTTGTAACTGTTTCAATATTCTTTGATGTATAACATATTGATGTACCAAATATAAGTCCATACTGCTTTAAAAGCTCCATTGCATGCATTACTTTTCCGTAAACACCATTACCGCGTCTCAGATCATTAACTGCTTCAAAGCCTTCAAGACTTATTGCAAGATAGAAATTGCCGACTTCAACCATCTGCTCACACAGCTTTTCATCCACAAGAGTACCGTTTGTATATGCAAGAAATGCACAATCACTATGTTTTTTACACAATTTTATAATATCTTCCTTGCGTACAAGCGGTTCTCCACCTGTAAACATATAAAGATATATACCAAGTTCTTTTCCCTGAGTTATAACACTATCCATCTCATCGAATGTAAGATTAAGTTTATTGCCGTACTCTGCCGCCCAGCATCCTGTACAATGCAGATTACATGCACTTGTAGGATCCATAAGAATAAGCCATGGCACATTACAGTCATGTACTTCTCTCATCTTTCTTATAGTCTTAGTTCCATGGAAAAATGCTTCGTAACCAAGATTAAGTGCCGTTGTCTTCAAGACATGCGGATTAATTTCATCGAGAAGTCTGTTAATATATTTATTTAAAGTTTTGTCTTTATCACAAATAAGTTCTTTTACTTTATTATAATCAACATCTATCTTTTCTGAGCCCATATATTTTTCCATAAGGTCAACGAGTTTTGTAATTTCTTTCTCTCTGTCCTTATCAGCATTCTTTAAAACAATATCAACAGCCTTTGAAAATGCAGCTCTTCCTGCTATATGTGTCATTGTACCCATAAATATTCCTCCTGCGTTTAAATTCTTAAACTTAAATGCATTATATATTTATGAAATACAGCTTCACACAGTCAGATAGATTATTATGTCTGATTTTCAGTCACTTGTCTGAAAATGTCTAATTTTTAACAAATATATTTAATTCTTTTTTATTTCAAATGCTTTAACCGCATCGGACACAGTCGCCTCAAATATATCTGCAATTTTCTTTACAAATTCTTCCCGTTCTTCAGGCATGCCACTCCGAATCCATTCTATAGTACATCCAGTTACAGCATACTTATAAAAATCACAGATAAATATAATATTTTTTTCATTTATTTCAATATTTTCAGAATTAAGCGTAACAAAACGCCTTATAAAATTAGGTGTAACAGCCATTAAATACTTTTCAATTACACTTCTGCTTCGTGAATTATATATATGAAGCAATGCGTTTTTATATTTCATCATTACATCAAATGCTCTCATACATTCATCATAAAATGTCTTGCTGTTTCCATCTTCTTCTATTATTTTCTTGCTTTCTGTGCTTACTACATCTTCAAGCAAATCATATATATCTTTATAATAATAATAAAATGTGTTTCTATTAATTCCACATTCATTCACAATTTCTTTTACAGTTATCTTGTCAAGAGATTTGCATGCAAGCATTTTCAAAAAAGTATCAATAATAGCCTGTTGTGTAAATTTAGACACGTGGTATTGCCTCTCTTTCATCTTTAATTTATTATTAACTTCTGTAATTAATGTTAATTATTTTACCATATTGCAGTTGCATTTTCCATCATAATAAATTGAAGTAATGCTTTTTTTCTGTATTTTATTAAATAAAAGTAACTTTTATCATTGCATTTACAGCATTATTTTTTTAAACTAATACCTGATTACTAATTAAATGGAGGACTTTTTTAATGGCTGCAGAAAACAATATCAATTCATCCGGTTCTGAATTATCTGAAAAAGACAAAAAATTCAGGGACTTTGCATTAAATGGTAATTTATGGAAAGTAATATTTTACGTATGTATACCACTGTCCGTTTTTCAGCTTATAAACCACCTTTTTAACATTCTTGACACTATGATGGCATCACATGTAAGTGCTATAGCTGTTTCGGCAGTTGCATATCTTTCACAGCTCCAAAATATGATTAGTGCCGTTGGTACAGGTCTTGCAGTAGGAAGCTCCTTAAAAATCAGTGAGGCATATGGTGCCGGTGATTATGACATGGTTAAAAAACGGTTAAGTACGTTAATTACAATCTGTGGCATATGCTCAGCAGTTGTTCTTTGTATACTTCCTTTTACTCCTGTGCTTCTGCGTTTATGTGGAACACCCGAGGATTTTATTAATGTAGGAACAAAGTATTTTATAATTACACTTTTTTCAACAGTACTTAGTTTCTTTAATAATGTATACATAGCCATTGAACGTTCACGCGGCAACTCTAAAAGAATCCTCCGCCTTAATATGTTTGTAATCATATTAAAGCTTTCAATCACAGCATATTTTATCTATGGACTCAACGCCGATATTACAATGATTGCCGTTGCAAGTGTTATTTCACAGGCATTTCTTTTTGTAATGGCAATACATAATTTATGTTCAGGAAACGATGCATTTACATTCAGCTTTAAAAGTATCCGCTTTAAGAAAAACGTTGTTAATCCTATGCTTAATCTTTCTTTCCCTGTCATTGTGGAAAAAGTTGCATTTGCAATGGGAAAAACAGTAATTAATTCTATGAGTAAAAACTATGGTTCTGTAACTGTCGGTGCACTTGGAATATCAAATAACATCAACGGAATTACAACCCAGATGCAAAATGGTTTTCAGGATGGCGGTGCTTCAATAATAAGCCAGAACCGTGGTGCCGGAAACATCAAACGGGCTCTTGGAACATTCTGGAGACTTGTGATTATTGAAGCATCACTTGGATTAATTATGTATATCATATTAAATATCTTTGCCGGTCCAATAACATACCTTTTTGCCAACAGCCAGGATGGATATAATGTGGAATTCCAGAATATGATTATTAAAGTTTTCCGTTACGATTCACTCGGCGGATGTGTTCCTCTCGGAATAAATGCAGCAGTCATGGCACTTTTATTTGGATTTGGAAAAACAAAGCTCACTCTTTTTTGTAATTTCTGCCGTGTTTTTGTTTTCAGAATCCCTATTCTTTGGGCATTACAGAACTTTACAACTCTCGGAAGTGAAAGTGTCGGAATCGTAATGTGTTTAAGTAATATACTTACAACTATTTTATCTTGCATCGTTGCATTCTTTGTAATACGAAACATTAAAAAAGATTACAAAGAAATGATATAAAATATTAAATAAAAAATGTCATAAATTTACTATTGATTTTTTGTGCATTATAACTATATAATATATTTGTATCGAGTTGATTGATTCTCATGTATGATATATTACAGAATGAGTAACATTCAACTATATCCTTTTAATTTGCTTTTTATGACAGGAGGTTTGTCTTATGAATAATAATTATGAAAGACCTGTTGCCTTTGTTATACCTGAATCAGCAGAAGGCATCTATGCCGCAAGCGGTTCTGGAAATATGACTGTTAGTTCTCTCAATGTCTGGGACAGATGGAATGGCGGTGGAAAAGGGCTTATCTCTGTTTCGTGGTCAGGAATCAATGGAACAGTTTCTCTTACAATCAATTTTAATAATACTATTGATCAGGTAGAAGTTGATGGTGTATCAGCTAACAGCCGTGTTTCCGGAAGTTCTGCAACAATAACATTCAATGCATCCGAAGCTTCCTCATGTACAATAGGCGTTCATGTTAATAACGGTTCCAACATTGATGCATTGGCTGTAACAGGTTATGATTATTCTGTAACTTAACAAGCAGCCAATTTTATCTTAATCTAAAAAGGTTACGCATATTTCTCTCCGGAAAAATATGTGTAACCTTTTGTTTTTGTTTACTCTTTTATTTAGGTCTGTGGTTTCATACGCTTCTTAATACATAAAGGATGAATCTCTCCACCATGTCCCCATCTGTCAAGAACCATTCATCCTTAGATTTAATTTATAAACTCAGATAATATAATACAACGAGAATTATCAAAAATACAATATTCGATATAGTAAATGCAACAAAATATTTCTTTTTCAAATCAGGTTTATCTCTTGATATATATTTAAAACTGATAAGACTTGCCATAGATGCAATTAATGTTCCCAGTCCTCCAATATTTGTACCTACAATTAATGCGGAAATATTATCTGTAAAACCAGCAAGTAAAATAGCAGCCGGAACATTACTTATAACCTGACTTGCAATTATAGCAGTAATAGTTTCCCTACCGCCTATAATTCTCATAAGTGCATGACTGAAAAACGGAATTCTTCCCACATTTCCTATAAATATAAACAATGCAACAAATGTAGCCAGTAAAGAATAATCAACTTTCGTTAATACTTTTCTGTTCCTTATAACTGAATACAATAATACAAGTATAAGCGGAATTATATAATGTACTTTATGTGCAACAGCAAGAATACTTATCAAAAATAAAGCTGAATAATTTATTAAATATGCCTTATTAACATTTTTCAATGTTTTACCATATACTTTTCTTATATTTCCCGTATCAGACTGATTTTTTACATTTCTGTCGTCACTTCTTTTTTCCAATATAATTTTTAAAGCTGCTACCCATACAATAAGCAGAATCAGCGAAACAACACAATATGGCAGCATTAATTCCACAAAACCCAATACACCTGTATTAGATGATTCACTATTAAGTTTACCATATAAAAAAAGATTCTGAGGATTGCCTATTGGCGTTAGCATACTTCCAAGATTTGCCGCTACCGTCTGCATTGCTACACAATTAAGAATCCATTTTTCACGCACACATTCCTCTGTTTTATTAAGTATTATAATCGCTAACGGAACAAAAGTAATAAGTGCAACATCATTCGTAATAATCATAGACATAAAAAAGCACAACAGAACCAATGTCAGTACAATCGAAGATGTATTTTTTACTTTGTTTAATACTTTATCTGCAATAAAATCAAAAATCCCCTCCTGTCTGAATACCGCCACTATCGTCATAAGACAAAAAAGTATTGCAAGTGTCCTGAAATCTATATATGTTAAATACTGTTTGTCAGGTTTAACTGCAAGCATTGAAATCACTGCTAATACAATTGATACAACAAGCACTGTATCTGTTTTAACAAATTTACATATCTTTTTCACATATATCTTCATTTTAACCGCCTTCTAATACTTAACATTTAGACGATGACTGTAACCTTCCATTCTCTTGGCAAAAATATCAAGTCTTGCTTTGAATTTGGTATATGTTTTCTCATCAATCTTTGATTCTTTATGGTAATTATTCAGCATTAAATCAGCGTCTTTATATGCTTTTATCGCCAAATCTTTATAATTATTTTCCAGATTCATCTGAATCTCATTAAATGCTTTTTCAAGCTCTTTCTTTGATATATCTTTTTTAAATAATGACATTTGTAATTTCCTTTTATATTACATATTCATATACAAACAATAATTTATAAGCATGTCAATGCCACTTCCACTGTTTCTTTATCTATTCCAAAGTATAGCACCATTGTAATTACAGGTGCAACTCTTTTGCCTGATAGTTTATTTAATACATTATATATTTTTGTGTTGTATAGTACATAATTATTCTCCACAATAAAAATTCCCCACCAGCCACTTATTGACCAATGGGGGATAAAAATAATTATAAATTTTCTAAAGTATTATTTTTTTATCTTTTATTAAGCTCTCTTCTTTCATATTTTTTATTCCATAATTCTACCAAACCTAAACATGTTCTTTCCTTCTGTATTCTACTCTACTTTAGAAAACATTACTTAATACACAATCTATTTTACTCTCTCTGTATTTTTTTGTTAGTAAGTATGTTTATATTTTAATAGTACCTATAAAAAATCTTTAACTTGAAATACCAATCTTTCTTCCTGTTTTATCAGTTTTTTAGCTATATCCTTTGTCTTTTCGTCTGCCGCCTTATACTCATTAAGATATTTATTGAGAGACTTCACTCCCATATTGCCACCGTCTGTCATAAGCTCCGCAATCGTTGAATCTGATTCGTTCATCATAAGTTTTGTATTTGTCTTTATCCATGACATACTTTTTGCAATAGAGTTTGGCTCTTTTCCATTATCATGAAATTCATCCAGCATTTCCTGTATTTGTGCCTGTAACCCTAAATGGTCATCTCTGCATTTTGTCAATACATCATGCAGCCTGCTGTCATCCACATATTTAAGCACCTCATTTATAGATTCTATTCCCATTTTTATACCTGCATCACATTCACGTAAAAGTTTTATTGTATCGGATTCTATCATTTCTCTGCCCTCACATTTATTATAATTATTTTTTTAATTATTCCCTGGTGCAATAAATTTTATTCATAAACACTCAACATCACAATTTTACATGCTCAAATTTTTTCCATATATCGGATAAACAAAAAGAATAAACAAAAAGAAAGACCGCTATATAAATTCTTACATAACGGCCTTTCTAACACTGTTCTTCTGTATTCAATTTTTTCTCCTTTTCGATAAATGATTGAATTCATTATGTTCCAACCTAATCGACTTTTGTTACTTAATGTAACTTTTTTGCTGTATATAACAGCTTAATTTTTTTATTCCCTGCCTCGTAATAAATACTTAGAAAGTTACTACTCTTTGTAAATGGTGATAATACTAAGTTTCAGTATGCTTGGATTCTTCACATTCCTTACATCTTCAAAAAGTATGATTACTATTTTCTCTCAATCTATGTATTATATGTGATTCATATTTCATATATACGTCTTGTATATCTCAAGAAATATATCAGCTTAATATCATAAACTTTCAAGTTGTATTAATCATAGATTCTTTTCTTATATGTTTCTTTACACAAATAAGAAAACCTTATGTATTAACTGTGTGGTAAATGTTCAATATGAAATGCCAGCTTATGTAACCTTTAACTTGTTCATCATCTCTATCATTATGATGTTAATTATTCAATATGTTGTAAAGGTCTTTCTTGCGGGGAACTGCTATGCATTACCACTTTCATATTGAGGATTAGATTCTTTTGTTTCCAACGGAATCAACCTCCTTTTAACAACTGTGACACTTTGTATTGTGTTTTATGTTGTTTCCTTTTTGTAATTGTATAGTAACACCCCTTTGTGCATTTGTCAACACTTTTTTAAAATATTTTTCATATTTTTTTATTTTTTATCTCATTGCACACTTTTATTTTTTAATTGTGTTTAAATTGTATTATTTTCAGACTTTTTTGAAATTATAAATTTATGCTCATCACAACATAAATGCCCCTTTCCGTGCATTAAGTGATTTCGTTGCCTCACTTACCTGCCCGAAAAGGAGCATATTGTTTTTATTCATCAGAGCTGATTACACAAATAATTTTTTCGTATAATTATTAATTACTCTTCGTCTTTTCTGCGTTTTTTGCCTGTAAGTGCTAAGCCTGCACCAAGTGATGCTATAGCTGCACTTAATGCATACCATAATGAGAAGCCTCTTTCACCTGTTGCAACAGATTCTTCTGTCTTAGACTGCTCATTATCAGATTCATCATTATTATTATCTCCTGTTGTTCCCTGGCTGTTTCCGCCGTTTCCGTTTGAATCACCTGTTCCCGGTGTTGGAGTTGGAGCCGGTGTCGGAGTTGGAGCCGGTGTCGGCGTTGGATCCGGTGTCGGCGTCGGGTCCGGTGTCGGTGTTGGTGTCGGCGTTGGGCCTGGTGTTGGGTCTGGTGTTGCTGCCTCAAGATTTGCAATCGCTGTGGTGATATCTGCTTCAAGCTTATCTGCATCTGCCTGAGTTGCATTTTCTCTGTCAAGTGCTTTTGCTGCTAAAAGTGCAGCCTTAACCGCTCTGAAATCTTTATTATCAGCTTCCCTGAGTGCTTCCGCACGGCTTATAGCCGCATCAAGCTTTTTGAAATCTACCTGTTCAACTACATTTTCAGCTATATAATTCTTAGACAAATCAGCATATGTTGCAAGTGCATCCCATGCTGTGGCAAATGCTGAACCCGCACCTGACTCTCTTGCAAATACTCCGTTTACCGTAAGAGCTTCACCCTGTGCTTTGCTCAACTGTCTTCTGTCTGTATTTACTGCAAATCCCGGACCATATGACTGATATTCATAGAACTGTGCTGCTTTGTATGAATTATCACCCATGTCTGTATATCCTGCTGTTTTTATATGACTGTCCATAAAGCAGTTTACATATGTAACGCAGGCGTTTGATCTCCATGGTCTTCCAAGTGTCACCTTATTGTCGGCAACAGACGAATTCTTTTTTAATAACCTTGAATTAATAAATACATATCCTGTTGAACGTGTACTTTCCGTACTTGCTGCCGTTACATGACCTTCTCCGTTTGCAACTATATCACAATCATCAAATACAGCCTGTGCACTTCCGAATATCCAGTCTACATTTCCTTCAATATAACAATTTCTGAAATACTGACGGTTGCCGCCATCTGCCTGCAATGTATCCTGCCATCCTGTAAGTCTTACATTGTTAAATATAAGCTTATCTGCTCTTGTAAGCATTGCAACAGCCATTTTTCCCTCGATTGTTTCATTCGGATAATCAAATGTATTGGCAACTGTTATATTTTCAAGACTTACATTATTTGCTGTTTTTTCAATAGTAAGAGAAGCACTTCCTGATGTTCCGTATGTCTTTCCTGTATCAGGATTTACCGTTCCTGCCGCAACATTATATTCAAGCACTGTCTTCTCGCTGTCTTCACCAATTATAGTAATATACGGAGTAGTAACAGTTATCTTTTCATGGTACTTTCCATTCTTTACAAAAATAACAACATTTTCTTTGTTATCCGCAGGTACTGACGCAACTGCTTCAGCTATTGTAGCATATACAGGTTTTGTCTGTCCGTCATCAGCCTGTGCAGATGCTTTTGCTGCTGCATTGGCATCAACAAGAATGTCATAATCAGTAAGTTTCACAAAATTAAAGTTCTTATATGTCTTAACGCCTGATTCGCTTGTAAATACAACCTTTACTTCATTTCTTCCGTCTGCAAGCGGAATTTCAGCTGATACGCTTTCGTTTGCAGCCGTTTTCTTTGATGTAAGTTCACTGCCGTTTACTGTAATGCTGACATTTCCTGCCTCATTATATGAGAACTTAATATTTGCGTTTCCTTCCGTAACAGTATCATTTGACTTTTCCGCAACCTTAATAGCTGCTGCCTTTGAGCCAAACATATACTCACCCGTATGGCCCTTTGTTGCCATAATAGAAACAGGTGATGATGGATTACTCTCATTATCTGCTCCAACAGCCGTAACCTTGTAGAAATAAGGTACTTCGTTTTCTGCCGTAGTATCCGTATATGAAAGACCTGTAGCTGTTCCAATCTGTGTATAGCCATCATTTCTGCTCTCTGAGCGGTAAACCTTATAACTTACGGCTTCTGTAACTGCTTTCCACGTAATTGTGTTTGAAGCATCTCCCGATTTTGCACCAATCGTAGGTGACTGCATAGGAAGAACATATTTAACGCTTTGTGATTCTATTGAATTAGTAACAGTTTCTCCGCAGACACCTGTAATTCTGAACTTATACGAACCTGATTTTGAAGGCTTATATGTGTATGATGTATCTGCTGTTGTGTCAAGTTCTGTATATGCACCGTCATTTTCTGAAACTTCAACACGGTATTTACCGTCAATCTGTGCACCCTCACCTGTCCATGATACACTTATAGATGAACGGTCATCTGATACAACAGGCGTTTCAACTCCCGTAACCGTAGGTGCTGTTCCTGCGTCTTTATAGAAATCTTTCTGGTCATACAAAACCTTTCCACTTGCGTCTTTTGCAACCCAGTTCGTAATTTCCACATCGGCACCGACTATCGCAAGTCCGTACTGTACGGCATCATCTGCAGTAAGAGTCATGTCAGCCCACTTAAATTCTTTTGAAGCCTTGTATGTTTCTTTTCCTGTCGCATCTACAAGAAGCGGTTTCTGAAGACTTTCAAATTCTGCCTTGTATCCTTTTGCTGTTCTTGTAAATGTCACATTATATTTATTATTAGTAATAACTTCATACTTAGGTGAACCGTTTCCGGCATTTCCAGTTGATTTCATCCAGTAACCTGAAAGTGCATCTGTTCCGACACTTGAATCATATCCCCTGAAACCGAGTGATGCAAACGCATAACTTCCGCTTGTCTTAAATGCTCCGACAAATACGCCTGCTGTCTTACCTGCCTCTCCTGTTATTGAATAATTTGTCACTTTCAAAGTCATAGACATTGATGTGAGCGAATCATCCTGAGGTAAAACAAGATAACTTGTGTTAAGGCCCTCTGTATCCTTTGTTTTGGAAATATAACCCTCTTTTGCACTCTGATTTGCTTTCATAACAGAACCGACACCTGTAACTTTTAGCATATCAGAGCCGACAACAGTTGGTTTGAACGTATTAACATTGTTCTGGTCGTATAATGTATTGCCTTCACTGTCCGTAAGCATAATATCCGATACTGTAATATCAGCACTGTTAATCGCAATACCAAACTGTGCTGCCTTATCGGTTGTAAGATACGCCTCTGATGACTTAAATGTCTTTTCATATACCGTACTGCCGCCTTCTTCTTTATAAGAAGCATAGTATACGCCGCTTCGTTTTTCTATTGTAACTTCATATGTTGCATTTTCATTTAAAGTATTCTTAGGACCTCCGTTTCCGGCATTTCCATCCTTTGTGGAATCTGACGAATTTGCTTTAATCCAATACGGAGAAACCGCATTATTATCACCTGTTCCCCTGAATCCGATTGAATTATACAGATAATCTCCCTTTGTCTGGAATGCTCCGACATACGCACCTGAACTCTTACCATTTTTAAATGAGTTCACTTTCAATTTAAGTGTCATCTTAGATGCACCATCTGATGAAGGGAATAACAAATATGATACATTGCTTCCCTCATTGCCTTTCTTTGAAACCATACTGCTTGATTCCGCTGTCTGGCTTATTGTCATTGATGTGCCATCTTCCTTAACAGTAAGATTTGCTGTGTCACCATAAGTCTGTAATGTATACTCTATATTTTCCTTTTTATCTGCTGCTGCATTAATTACAACAGTGCCTGATGCAGGTATTTTTTCAGCAGGTATTACAACATTTCCTGTTTCTTTGTCATATGTGTAATCTGACTGTGCAAGTTCTTTGCCTGCTGCCGTTATCTTAATGCTCTCAGGAAGATTATATCCGTCATCACTCACAAGTTTTGCAGTGAAATCCTGACCTGCTGCCGCATAACCTTCACCCTTTGTTGTAATATGTGTAAGCTCGTAATTTACATATGTAAATTCCTTATTTATCTGAATATTAGAAAACTTTGCCGTGCTGAGATTGTTTATTTTATTTGCTGCCTTATTTCCATCAACCGCAAATCCCACATAAATCTCATCTGCCATGTCAATAGTCTTTGAACCGACTGTTATCCATGTATTTCCGTCATCTGATGCATAACCTGTAAATGTATTTCCTATTCTTACAAGCTTAAACCATGTTCCGTTAAATGTTGCACCTGTTTTATAATGCAGGTCTCTTACAAGTGGAATTCCTGCTTTCTGTGCTGCTGCAGGTGTATCTATTGTCTCGGAAATCTTTGTAATCTTTCCGTTGGTCTTCTCACGGCTGGCAAGATATGTTGACCATGTTGTCTCATTGCTTATCTTAACCATAGACATACCAAGTGCGGCTGTCTTAGAGCCAGTGTCAAGAGTTTCCCTGAACATTACACCTGTAAATACATGATTGTCAACAAGTGTTGAAGAATCCATTTTGGCAACGATTTCGCAGTCTCCGTTTGTTTTAATATATGTATACTGGAAATCATCTGTTGCATCGTTCGCATATTTGCTTCCTGATACGCTTCCCTCACTTGAGCCTAGTTTTCCTGAACCTTTTACCGTAAGAACTCCGTCCGTAAGGCTTGCACTTCCGGCTACTTCCGGGCGTCCGATGTCTTTACTTGTCCATTCTCCGCTTCCTGCAGTGCTGTTGACATGAATCTTTTTTACAGATGACTGTGTCTGGTTTCCGTCATTATCATAAGCTCTTACAGTAATGCTATATGTTCCATCAGTAAGTCCTTTATATTCGCATGTGTAAGGTGCCTCTGTCGATGTTCCGACAAGCTTGTCACCATTATAAAATTCTACTTTTGCGATATTTCCGCCGTTATTTGCCTTAGCTGTAGCAGTTACTTTTACTGTGTCACCCTCATTATACTGTGTGTTTTCCGCAATATCTGTTTCAACATCAGGGTTTGGTGCAGTATAATCCGATTTTTCAACATTTTCAACAAGACCGTTAAAATATTCCTCAACATAAGCATATCCCGTTGACGGATTTATTTTCTTTGAATCTGCTGCATCATTAGGATTAAGTCCATGTGCCGTCTCCCATGTATCTGGAATACCATCCATATCAGTATCAAAATCCTCTGCTCTTGAAATCGTCTGTGCAGGATAACCGCCAACTTCATCTTCTGTATTGATATATCTGCCTGTGTCATTTCGTGTCTCTGCAACAACCCTTGCATCGATTGCGTCACGGTAAGGATATGTTGCACCCGCTTTTGTAAGCACAGATTCATAACAATCCTTTGCGTCAACTACAGTTGCACTTGCAAAACCTTCGGCTGTATATGGCGTATTGGCAACTTCTGTCTTATTTGCCCCCGATGTTGCACCTGACATCTTTTCCCCCTTGGAATTGTCTGCCGTTACGGCTGCATTTCCTTCCATATAATTGCCGTTTACGTAGAAACCGCCCGGTTTTGTTGACTCACCCATATCTATGAGCTGGTTAAATACTGTTTCTCTTGTACCGATTCCGGCTTTGAGATAATTATTTATGTAATTGGTATACGCATATCCGCCGCCATAGCATGTATTATATCCCCAGTTATAAAGCACATTGTTGCTAATCTGCAATGTTGCTGTGCTTCCGCCGTCCTTTGTAGGGTCACCCATGCAGCCGCCGCCAACTCGCGGATTTCTTGATGTATGGTTAGCCATAAGGTTATTGCTGAATAACACATTATCGCCGCCGAAAATACCGCCGTATCCGTGACGTCCCTTTGAGTGTCCGGAAACAGTAAGACTCTCGGAAATAATACACCACTGAACCGTACCGTCTTTACCTCTGTAAGTTGAAACCGTCTCATCTGTATTCCAACTGAATGAACAGTGGTCGATAATAAATGTTTTATTGTCCCTGCCCCAGAGTGCATCCATAGAATCACCGCCTGTATGTACATTGGCAGCACCCGGTCTGAATCTCATGTATCTTATGATAAGATTTTCCGAATTGCTTATATCCGTGTCATAACCTGACAGTGTAATTCCGTCTCCAGGAGCTGTCTGTCCCGCAAGTGTTATGTTCTTTCTGCCTGCAAATGTAAGCCTCTGTTTAAGTGCAATTGTACCGCCCACATTAAATACAATCATTGTACCGCCGTTATTCTTGGCTGCTTCCTCTATTCCATATCTTAATGAACCCTCTACAGGCTTATCATTTCTTCCGTAATCTTCAAGATTTGTTACGACATAAACGTCATATCCTCGTCCACCTGTTGCATATCTTCCACCGCCTTCTGCTCCCGCAAATGCAAGAAGTTTGTTATTTTCTGCTCCATATGCAAAAATCCCCGTCGGAAGTGACATTCCCGATGTTGCCATAAGAGCCGCCATCATTACCGCTGTTGCTCTTGTAGCTTTGGCTTTTCCTGACTTTGCACGTGATTTTTTCATTTTTCTCCGCTGCTCACGATTTTCAAATTCGTTACCCACTATTTTTACCTCCTGAAAATATTACCCTTGTGAATTGTTGTAAAAAGAGTGTAAAAACTTCCCTTAATTTACAAAATAATCATAATATTTTCACATTTTATTTTAAAGATACAATAGAATTTAATGTAAAAAGTACCCTTATATAATTCTTTTTTATAAAAGTGCTTTATAAAACCTTGCATTCAGACTGTTAATGGCTTATGATAAAAGAGCATGATACATTTTTTCATCTTGACAAATGTATCTTCACGCACAGAATCAGGGAGGTCTGCTTATGGACAACAGTGTAATTATCAACGGATTTATTCATCAGCTTTTTACAAAAAATGAAATCTTCACAGACGCAGAATGTCTTGATATTCTGCATACATATTTCAAGCTGCCGCTTTATACGATTGCAGCTTTCGCTCCCGATACCAAAAACAATAACTGCTCGTACCAGCACGACGTAATCTCCTTTATTCCCGAATATGCATCCGGCTGCCGTGATTGTTTCGTATGGTTTTACCGCACCGAAAATCACGAACTTCTGCTGATTTTTAATCACAATGAAAATTTTAATATTAAAAATTGTATCACCGGCATATACAATTATTTTTCAAAAAGATACAACTGCCGTACTCTGTGGGGAATAAGCCGCCCATGCGGAAATTTTTCGGAATTTATATTTGCAAAAAAAGAGGCACTTACATGCCTTTTTAATACAATGCAGGAAAAAGATTTATATATTATGCAGTATGACGATTACATTTCATTCACAGAATCGGATTCATTTACACATTACTATCCCGATACTGCTGCAAATCTGCTTATAAATGCAGTCAAATACAATAATAATTCGGCTTTGGAATTTGTCATGCAGATTCTTTTTGATGAAAATGTAATAATCCGTTCTCTTGACACATCAGAAATGTTAAAACTGCACCACAGCATAATGGCAAGCCTTATGACACTTAATCCGGCAAAAAACAATTTTCAGGATATTATATTAAAATTCAGTCAGGATATGTCAGAACTGCAAAACAATCCAAAACAGTATTTTGCCCTTCTTACAGAGACATGCCGCCAAATAAGCCTTGCATTGAATTCTCACAGAATTTTGCGAAAAAAACTTCCTATTAATGAAGTTAAAATTTACATGGCGGAGAATTTCAGCAACCCGAATCTTAATCTCGCTTGTACAGCAAGACAGTTTGACGTTTCTGAAGGATACCTCTCGTCATGTTTTAAGGAAGCGGCAGGCATATGCTTTGCGGACCACCTTGAAAATATCCGCATTAAAAAAGCATGCGAACTTCTTGCCTCTTCCGATAAAACCATTGTCGAAATTGCGGAAAAAACAGGCTACAACAGCGTGTATTCTTTCAGGCGTGCTTTCAAACGTATGATGCACAAAAGCCCATCGGATTACAGGGGAAAATAAAATATAATTCAAATTCTATTTGATAATACTTCCCATTCTCTTCATTGTATGCCAACAGCAATAATTTCCCGCCTTTATAGACCGAGCCATCAATATAGTAATGAATTTCTCCATCCCATCTGCCACTGTGATATTTTTCAATAACTATTGCAAAATTATATGTTGTTTAAGAAAATATTTTAATTTTAAAGATAAAAAATTCTTCATCCTGCAATGCTTTATATTCTATATTGTAATTATTCAGGATATTACTTACAATATATAAACCTAATCCATTACTATTTTCCTTATTTAAATCAAATTTAACATCAAATATTTTATCCATATTCGAAATTTTATTGTTACCGTATGAATTCTCTATATATAACCAATCATTAACTATCCCAATATTAATTACCCCATTTACATCAGTATATTTTACCGCATTACTAATCAAATTAGATAGAATGATCTTTAAAGCTGTTTTTCCTATATAAATATTCTCATCTAATATATAATTATTGACAGTTATTTTCTTTTGATTTGCTAATATTTCATACTTTTTTAATACGTCTTCTAATGTATCATTTATTTTCAAATATTCTTCATCATTATTCAAATTTTCTATAGAATGAACTGATAATATTTGAGAAATGTTTTTTGTTAAACTGTCAACGATTTCAATACATTCATTAATATAAATATCTCTTTGTTTATATTTTCCAATATTGTATTTCATGTTTTCCAGTATTATTTTAAGACTAGCAAGAGGAGTTTTAAGTTCATGGGATGCACCTTTAAAAAAGTCATATTTTAACTTTTCTAATTTTAAAATTTCTTTATTTTTAAATTCCAAATCGTCAATTGTTCTTAATAAAGTAGAATACAAATCATTAATTTGTTGTTTTAATTCTCCAACCTCATCATTAGAGCTAACTTTTAAACGCGTTTTTTTATCCAGTTTCATCATTTTATCAGTAACAATTTTTATTTCTTGTAAATTATTTTTTATTGATTTTGCATAAATTAAAGAAATAATAGCAGAAAATAAAATTGATATTAATAATGAATATGGTAAAAATTTAAGGCTTAAATTTTTCGCATCTTTTTGCATATCAGCTGTAGAAACAAATTGTAGATTTATTTTTTTTCCATCATCAAGCTTTATTTCTCTTTCTTCAATTATCAAAGAATTACTATCACTTTCTAAATTAACATTTATATTATCTTTGATTTGTATTTCATTCTTATTATTTTCTTCTTTTATAAATGCTTTTATTTCACTACTTTTAGAATATAGTTCCAACGTTTGTTCTATATATTTTATTTCTTTTCCATTCATATTACTAGAAATTTCATTTGCAATATTATGAATCTTTTCTTTTCTCGTCTCCAAATATGTTTTAGGAAAGATAAAAAAAACTAATGAATGAACTAATATAATTATTATTCCAAGAACAGAAAATATTTGTATGAACATTTTGGGAAATATCTTTAATTTTTTCATTTTCTCTCCAATTTATATCCTACATTTCTTACAGTAGTTATGCAGTCTAATTGTAATTTTTTTCTAAGTTCTTTTATATATACATCTATTACTCGATCATAAGGAGTTTCTTCACTATCTTTCCATACATAATCAATAATTTGCATTCTTGTTAACACTTGTCCATTATTATCCAATAAACATTTTAATACTTCTAGTTCTTTTGCATTTACATCTATTTCTTCACCATTTATTTTAGCTGTATAGCTATTAAAATTAACCGTTAGATTCTTATATTCAAACTTCTCTAAATGTCCATAATTCTTCTTAATTAAAGAATCTATTCTAGCCTTTAAGACCGGCAATGAAAATGGCTTTTCTACATATCCATCTGCTAAATTAGAAAATGCATCAATTTTATATTCTTCATCACTAAATGCCGTCAAGATTAGAATTGGTAAATTGCTTTTCTTTCTAATTTCTTTCAACACTTCTAAACCATTTATAAAAGGTATCTGTATGTCTAAGATAACCAAATTTATATCGCTATTAAATTTTGTCAAGGCTTCTCTTCCATCTTTAGCTTGAATAACAGTATATCCAAATTCTGAAAGATATTCACTTATTCCCTCTCTTATCATATTATCATCTTCAACAGTTAATATTTTCATATATACCTCCACTTAAGCCTATACACTTATATTATACAGCATATTATTTGATATTTAAAAGCCAAAAAATTTTTGGTGCTAAAAAGCACCAAAAATTTTAATTATTGTCAATTAATAATTCTTTTGGATTCCTTCTTAATATATTGAATGAAGAAATAATCAATGATACAAGAAGTACTAAACTCATAAATATAACTACATAAATTATGAATTTAGGTAATACATTTATATCTAAACTTGATAATGTCTTGTTAAATCCTTCAGCTTCTGCCCCACCACCTAATTGGCTAGATGCAGATTGTCTAGCTATTTGTTTAGCTATATCACCAGTAACCTTATTCAATATATTATTCCCAAGCTTATCAGCTGTATACCTAGCTAAGAAATAAGAACCAACGTACGCAGGGATTGATATAAATACCATCTCAATTAGGAATTGACCAAAAATTTCTAATTTTGATATACCTAATGATAATAATACTGCTATTTCTTTCTTTCTGGCATTCATCCATAATAATAATAATAATGAAACTACAACTCCTGCAAATATTAATGAGCCAACAAATAATTTATTTGAAATTGAGTAGATACCTGATATAGATTGTTGTAATGCAGGGTAATTTGATGAACTTTTAATCAAATTATATTCTCTCCAATTTATATCTAATTTCCCAAGATCTTTTATTACACTATCAAGATTCTTATCACCTTTTACAAAGAATGTTGCATCCTGGTATACAGCTGTATCTTCTGTATTACCATAAACTTTAGCAGCTGTATGAACATCAGTGATTAATGTATTTTCGTATAGTTCTTGTGCTGCACTTACTCCACCGCTATTATGCCCATCGAATAGACCTTTAATTTCTACTTCTACTGTTTCATCTGCACCTTTCTCATTATCAGCATCAAATAAATTAGATTTTATTTTTATCTTATCTCCAACTTTAAGATTATTTTTTTCAGCTAAATCTTTATGCATTAAGATTTTATTTTTATCTTCATTTTCTAAATGCTTTCCTTCTACTAATTTATATGCTCCTGATACAAATTTTGTTTCTTTTGATGAGTCGTTAACCCCAGTTAACATAACTGTTCTTTTGAAATTCTTCGCTCTTTTAGGTGATTGATTCGCAAGAGTCTCTTTAGTTTCAATAATATCATAATCAACTAAATCTGCAACACTGTTTATTCTTTTTACATAGGAGTCTATACTATCTGTTTGAGCTATCTTTTTAATATCTTCACCTTTTACATTTCCTCCACCTCTAGGTGTTCCTGGATTTACTTGTCTATTTATCTCCATAGAAAAACTATTTGTTATATTAGCAAATGTTTCTTTTGAAGCTCTGTCCGTAGCATCTTTAATAGATAAACTTATAAGACTTAAAGTTGACATAGCCAAAATAACTAACATAATAATTATTGATTTTAAGCTTTTTCTAGTTACATAAGCAAATGCATTTTTTATCATTATTCAACCTCCAAATTCATTTTATTTACTTTTTTTAACTTTTTACCACTTAGTTCTAAAATGATATCCGCAGAATCTGATACTTCCTTACTGTGTGTTACAACTATTACACATTTATTTCTATCTTTAGCTAATGTCTTTAATATATTAATTATTTCTCCGGCAGTAACACTATCCAGATTACCAGTAGGCTCATCAGCTAGTATTATTGGAGCATCTGATACCAATGCTCTAGCAATAGCTACTCTTTGTTGCTGTCCACCAGATAATTTCATAACATTTCTTTTTATTTGTTTTTTATCTAAGCCTAGTTCAAACAAGATACTTTCATCTGCTGATTTATTCACTAATCTAATATTTTCAATCGGCGATAAATAATCTATTAAATTATAGTTTTGAAATACTAAAGATATATTATTTTTTCTATGATTACTATATCCTTTCTTTTGTATATCTTCATTCTTAAACAATATTTGTCCTGTTTGAGGTTTATCGAGTCCAGCAAGTAAGGAAAGAAGTGTAGATTTTCCTGCTCCTGACTTTCCTACTATCGCATAAAACTTCCCAAGTTCAAATTTTTGATTTACTCCTGACAAAACTTTTTCTTTAGAATTGGCATAACTATATGATACATTCTTTATTTCTAATATTTCCATCATTTTCTCCTAACTTATTTTTGATAATATTTCTTTAGGCTTCTTGATTAATATTAATGAAGAAGCAAATACAACTGATAAAACAATAATACTTATTAATATTAAATAACTTTGTCCAAGTGTTGTAATATTTAACATAAAACTATCATTTATTAAACTTCCACCAGAAATCATTGAGTCCTCTGAGTTAACAATTCCACCTGCAATTACTTTTAGTAATACATTTCCTAAAAATAAGGAAGATATTATACTTGGTATCGATATGAATAATAACTCGAATATAAATTGCATTATAATATGTATCTTAGATGTTCCAATAGATAAAAATATACCTATTTCATAAATTCTTTCTCTTAACCATAGAATCAAGATTAATGAAAGAACAACCATCCCACCTAACATAATAGAATAAGTCATTATTTTTATTATGTGTTTTATTCCACTCACTGACTCCAAAGACTCTTCAAACGCATTAGAATCTTTTTCAACAAAATACTTTGACTCATCAATTTTAAGCTCTTTCAATTTGTTTAAGGCTAAGTCTGTAGATTCTGCACTACCAGAATACATTAAAATTTTATTTGCAATTTTATTATTATCTGATTTATTTAATATCTCTTGGCTTGTTGAATAATCTACAAACACCATATTTTCGCTAAAATCAGAAGATAGCCCTGTATATGTTTCATGTTTTTTACCAGAAAAGATCCCTATAATTTTAAATTTATGACTTTTCATTTTTCCACTTTTTTCAATATCTAATAATTCAAGATCAACTTCATCACCTAATTTTAGATTGTTTTGTTTAGCAAATTCTTCATGAACAATAATTGAATCCTTATCATTTTCTCCTATATTTTTACCTTCTTTAATTGTAAATACTCCACTACTAAATAAAATATTTCTTTTAGTATTATTTGTAGCTTCGAGTGAAACAACATTCTTAAATTCGTCAGATAAGTCTTCTCTATTTATTCTTTGTTCTCCGCTAACTACTTTAGCATCTTTTAGTTTTGCTAATCCATCATATTGAATTATTTTTTCTTCAATTTCTTTTATTTTTTCAATATCTTTAAATTCATTAACATTAAAATAGTTACCATCTTTTCTTGTTATTGATATTGAAGAATTAGAACTTTCATATAAAGCCTTTTCTATTTCATCGCTTGATTTCATTATTGTTAAACAAGAATACAAGCAAGAAAGAACTATAGTTAATATGATAAAAATTATTAAAGTTCTATTTCTCTTTCTTGTAATATATGCTATAGCATTTTTTATCACTTTCCTAACTACTCCTTTCTATTTTCTTACTCCATAACTAATTGCATCTACTGGACAAGCATTTTTACATAAATTATTCCTCCTTTATTTTTTACACAATAGCATTTTATAGCTACTTTCAATAACATTCTACACACCTTTTATGAAACGTTGATGAAATATAATTTTTTATTTTTCCAAACTATGGTATAATAATATAAGCATTATGTTTAAAATTGTTCTTACACGATTAGTATATGAACAAGCACAGTAAGTGTACGGACACTTACGAAAAAATTGATGAAGCAGCACTTCGGGATCTGCTTCTTTTTTTATTGCTGTAGATACTACATGTTTGTTTGTGATAACTACAGGAACATTCTTGAGATTTTCTATCCATGCGGTGTCCTCCTTGCAAAAAGATGATTTCTAATTACAAGGGCCGCTTTAGCTACATCTAGAAATAAATCAGTAGCTAAAGTGCTTGTAATCCTGTTATTAAATTATTTATGAGTCAGACAAACTTGAAGTTTCCATTTATTTCTTTTTGCGGTATTTGGGTTCAATACCTACTACATACGCTACCATAGCCGCAATACTAATAAGCATTGCACCCAATATAGGTATAATAATCAAACCCGAATTCTGCCCATCTAATAAAGGCAATCCAATTAACGTAAACAAAACACCATACACGCACCACAATATGCCCAAAGCACGATTATAGCCTTTCACATCTTCTATGGGTGCTACCTCAGCATTTGCCCAAAAACCGAAAGGTTTTGCTTTCTTGGAATTAAAATCATAAATGCCCATTACAATAAATAATACGCCGATTATTACCCAAATAACAAATGCTATTAATCTTCCTTCCATAATATGTATCCTTTCTTTGTAGTTCTGTAAATTCCGATTGTATAATCACTTAATTTAAGGGTTTCATTAGCTGTTATATTTTATTAATAAACTCCCCGCTAACCCTTATAAACACTAACTTTTCTGTAGGTGAGCTTTCCCTTAGGTATTCCCTTGTGTTATATCGTTTCACAAGGCTTTACGAACCCTCGTAAGGGAAAAAATAAGGGAAGCAAAATCGCATAACACATTATAGCATAATATGAACGGACTGTGTGAACTGCTTGAAATGCTTTTTGAATTTTACAGAAAAGAGGATTGGTTTAATGAACATAATATATGCAGATTACAACATTTATCATAACAGCATTGATATATGCACTTATGCCGGATATATTCTTCGGATTGATTGTGCAAAGGCAGAGGAAGGATTAAAGACAACACCTAATTCAGAGTGTGCCTTGAATGCTTTGGCAATAGACAATCCTGTGAAGTATGCTCGACTTTATCTTGACGGCACTATGCAGATGTGGATAGATGTGGAAGATTCGTTGGAACTATGGTAAATAATTCTTAAGTCAAAACAAGCACCAAATGACATTACAAGTCATTTGGTGCTTGTTTTATAGATTCCATAACAGCTATTTCTGCTTATTCGCATTGTGGTTCATTATATTGAATAAAAATAGCATAAAACACAACGTAATCGGAAACAGGAGTCCAATGCGCATGCCCACATGAATACTACCTCCAAACATGTCCGCAACCCTTCCTACAATGGCTGGACCTATGCTTCCTCCAAGATCACCTGCCATTGCTAAAAGTGCAAACATTGCAGTTCCTCCTGTTGGAAATGCCTTGGAAGAGATGCTGATTGTACCGGGCCACATGATTCCTACAGAAAACCCACATACAATACATCCAGCAAGTCCAATGATCGGATTTTCTGAAAATGACGCTAATAAATAACATACAAAACATAAGATACCGGAACCAATCATAAATCTGTTTAGTTTCATTTTATCACCGGCTTTTCCAAACAACACTCGTGAAATTCCCATCGTCACAGCAAACATACAAGGTCCGGCAATATCTCCCACTGCCTTTGAAAAGCCTAGGGCTGATTCTGCGTACGCAGATGCCCATTGTGCCATTGCAAGCTCCGATGCCCCGGAACAGACCATCATCACAATGGCAATCAGGAACATGGAATTTGAAAATAATTTTCTGATTCCCATTCCCTGTCCTTCCTCTACTAATGATTCAATCGGACAAGTTGCAAAATTAATAATATTGATAGCAGGAATTAATGCAAAAATAACAGCAAGCCATTTCCAGCTGCCAATTCCAAATAGCAGAAAGAAAACGGTCGAAACAAGTATAGTTCCAACTGCTCCCCAACAGTAAAAGGAATGCAGAAGGCTCATAGTAGCCTCCTTGTTCTCAAACGGACATGCTTCCACAATAGGACTTCCTAAAACCTCGATTAAGCCACTTCCAATCGCATACAAAATGACACTTATAATAATACCAATAAACGGAGATGGAATTATTTCCGGTAAAAATGCCAAACCTACAAGGCCTGCAGCCGAACATACTTCAGAAGCAACAATGCATACTCTATATCCAATTTTGTCCACGTACTTGGCACAAAACAAATCTACCAAAAGCTGTGTAAAGAAAAAGGATGTTGATATCATAGCAATGTTTCCAAGTGAAATATTGTAATCTGTATGAAATTTTAGAAATAGTAAAGGTGCAAAATTCGCAGCAACTGCCTGCGTAATAAATCCCAAATAACACGCCAATTTTGTCTTTTTATAATTCTTCATCATTTTTCCTCAACTCTCTTTGTTGTTATTCTTAGATAATGCTCATCTCCACACCAAACACTTCCCTCATAGAACGCACCTAAGTATCTTGGTTCACAATTCACTATAAATGACTTTTCAATAAGCATTAACATAAATTCATTTACCTGTTCCTCATTATCTAAAATGATAGAAATACATTCTTTTTCATCACATAAACCAAATTCAACCTGTGCATACATTTATCTTCTCCTTACGGCTAAATAGAACTATATAGCAATTTTGTTTATTTTTCACTATATAATATCGCAATTATGCTGTATAATATCGTAAAAACCACACGTCTGATGTTAAAATTGAAATTTTGGAGATTATTATGGCTTTTGATTTTAAGAAAGAATTTAAAGAATTTTATATGCCTAAGAATAAACCAGAGATTGTAAATGTACCTAACAAACGCAAAACCAACTATCATACCCATCTCATTTTTCCGAGAGGGAACTGTTGCCGGAATCCATAGAAAAGATTGCGACACGTAATATGTTCTACAATGAACATGGAAAACATGTTCGCACTAAAAAAGAGATACTGGATGATAGTGGGAATATCCGCAAAGGTTGTAAGATAGTTAAAAAAGGAGAAGCCTATGAGCGTACCTTATTTACTGCCAAGAACAAGCTGATTAAGCAGGAAAATTTTCTGGATGAGGCAAAACTCTTCTATACTGACCTTATTAATCTTCTCATAGTAGTATCGACGCCAGGCATTGCGATTGTTCCAACTGTTGAAAATAAAGAGGTTACAGAACCGCACAAACCGCAGATACCACCAAAAGCAACCTTTGAAGAAAGATTACGGATATATCAAAGAGAAGCTGACCAGCAGCATACACAAAGGAATTACCATAGCAGAGATAAAGGGGCGAGATAAGTCGCCCTTTTTTCGTCGGATAATTCATTTTTTTACGTTTCTATACTCTGTAGGAGTTAATGAATACATTCTCTTAAATGTTTTACAGAAATAATCTGTATTACTGAATCCAGTTTCTATTGAAATGGCACTTACTTTTTTTTCTGTATTGGTAAGAAGTAATGCTGCCTTCCTTAACCTGTAGCATATCAGATAGTTGACAGGAGATGTATTCAGTACATTACGAAACAAATTCAAAGCAGTACTGATACTCACTTCCCCAACTTTGGCAATATCCAAAAGAGAAATGCTTTCAGGGTAATTCGAATGTATAAACTGCATCATCATTTGTAACCGTGCAAGTGAGGAAGAATTCACATTTTGCGTTTCTGGGTAACAAATAACATTTGTAGTTATGAGTGCCCATATCTTTTGTAATTGAACAGATATTTGTAGTTCATTTATTTCACCTCTGCTAAACTGTATAAGCTTTTGCATTTCAGACAAAATTTCTTTCTGCCATTCCTGTGAGGAAGAAAAAATGTAATAACCCAAAGATGAGTTCAGAAAGGGTAACACAAATTTCTGATAGATTAAACTTTCTTTCGGAGCAATCAGGGACGGAAGAAAGAGAAAATTTGGAATTACAGCGTCATTTTCGGAATGCATTTTATGAACAACTTTGGAATTAATAAATATTCCCTGTCCCTCGGACATGTCAAAATTATCTTCTCCTACATTAAAGTGAACTATACCGGATTCGATATATACAAATTCAAATTCGGTATGCCAATGCCAGTCAATACAGTTAAAATCATAATCGGTTATGTTTTCATCATAGAGTTTGTATGGAAAAAGATGAATCCCATGTAAAGCAGTTTCCATCAGTGTATCATCGGTTTTTATACTTACAAGCTTTTTCTTTTCTTTCTGCGACATGGCAGTCCCCTCCTGAACAATCTGTTTTCATTCACGTATAAAGACTCTTTCACATGCTTTGTTCGTCCTTTTCAAATATCAGAATCTTCTGCGTAACCTTTTTTGCAATCGGTAATAATGCCAAAAGTCTGTATGCAGATGAAAATAACTCCATGCCACGAAGAATATTATCATCTTTTATTTTATGATACCCTGTTGTCATATTCCCAAGGTCTTCAAAATGATCTGCACCGAAGACAAATTTTGAGCCTGTTTGCTGTATGGATTTTTCTATTCCTTCTTTCTTTACCCATGCCTTTGCCAGACACTCCATAAGAATACAGGCATTATCAAAGTTGTCCTTTATTATTTTTAATATCTTACCGTTTCCTTCTGCTGTCAGATACATTGATAATCCTTCAATGATAAAAAGCATTTTCCCCCTCACTTTTACTTCTTTTGACCATGCAGGGTCAAGTGCAAAAATTCCTATCGTAGAAACACGTCCTGATTCCTCGAAAATCTGATTGCGGATTGCTATCGTTTCTGGCAGGTCCAGATTGTACCAGGTGATTTTACCATTATCCATGCGATAAAATCTCGTATCCAGACCACAGGCAATATTAACCACCGTACAATAAGGATTTTTCTCTATAAAATTCTTTACTAATTCATCAAAAACTACCGTTCTGGCAATTACCCCTTTCCTCATCGTAGAATCCCTAGCCGCTGTAGAAAAATCATAATCAATTTTGTCGACTAATTCTACCGCCTTTGCATCATAGAATTTATTATGTTTACTTTTGGAATATCGGGCTCTGGCATAAAAGCTCTGGAGCATTGTCTCAGCACTGCCACTGATAGTAGGTTTTATTCTTTCACTCATACATTTACCTTTTTTGCAATATAATTAGTTTCAGCTAACTTGATTGTAACACATTTTATGAAAATAAACAATTCAAATTGACGTGTCTGTCCTCAATCATTTTGTCCGGTCTCAACTGAGCCAGATGCAACTGAACAAAACATAATTCCACACGAATCAAAATTGGTCTACTGGATCAATTATTGATATGCAAGGCAAAAGAAAGACAGAAAGCTCATATTTACTCTCTGTCCCTTCTTACTGTTTTTCTTCTTAATTCAATATGATGTCACCTTTGGGACAGTCCCCATAAACTTCTTAAACTGGAAGTTATAAACATCTTTGCAAATATACCATATCTATTAACTGTACACCACACTCATAAATTGGGTGGTCATAATTGTCCGTAAAGAAATTCGGAATATTGTGCGAACGGACAAATCCGCATTTTTCATAAAACGGTACGGTCAACGGGCTGTCACCTGTTCCAACCTGCAAAATAGAATATTCATCTGCATATTTACTTGCAAGGAAGTCAATTAATGCTTTGCCATAGCCCTTTCCCTGATTTTCCGGATCAACTGCGATATTCTTGATTTCAAGTATTTCGTTACCTTCATCGGTGACAACACATTCAGCTTTTACATCATTATCTTCAAGCACATACATAGTACCTTTTTCAAGATAGCGATCAATCATATTTTCCTGCTCATCAGCTAATAGCAATAAGGATATAAACTGCTTTTTATTCTCATTCACTTCTCGTATTTTCATATCCATTACTCCGTCAAATTGGAATTTATCGATTTCTTTTTCCGGTATTCTCTGTCCCACGGATTTCCTCATGATAGAAATAATCTACGATCACCGGATGCCCCTGCGGGACTCTGCCATAAGGCATTTCATTATCCACAAAGGCACAATCATACTTCTTAGCCATTTTCTCAGCTTTTACTTCAAGTGCTTCAAAGTAGCTGCGGTTATGCTTGTTATAGATCTCGTCGTAAAGTGGTACAAGATCAGGATATTGTCCGGCGATATAATCCATAATTGTCTTTTTGAAACCGCCTCGAAGATTGAGATTTTCGAGCCAGAACAGATCGCACTGATCCTTTACCCGCTCAAAGATCGCTTCAAAGTCCGTGATACCGGGAAATACCGGGGATACGAAACAGACTGTACGGATCCCTGCTTCATATACCTGCTTCATAGCAGCGATACGACGCTCAATGCTTGAGGCAGAGTCCATATCGTTCTTGAAATTTTCATCCAGCGTGTTGATCGACCATGAAACGGTCACTCGTCCAAGCTTTTTCAGCAGATCAATATCCCGTACCACAAGATCAGACTTTGTGCAGATCAGAATATCTGCGTCACTGCCGATCAGCTGCTCCAGAAGTTTTCTGGTATTCCCGAATTGCTCCTCCTGTGGATTGTAGCCATCTGTCACAGAACCGATGACCACCCGCTGTCCGGCATATTTCTTCGGATTTTTAATTTCCGGCCAATGCTTCACATCAAGGAAAGTGCCCCATTCCTCCTTGTGCCCGGTAAAGCGCTTCATAAAAGAAGCATAGCAATACTTGCAGGCATGTGTACAGCCCACATAGGGATTGACCGAGTAACCGCCTACCGGCAGACTAGACTTAGTCATGATGTTCTTTGTTTCCACCTCACGAATGAGGATTCCATTTATTACTTCTTCCATGATTTCTGTACCTCTAACACTTTATTAAATTCTTCCGGCATTTCCTGAATCATATTTTCATCCCCTATGATAGGGACAAGGTCTTCCTTCATAAACACCGGAATGCCGAGCTTATGTGCCTGGTCCGCCAGAGACCATGCCCATTCCGGCTCCGTATGAATCTTCCTGTTCTGAGCTCCGGTCATGGTGCCGACAACGATCCAATTGATTCCGGAAAGGTCAACTGTGCCGGGATCGTCGAATAACGGCTCAAAGGTAACATGGTAATGTTTTGCTCTGACGTTTTTCCGAAGGGCGTCGATACGCCACAGTTCTGCTTTCCTCGTCACCGTAACGCCAAACCATGCGTTTTCCAGATCGGTATCAAAATCCAGCAAATCAGGTCGCTTGGTAAGGAACAGGAACTGATGCTGCGGATTTTCACGGATCTTTGCAAGTACCTCGTCTCTCCATTCCGGCTTCCATCCGGAGAGATCGCTCATCCCGGTAAGAAGAAAGTTCTGCGGACGTTTCTTTTCCATCATCTTGAGCTTACCCGGAAAGAATTCAGGGTCAGCGAAGTCATCAATCATATGCCAGCGTTTCACGTTGTTGCGGGCATAGCAATATGTACACCCCACTGTGCAGCCGATGACAATATTCATGTTCTGAATCTGATCTTTGATA
The DNA here is from genome assembly GCF_040096395.1 of Lachnospira hominis (ex Hitch et al. 2025). NCBI lineage: Bacteria > Bacillati > Bacillota > Clostridia > Lachnospirales > Lachnospiraceae > Lachnospira > Lachnospira hominis (ex Hitch et al. 2025). The sequence goes on along the minus strand of NZ_JBBMES010000001.1, from coordinate 779 downwards.
CAAATACTCATGACTTCTGCCACTCCTCAAGATTCTTTCTGATGCGGTCGAGGCATTCCTCAAACCGGGTAATTTCTTCCTCCGAAAAACCTTTGTAGTAAATACTGCCCATCTCATCAGATACAGAATCGTACTCGCCCTTTAAGGCATGTGCTTTCTCAGTCAGAAACAGAAGTGTTTTCCTTTTGTCCGTTTTAGACTGAACACGGCTTATCAGCCCTTGATTTTCCATTCTTTCCAGCATCGTAGTAAGAGATGTTATCGCTAATCCGCATTTAGTCGAGAGTGACCTGATTGAGATACCATCCTCTTGCCACAGCACATAAAGAATACGTCCCTGGGCTCCATTAAACGCATCAATATTCTTTTCACTGAGAATCTTCTCAAAAATCCGGTCTCCAAGCTGTTTTATTTTGGTGACAAGAAATCCTCCATTCATTTCCATACAAAAGCTCCTATATAGTAGTTTATTAAAAACATACTATATAGGAGCTTTATTGTCAAGAGTTTATATGTCTTAATAGGTAAATTCCGTTTTTTTCAATTCTCCAAATTGGAAGTTATCTTTTTCCTAATGGCAATGCTATTAAATTTCCCAATAATGCAATAACAGCATATCCAACTACATAAACCCATGCACTTGAGTTATAAAATATAAATATAGATGGTACAAACATTATTGCTACAATCAAAATATACCAAAAGTTAAAACCATTCCTAATCCCATAAAAAACAGAGGTTATTAAACATATTAGAGGAATAATTACTAACATAACAAT